>JAJYDQ010000031.1:0-5000 GCA_021777225.1 Deltaproteobacteria bacterium
GTGACAAGCTTTGGAGAATCGCAATGTCTGAGAGGGGCCCTGGGCCAGTTTAATGCGTCCGATCTCATGAAACTTATAAGTGCGCATGCGCAAAGGCAGATAAAATATGGCGCATAAAGAATTTCAATTTATCCGGTTTTTGGTTTAGGTAGGCTGCTCATGTCTCGCTCAGATGTTCACCCGGTCCATGAGTTCAAATCATGGCAAGTTTGGCCTGGATCTTATGACAACTCACCGGCTAAAGGCGAATTTCCCTTGGCCCCGTACCGTGGGCCTAGCATTGACAGTTCCACCAGAATCGCTTCCATGGGGTCCTGTTTCGCAAGGGAAATCAAATCAGCCCTTATACGAGAGGGATACTCGTACATTACTGAAGAAACCGGGCACCCAGCGTCCAAACACGCGTCAGCGGCGTGGGAGCGCTTGTATAACACGTTCTCAATGGCTCAAATATTTGAGTACACATTTGGTAAATTCAATCCCGAAATCCGCTGGTGGATCGCTCCCGAATCAGGTGTTATTCAAGATCCATACCGGCGAATAGTGCTATATAAAACAATAGATGAAGCCCGGCAAGATTTCGAACATCATGTAATTTGTTCAAGGCGTGTCCTGGAAACCGCAGAGGTACTAATTCTTACATTGGGATTGACGGAAATCTGGCAGGACAAATTCGACGGTTCAGTAATCTGTCTACCTTCAGGACCATACGTCAACGAAGGTGGCGACATGGACCGTTACGAATTCAGAGTTAGCCGTTACGAGGAAAATCTTGCTAATATGGAACGAATCTATACCATTCTTTGCGCCCACAACCCAAAATGTCACATTATTGTCACCGTTTCCCCTGTCCATCTTTGGGCTACATTCCGGTCGGACTGCGATGTCATAAGCGCCAGTTGCAATTCCAAGTCAACACTTCGGGCAGTCACCGATGAATTCGTGTCGCGCCATTCCAATGTTAGCTACTTTCCTGCCTTTGAGATGGCCGCTATTTACAGACCCATGATGGACGAATACATTTTCGCCGAGGGTCGCGAGAATTTCCATGTTAATCAGGAGACGATCAATTTTATCATGCGTAATTTCTTTAAAGCTTTTAGGATATCTCAAATATGAACAGACTCACATCGGCCATTAAGGGCGATCATTCTATTTTTGTACAATGTTTATATTTTATATTGAGCATCATTTCGTTGAGTCTCCCCAATCCAATCTCGGCTGAAAATTCTCACAATTTCAAAGAGACGAACTGGATCAAACGTGAATTTGCGGCCACTGAAAAGGACCGACGGGTTGGAGTTGTCGGACAATCCGCTCCAGACTTCGCCAAACTGATTCTAAAATGGACCAATACTGAACGAAAAAAACAACGGGTTCCTGCGTTAATGATAAGCCCTGTATTAAGCAAAATAGCGCAGACTCATTCCACTAATCAGGCAGGGGTGGGGCTAATGGCGCACGATTCGGCAAAATTTCCAATTGGTTGGCAAACGTTCGGAGAGCGTATTAAGAAATTGCATTTCCCCGGACCGGCCGCATATGGAGAGAACGTCTTCTGGACCAGCGCAAAACTTCCTTTGACACTTTCAGGTCGCAATGATTACAGTCGAAAAGTAGTTCAGGCTTGGATGAGCAGTCCCGGTCACAGGCGAAACATACTGAGCCCAAAATTTTCTTTCATGGGCATCGGTTTCTCCAATGGGTACGTAACACAACTGTTCTCATCCAAAGGATCGAGAAATTGAGCAAAGAGTTTAGTTGAGACTCTAAACGCTGGGATCACCGTTTTCTATCAATCGATTAATTACCAAAACTTGGCTCTTGCCGGTCAGTCCGCTTCAAGAAGTTCTTTTACCGCAGCCAGGAGTAGAGTAATTGACAGCGGTTTTTGAAAAACTTTCTTAGCCCCAAACTTGGAAGCCATTTGCAGGTAGGAATGCGGTTCCAGCCTTCCTCCACCGGACATGGCTATGATTTTAACATCCTGATCTATTTCCTTTAAGTCCATTATAAACTCTAGGCCTTCTTTGTCAGGCATTATGATATCAGTGATAACCAAATCAATTTCATCATCGCGATATATGCGAACCGCCTCAGACCCGTTCGATGCTTCGACAACATCATAATTACTATTTTCGAAGGCTTGGCGTAACAAACCCCGGATAGGCGCTTCATCGTCTACAACTAATATTCTGGCCAATATTCCGCCTCCCTTTCAGTTTTTATGTAAAAATGCGTTTGTAACCGGCCTAGCAATATAAAAAATTTAAAGTGATTAAATGGAATTCGGCGCCCCGTCAGACACACTAAGTTATTAACAGAATATAACAGTGAAGCGCAAACAATTCTGAATTCGAAATTGATTGGCTGTCTTCGTCTCGTGAATGTAGACTACAACCATTTTTTATCAACCCCATCATTCCGCGTTTTTTTGCAGGCCAAAATATACACGGGTACAAGTCCCTATTGCCTTGACTCATACATAGGGTCGTTTTGAGATCACATAATTGCATAGTTCCCGACCAAATTCGGAGTCGATGACCGCTCCGACGAAATTGACTTCTTTGGTGTTGAGGAATTGGAGACGCAATGCGTCTCCTTTTGCCAGAAAAGGTATCACACCCGAAAAGAAAAAGCCTAACAGTTCAAATTCCTGCGCAAAATATGGCGTTAGCGGATCACCGAGAGGCATGTCGAGGTAAATATATTCGATACCGTCTTTAACGAGTTGTAGCAATCTAAATTCGACAATTTTTACTGTGTCCGGACAATAGCTGTCCAGCATTATGGAAGCAATTCCAATCTCCCTATTAACCGTTAGGCGAAACGCCGTCTCTCCACACATAGCCCCCCATGGCACAGCCGTTTCGACTCCAAATTCCCTCGGCAAACCTAGACGAGTATATATCTTTTGAATAATGTCCCGATAATTCAGAGGCGCAAAGATTTCGGCGCTCTGGGCCGATCTCTGAAAATTAAAAAAATACAATATTGCCACCTGCCGCTGACGAAAACCATCTGCAATAATCCTCTTGTAGTCGGATGGAGGAATATATCCGAGCATTATCGCTGATTCTTTGCCACCCAACGCGTGGCATAACCGCTGCGAATAGGAGTGTATAGTGACGGCCTCGCCAAAAACACCCTTCAATCCCAAATCTTTGGCATGATCCACCAACCGTCTATGAATTTTCGCCGCAAGCCCGGCGCTTCGATATTTAGGATCTACAGCCAACGAAATCAACTCACCGACACGGTTTTCCCGACTATCGAGTCTCATTGCTCCGTGCGCTACTATTTCCCCGCGTCTGTCAAAAGCGCCCGCTGAAACAAGGCGTCCACTTTCTATTAAAGCTTTCAAATGATCTGGTACGTATACATAATTAAGCCCGTAAGTGTACCCATAAACCCTGTAGAAACAGCGGGCTAGTTTCAAACCCTCATGAGAACGAATCATCCTGATTTCCAGGTCCGCCGCATTCTCAAGTCCATTGTCTTCTATTGTTAGAACTGCTTTCAACAGATCGCTGTCGGGCTCTTGATAGATCTCATAGGGGAGACTTTTGATTAACTCGAATCTTTGACCGGATTTCCCGAGGTTGACAAGTTTTACCTCGTCAACCACGGGAGAAGTTATGGAGAGAGAAAATGGTGATACATCACTTGAATTATCACTACTCAGTTCAATGGGCAAGCCTTTGTGTTCAATAGCGATAAAAAAATCACCCGATTGCCTACCAACAGAAACAATTATCGGATGCGATTCCGTTTCCTCATGATTTGTTCGAAATAGACGCTCAAGTATACCTCCGGCGAGATTCGCAATCTCTCCAGAATCTTCGGTTGATATTCCTTGGGACTCACATATTCCTTTTACCAAATCATGAACAGCTGGAGCTAGTCTCATGTCATGAGATAGACTCAATTTCGCAAGCGGTTTCTCGACCAAGAATAACTCCATTTTTCTCAGGTAAAATTGAAGTCAGCATGTTACCGACAAAAGTTAGACTCGAGGCTCCCTATGTCCGAGAAGTATTAATTTTTGCTCTATTGCGGCTTCGAGCCTTTTCTCCCATTCATTCCACGCGGTACGCAATTCGTCGAGTTCTTTCGACAGACGAATCCATTCCCCTTCAACGGAAGCAGCATCAGATCCGTCTCGATCAAATCGCCTAGGTTCAATACTCCTGAGCGTTTCCATAAGAGGTCTAACCGCTGTCTTTATACCACGAAGCTTCGCCAAAATCGCCTCTTCCTCATATGTCAAAGCCATTTTTGTCTTGCAATCGCAACAAGGGCTAGAAGCGAATCCCCCATTTTCCGATGTGCAGCCACAAGCTGAATTTGTGTCAATTACGGGAGAAGTCATGACAATCACCTCCACAGTTTACTGAAAAATATAGATACACAATTATGGAGAATGATTCATTTAACCGCGTTAAAACCGGCTACGCTTACGACCAGGTCCAGTTCAAATATGGACGGTATCCGGAATATCGACTTGCGAAAGGAAATGCCGAAAGACGAACTAACAAAAAGCAGCTGGAACTAATACTGGCCGACTATATGATCCATAAGGGTATTCATCATCTCGTGAAATATGACCTTATAACCACCGGGCCAGGTATGTCTGATCGGAGGAGGGGGAACATAACCGGAAAAAATCCGTTGATCGCCTTTAGGCTGAATTGCGCCGACTAATCCGGACGTCTTGTCTCCTGGGGCAGGAAAATCGGCTGAGTACGCGGCTCCAACCAGTAAAACAAGTATGCTAATAATTAAAAAGCCTCTGGACAATGATTTAAGCAAAACTGCCTCCGCGGAACTTATTTTATCGCAGAACCAGATGGAAATCAATTCAAAAAATCGCCCCTCAACATGACCTGTAGCGATACATGATATTCCGTGTCGCAATTTCATGCGAACTATCTCATCTTGGACATTTCCAAGTCATAAAAAAGCTATCCATGGAACGCCAAATCTATTTTGACCTATTG
>JAJYDQ010000031.1:12500-46213 GCA_021777225.1 Deltaproteobacteria bacterium
CGATCAATACGGTAGGGGCCAATTCCCTAGTCTGCCGGAAGAGTTCGCGGATGTTCCGTTCGCTCTCTCCCATGTATTTTGATAGCAGTTCAGGGCCGCGTATCTCTATTACGTTAAACCCACTTTCTTTTGCTATAGAACGCGCCATAAGGGTTTTCCCCACAGCCGATGGACCTGTCAGCAGGAGCCCGGAGGGCTGGTTTACACCCAATTTCTCTAGAAACGTTCCATTCCTCAAAGGCCAAAGGATTGTTTCCTTTAAGAATTCGACCTCTCTGGAAAAGCCTGCAATATTGTCCCAGCCGGCCCCAGAGAGATTGACCTGGAACCTTCTCCCTGACGATGGCCGCATGTTCTTAAGGGCGCTCTCGAAATCACAGGATTCAACCATAAGCGCTTCCAGGAAGTCTTCCGAAAGTTGCTGTTCAGTGTCTTCGAGACCAGGCAACGACCTCCTGAGCGCTTCATACGCAGCTTCCTGACATAGAGATTTGATGTCCGCTCCCACAAACCCATGAATCTTTTCTGCGAAGTCGTCCAGATTTACTGTTCCGAGAGGCATGTTGCGTGTGTGTATTTCAATTATTTCCCTGCGACCGGCCACATCCGGGACCCCAATAATTATTTCCCTATCGAATCTCCCAGGTCGCCTCAAAGCCGGGTCAAGATTGTTCGGCAAATTTGTGGCCGCAAGCACCATCACCTCTCCACGGTCTTCAAGCCCATCCATGAGCGCCAATAACTGCGCTGTTACCCGGCGTTCGACTTCACCTTCGGATGTGTCACGGCGTGGGGCCAATGCATCAATTTCATCGATAAAAATTATTGCCGGCGCGTGTTTATACGCGTCTTCAAACGCGGCCCTAAGTTTCGCTTCGCTTTCTCCATAGTGTTTGTCCATTATTTCGGACCCCACTACACTTTTGAACCAGCATCCTGTTTCCGCAGCTACCGCTCTAGCTATGAGAGTCTTTCCGGTGCCTGATGGACCGTAAAGCAGGACTCCTCTAGGAGGATCAATGCCCAAGCGATAAAATATCTCGGGATGTTTTAAAGGAAGTTGTACGACTTCCCGGACCTTCCTGACCGCTTCATGCAACCCTCCCACATCGTTAAAATAAGTTTCTTTACTCGAAGTATATTCCTGGCCATCCTCGTCAACTAGCCCAATTCTAGTCCCAGGAGCTACCTTACATATTTCATCAGGTTCAGTTTTAAATATCCTGAAACGAATAGTCTCGCCTCGGTTCGTCTCAAGCGTTATAAATTCGCTACCAGCCAGGACTACCCCGTCGACTTTGTCAAGCATCGATCGAATCTGCTGTTTAGTTAAATCAACACCGACCGGGGCTTGAAGTATAACGCTCTCAGCGTCAACGCACACAGCCTTGCGAAGCCTTACCTGGCCAAACATCTGGAAACCGGTCCTGTCCATGGTGTCCCGGTCAAAAGAAACCATTCTGGTATCGATCCACGAGTTAGGATGACTCTTAGCCTGGACTATGCAACCCCGAGGACCCAGAATCTCAACAGCGTCTCCGTCAGACAAGTTTAGGTTCTCCATAAACGTTTTAGATATAAAGACCGCTCCTGTTCCAGGAAAATCGTCTATAACTTTGGTTACGACGAATGTGTAGGTTGGGTTTCCACTCTTGTGACAGTCACAATCTTCGTGATTATGCCAATCTCCCGGAAGATGGTCGTTACAATGGCACTGCATCGAATCCTCCCAGCCTTGTCCTTGGTAATTAAATATTGAATATAATTACTTAAGCTTAATTTATACGCTGATTTCATGCTTTACTGTACCCAGGAGTTTTTCAGATTGTCAGTGAATCTCCTGTGCGTTGCAGAAATCTTTTTCATGCTCGCCTGGAAGCTTCCGTCTTTAGCCAGCGCCTCAAATCATCAGTAATTCCACAGGCCCTGTTCTTGCACGCAAAATGCTTCACGGAAGCGTCTATAAGATCCTGTGGCGCCTCAACTTCCGAGACTACTTCGTAATTCTTGTGACTTTGCCTCACAAGCATGAGACGAGCTGGATTAGACATTGCGTTTATCTTGAAATACGCGCTCTCTTCGTTGCATGATTTGGCGTGATTTAACCCTCTTGACCAATTTGTTCCCCATTCCAGGTAACGAGTCACGGCGTCAAACGGATGAAGTTCCCAATCAATTAGCCGCTCTATTTCTTTATCCTTTAAGATTTCACCTATTTTTTTCACGGTAGGTTCCTCCGGGCAGCATTTACTTAAAATCGCTTAATAAATTACGATGCTGGGAATTGACAAAAGTTTCTGACATGGTTGGGTTCAGGACGAATCGGTGGAATTCTTTTAGCCTGACACAGGCGAAAAGGTGACATCCCCTTGTTACCATCGTGGAGATATCACCCAATTTGAGGAAGGGATACAGCGGGAATTGTTTAGCGGGCCACTGGGAACCCGTACGGATTATCTTATTGGAGGCACATAAGGAAGCCATTGCGAGAATAGCCAACACAGGAAAAAGATAACAGGAGTGTGAACAATCAGTTGGAGTACTGAGTAACCTACAAGATCGCGGGCTTTCACCCCGAGCAATCCGAGTAACGGCAGCATCCAGAAGGGATTAATGAGGTTAGGTAAGGCTTCGGCGGCATTGTAGATCTGAACAACCCATCCGAGGTGTACCTTTAACTCGTTTGCCGCCTGCAAAACGTACGGCGCTTCAATGACCCATTTCCCGCCACCTGACGGTATAAACAAGCCTAGGACCGCCGAATAAAAAGCGACCAGTAGCGCATAGGTGTTGTGTGTGCTTATGGAAGTAAACAGGTTAGCCAACCAATGAGATATGCCAGTCCCTGTTATTATTCCGAAAATGACTGCGTAAAACGGAAATTGTATGAGCACGCCACCTGTAGCAGGAATTGACTGGCCGACAGCGCGCATGAAACGTTTGGGCCGCCAGTGAAGCAACATTCCCACCGAAATAAAAATAAGATTGTAAGTATTTAGATCCAAAGCCGCTAATGGTCCTTGTGGCGAAGTTCTGAACACTTCAAACAGATAAGCGAACAGCACCAGGCACACCAATATTGTAAGCAGAGGACTGTATTCAAGCCATTCGCCCGGCTTTTTTCTGGGCTCAAGGTTCAGGTTTATCGGGTCGAATTTGACCCCATAGTAATCTGCCGTCCGGGCATTCTCCGGAGAAGGAGCGGACAGATAAGCGATGGCCACGGAGATACTCAGCAGCACTAAAGCCGTTATAATACTTTCCCAAAGGAATATCGTCTGCGTCAGAGGTATTATTCCGCTAATATTTAATAGCGCGGGAGGAATAGCTCCCTTGGTGGCCATTAACAACGCGGCTGAGGAAGACAAGCCCATCGCCCATATGCTGCCCAGTCCCAAATAAGCCGCAGCCCCGATAGCGCGGTAGTCGATCCCATCAATTCGTCTAACCAGTTCACGTACCAGCAGGCCGCTAAAAATAAGGCTGAAGCCCCACGAAATCAAGGATGTCAGCATTGAAAATAGCGCAACAAAGGCTATGGCCCCTCTAGGTGTCGATGGAATTGACGCCAGCCATTGGATGATTCTATAAACCGCAGGCGTAGAAGCGACGACGTATCCACCGATGATTATCATCGCCATTTGCATAGTAAACGGTATCAGAGACCAGAATCCTTTGCCCCCAACAACAGCCATCTTGTAAGGCGATTCTCCTAACAGCAGACCAATTATGAACACTACCACGATACCCAATAGGGCAAACACCAAAGCATCCGGAAACCACTTTTCACTCCAGTCGGCAAGAGCTAGACCAAAACGAGCTAACCCAGCTTCTGACTTAACATCACCCCCATTGTTTGATTTTGCCATCTGCAACCTCCTCTCCTAGTCACTTTTAGGGTCGTTAGGCTTTCCCTGCCCCCCGTAACGATTCCGATATTACTACCATTAGGAAATTCTTGAACAGATTTTTGTTCAACTAACAAAATTGCAGTCGGATATTAAAAAACCCGTCCGGTAATTTACGGGACGGGTCGAACATCGTGGTTGGCTCCCCGAGTAGGACTCGAACCTACAACCTAATGGTTAACAGCCATCCGCTCTGCCGATTGAGCTATCGGGGATCAGGCTTTTCGTCACAGCCTATTGTGACGCTGTTACAATCTGTTCATTTTTAAAGAATTGGATGATTTTGTCAACGCGAAAATATTCGGAACAAGAAAAGTGT
The DNA here is from genome assembly GCA_021777225.1 of Deltaproteobacteria bacterium. GTDB lineage: Bacteria > Desulfobacterota > Desulfomonilia > Desulfomonilales > Desulfomonilaceae > CAJBEZ01. The sequence continues at coordinate 16,728 of JAJYDQ010000031.1, forward strand.
TGTTTGTTCAAGTTCTAATTCCCCGTCAAATGTGAGAAATTTCAAAGCCTTCTTGCATTGCTTTTTGTTAAAGATTCGGAGCGTCATACGAGGCCCATTTCCTTATCTTGGGGAGTTCTCCAGATTCCCAGTCATCTGAAATCCTAAGACTGATAAAATAGCTAAATAGAGAGTCAATCAATCCTAGACCTTCTTCAATCAAACCCACTTTTTCGAGGAAGGCGCCTTCAATGTCTTCGTCTCCTCCGTCCTCAATTGGCGCAGTCCTCGGAGTCCTCAAAGAGCCAAACGAAAACCAGCTTCCTTTAATTATCACAGAGAATTCATTTTCCGCCGACTTCAACGATATGCGGGCCTCTTCTATTTTCTTGCCCTCCCGTATGGCAGCTAGACCTTCTCTAAGTTCCGAAAACTCGCCCTTTATGCTCACCGTCTGAGGGGTGTCGACATCGGTCAGGTCAAGCATCATTCTATCGTTAAAAACCACTTCGATTATTTTACCCCCCGGGACTTCAATCGCGCCGCCTGTCTGCTCTGACTTAAACCACAGCCATGTCAAAAATTCCCTGCCAAGGAAGGCCTTCTCTCTCAATATATCCAGAAAATCCATATCGAACTCCGATGAGATTTGATGCGTACGCTTTGCCTGTCAAAAGAGGTTCAAGGCGCCATGATACAGGATTTGAGTTGATCGAGCTTGTTCCTGTTCACCTCACCCTGAACAGTCTCCATTGCTCTGATATATGGCAATAGAGGTATCAGGGTAAGACCGAAACTTCTCTTGAAATGGTCCTCTACTCTTTCTCTGGCCCTTGCGCTTAAAGCCGCCAGGTAGGCTACGGACCCTGCTGTGTCCCAAACGAAGTCGAAGACCTGAATTGAAGGTAAGACCTGTCTTTTTAAACTTTCTTTAAGGGCTTCTTTCAACTCTCTCAATTGATTGGTTGACATGCGTCGCTGACCCGTTGTTTCAATCAGTTTCTTGCGTTCCTTCTTGATTGCGGTCTCCAAAACTCGAGGAGGAACGCGCACAGTATCAATCCTGAAAGCTAACGCCACATAGTTGGTCCTTACATAGGATGCGCCCTGAAATTCATAGTCATCAAAATCATCGATCCCGGTCCAGCCGAACCCAATCAGCTCGCCCGGCTGGTCTGTAGTCTTGAACGATCCTATTTTAACACCTTCATGAATTGTGTCCCAGAATGACCCTTCTATCTGGCCTTTGACTCGATACCGCATTATAGATACTGATCTAGAGGCAAATCCCATGCTGTTTCCTCCAATTCATCGCGCAACCCCTGTGCGCGCTTATAACAGGCGATCAACATAAACTAAACCACCCCAACTCGCAACAGATGACAATCGATGCAAAAGGTAAGAATTGACGAGACCTGGGCGTTGACGACGGCTTTTAAAGATTCAGAAATATTGAGATCTCCGACACTATTTGATCTTCTCGACCGGAGTGAAAGTGATCGGCTCCCTTCAGAGTAACTACTCGTTTTGGTTCGGGGATTTTTGTCGCGAGATCGAGAAACTTCTTTGAGGAGCACACGAAATCGTTGTCTCCAGCGAGAAGGAGTTTTGGTCGTTTCTCTGTGAGGAGAAAATCAAAATCATACATATCAACAGGAGGAGATATTCCAATCAGGCTCATGGGACGGTCTTCAGTCGCTACAGCCTTAAGACCCACCCAGCATCCAAACGAGTAACCCGCTAAAACAATCTGCGAAGAATTTACCTGATCACAAGAGTCAAGAAAACTGATTGCAGCCAGAACATCGTCGATTTCATCTATTCCGCCACCATGTGAACCACCACTTGCTCCAACGCCACGAAAGTTGAACCTCAGCGTCGCCATTCCGTGTGAGAGCAAGCCAACAGCCACGCTGGAGGTCACATTGTTGAATAAATTCCCGCCGTAAAGTGGATGAGGGTGCAGAATAATGGCCGCTTGCAGAGGCATTTCCTGAGCTTCAGGAAATTCCAGTAACCCTTCCAGGGTTATAGCTCCGCATGGAATGGACATGTGTTTCTGAAAAGCCATGAAATTTATCCGTCTATTCTAATTAGGAAAGCTGCGATCTAAGCAACATCAGTAAAAGTCTGTTCGATCGGTCAACCAATTTAATAGAAATCGATCTAGGACATATACTTCTGTAGTCCTTCGATGTCTTTACGCATTGTTTCATACAATATGGCGTTTTCAATAGCCAGGGCTGACTGCTTGGAAAATTTTCCGATCAAACCCATTTCTCTGTCGTTATATCTTCGGTTGTCCGAGGAATAAATTCTTAAACAACCTATTATTGAACCTTTTAGCGATAGCGGCACGGACAGGATTGAAACTATCCCTTCCTGGCGAGCAGCATCGGGATATTGAAGTTTCTCTTCAAAGGAAGCCTCGTCTACGAAAAAACTTTCCCCAGTGGCTTGAACTTCTGAAATGCTACGGGTCGCATCAAGGGCCCCTTTGGTCACATAATTATCACTTAGGCCACAGGAAGCCGCCAGATCGAAAAACGGCCCGTCCTTTTGACGAACAAGCACTGACGCTCCCTTTACCTTTAAAAGGTCTTTCGAAGCGGAACATACGAGGTCCAGGATTTTTTTTAGATCTAGGCTGGATCTCAAGGCCTTTTCCGCTTCCTCGAAAACTTGCTGAGCTTCCTGGTCCCTGCGCAATGCAATTACCTTGTTCAAAGCCCTTTCCGTAACATCAACAAGCTGGTCTGGGCTGAAAGGTTTGGGCAGATAATCCAGCGCCCCCAATTTGATGGAATCCACAGCGGAATCAATAGATGGATAACCGGTGAACATGATGACTCCAGTGTCAGGGTAATCGCGCGCTACAGCTTGAACGAGTTCCATCCCATTTTGATCCGGCATCATCAGGTCGGTAAAGATCAAATCATATTTTGTTTTCTTCATGAGATCCAGAGCCGTATCAACACCGGGAGAAGTGTCCACTTTAAATCCATTTTCCTCAAGAATCCTTCTGACGCTTTCCTGGACTATCTGCTCATCATCTACTACCAGTGTCATGGCTTTCACGCTATCTCCAGGATTCATCCGCACCTCCTAAAAATGATCACGGAACAACGGGGTAAACACCCTTGGCATCAGCTATTTTCTAACGGCAGCTTGATGGTAAACGTAGTTCCGATACCTTCTGTACTGGTGACCACAATGTCACCATTGTGGTTCTTTACTATCCCGTAGCTTACTGCAAGACCAAGACCCATACCCATGCCCTCTGTAGAATCTTTAGTGGTAAAAAACGGATCGAAAATTTTGTCTAGCATCACTTCCGGCATTCCCGAACCAGTATCCTGAAATTCAATTTCTACAGTTTCATCAGCACGCCGCGTCCTTATTGTAAGCGTGCCCGTCCCATGCATGGCGTCAAGAGCGTTAAGGATGATATTCATAAAAACTTGTTCCATGAGGTTAGAATCAACCACAACCTCAGGAATGTCGGCGCCATATTCCTTGACAAGAGTGATACCAAAAAAACGTTGCTGATGAACTATAATTTCAAGAGTTTGCTCAAGCACTGCCTCAATTTTTCGGGGTTTTCTCTGCATTGGCATTTCACGGGCAAAGTCTAGAATGCCCTGAACTATTCCTCGGATTCGGGTCGTTTCTCGAACAATGATCTCAAGATCTTTTCTGGTTGGTTCATCATCCTTAAATTTTTTTGCAAGCAAGTGGGCGAATGTAAGCACTCCTGTTAGAGGCTGGTTGATTTCATGGGCGATTCCTGCAGACAGTTTTCCGAGTGATGAAAGTTTCTCGGATCTGAGAAGTTGTTTCTCCAGTTTGATTCTTTCTCGCAAATCCGTGAAAATCCCCACTGATCCCGCTTCCATACCGTTTTCATAAAGAATCGCCGCTGATATATAAACGGGTAGTTCATTTCCATGTTTATCCACAAGCAAGACTTGTCTTTTTTGAAGTATGTCCGGGCCCCCGAAATCACCAGATTTCAAATCCTTCATGATTTTTCTCGCCACGCCCTGGGGATAGATTTGAACAATGTTCATGACGCCTATGGCTTGTTCCTTACGATATCCGAGAAGTTTTTCGGCCGCCGAATTGAAAATTATGATCGTCCCACCCTTTCGGATACAAACTATTGCGTCCGGAGAGTTTTCAATTATGTTTTCCCTGAACTGATAAGCCTTCTCCAATTCTACGTTGGCTTCACGAACCAGTGTTTCAAGGTCTCGAGTATATTGTTTGACTTTTCTCCTGAGAGCGACTTTCTCAAGAGATCTCTTCAACGATAGTGAGAGGATCTCTTCGCTAACCGGTTTTGTCAAAAAGTTGGAGGCTTCCATCCGTAAGCACTTGATCGCCATATCCATGTCACCATGGCCGGAAATAATTATCACTTCCGCGTCCCGGTTAATTTCCTTGATACGCCTAAGCGCCTCAACTCCATCCATGCCGGGCATTCTTACATCCAGCAAGACGACGTCCGGTAATTCTGTCTGGAAAATTTCCAGCGCTGAAGGTCCATCCGCTGCTGTTAGGACGCGGTAGCCGTCAAGTTCTAAAGTCATGCGCATCATGTTGCGAATGCTTTCTTCGTCATCAACAAGAAGGATTTTGTTCATTCTCCGTCTCCGTGAGGCAATATCGGGAAAGTTAACCTGAACGTGGCCCCTTTTCCGGCAAGAGGATCAACCTCGATTGTTCCATGGTGGTCTTTTACTATACCATAACTTATAGAGAGCCCCAGGCCAGTTCCTTCACCAATTTTCTTGGTGGTAAAGAAAGGGTCGAAAATTTTTGATAAAATTGATTCCGGGACTCCTGGTCCGGTGTCGGAAACTGTCACTACCACACGTTCACTCTCGAGAAACGACCTAATGGTGACAATCTTTTTCCTATCTTCAGGTTTTTCTTTTGATTCAGTCGGCTCCGAAAGCATGGCGTCGCGCGCGTTTAGAATAAGGTTTATGAATACCTGCTCGAGACGATTGACGTCTCCCAGTATCCTTGGGAGATGGTCGTCCAAATATAGTTCCCACTTTATCCCCCGGACTTCGAGCTGAGTCCCCACGAGATTAAATACATTGGAAACAGGATAGTTTATGTCCAAGGGACTCATTGTCTCGTCGGCCTTCCTTCCAAATTGGCGAAGGTGATTGATGATCCTTGACGCCCGTTGCACGCTGCAATTAATTTCCTGGGTAACCTGTTTCACGTCTTCGGTTGTAACATAAGCCCCTGCCCTGGTTTTCTTCCTGAGGTAATCACATCCAAGCATTATCACATTGAGTGGTTGGTTAAGTTCATGGGCTATACCTGTTGCCATCTCCCCCAACGTGGCCATTTTACCGGCTTGTATCAGCTTTGCGCGTTTCTCCAATCTTTCAGTCACATCCCACACGGCGGCGATAATAGCAGGGCGATCCTGGTAGCGGCTTGTGCATGCCTGAAAATTAACCACAAAAAGCGAGCCATCTTTCCTCCTGTGCTGGACCACGGGGAAAAGGGCCACTTCAGTGGCAAAAAGTTTCTTGAGCTTGGAGCTGGTTTCTTCCCTGTCCCTGTCTAAGCCCAAGTCGGCAAAATTCATATTAAGTAATTCACTCTTCGAATAAAAATATTCCTCTTCAGCTCTGGCGTTGACATCCAGAATCATCATGGTCTGCGCATCTATCACGAAAATAGGAGATGGCCCATTGTCGAAAAGGAACCTATACTTTTCCTCGGACTCTCTCAGTCTAGCCTCAGACGCTTTAAGATGAAAAAGCATCCTGTTAAAGGAACGAGTCAGACCGCCTATCTCATCTGATGGTCCGGAGTCATCGTCGTCGACATCAAATTCTTCCTCGTAACCACCCCTGCCTCCTTGCGGTCCTGCCGAAAATCTTTCACCCGCCTCGCGACTTATCTGGTCCGCTCTCTCGGTCAACTGTAAAAGTGGTGACGTAATAATTTTGGAAATCCGTTCTATAAAAAGCCAGCTTGCCGCTATTACCAAAACGCTTGCAAAAAAGTGGATTATCTTCAGATTATCAATAATCGCAGAATCACCCTTGAGTTTCGGAAAAACCGCAAACTCTAGGGTGACGCCTACCACCATCACAACCCCTGTGACAACCAACAGGGCGCTTATCAGAATCCTGTTTTTAAAAGTCGCAAGAAATCCTACTTTGGGTTTTAGGTAACTTGGGAGGAGCTTTTCAAGTTTAAAAAGCTTGTCGAAAATTGAAATGGACGTCCTTACCGTCTCCGCGTCCCTGTTCCATAAGTCAATATGGTCCTGTCCAGGATTTAATAATTCATGAAAGGCTGCCGGTTCTGAGTCGTGAGGTTTAGAATTTCCAGTCATGGGACTTTCCAAGAGAGAACCCCGCATATAAAAATCTACCGGCAGCCTGTACGGGAAAAGTTAAGCCCAACCGTCTTTGTCAAAGTAATCCCAAAGATCGTCTCGAAGAGCCTCGCACTCGTCTTTGAGGTCTTCATAAGAACGGGCGTTTTCTATGGCAAGGGCAACCTGTTCGGCAAAACTGAAAAGGAACCTGACTTCGTCCTCGGAAAACTTTCTGGGTACCGAAGTGTAAACTCTCAGTGCGCCTATCACCTTATTGCGGATGATCAATGGCACACTTAAAATAGACGCTATTCCTTCACGCTTAGCCTCAGCGGGATATTGAACCGCCGGATCAGTTGAAGCGTCCTCTATCCACATTGGTTTACCGTTGAGTGTTGTGTCCGACAAACTTTTCGACGAATCCAGAGGGCCCTTGTTAACATAGTTGCGACTAAGACCATGATAGGCGAAAATTCGCATTTTCTCCCTGTTTTTATCCATAAGGCTCAAGGAGCTGCCCTTGACTTTCATGACCTTGACCACTCCTTGCACGATTAAGTCCAATACTTCTTTAAGATTTAAGGTGGAAGAAATAGCATTCTTGATTTCGGCAAAGGTATCTTCACGATAACGTTTGTCTAAACGCGACTTCCTTCCATTCATAACCTTTTCCACAAGTTCCGTAAGCTGGTCTGGAGTAAACGGCTTTCTGATATAATCCACGGCCCCCAGTTTCATGGCTTTTACGGCAGAATCCACGGTTGAATATGCGGTAAACATGATTACCGAAAGGTCCGGGTCAATTTCCAGCATGGCTTCCATCGCCTGCAGCCCGTCCATCCCAGGCATCTTGAGGTCGGTGATCAGTATGTCGAACCCTCCCTCTTTCAATGTCTCCACCGCCTGTTCCCCTTTTCGACAGGTTTCAACCAGATAATTCTCATCATTTAGAATACGGGTAACACTATCCAACACTATCTTTTCATCATCCAACACAAGAATTTTGCCTTTTTTCTTTTCCATTTTAGTTTTCTCCAGAAAATGATCGCTTTCTTATCACTGTTCGAATTTGTGGAAAATTTCATTCACCCACTGGTGCTCGTTTGTGACAAGAAGATCCGGCGCCCTCTCGCCTTTCAGTCCGGGGGCGTTCTTCTTCAATCCATCTATATCTTTCCTGACGCTTTCGTACGCCATAGCGTTTTCAAGGGCTCTAACTCCCTGTTCCGCGAATTTTGTCAAAAGGGCTAGTTCGTCGTCGTCGAAAGACCGTTTTTCTCCACTATAGATTCCACTATAGATTCTTAGAACACCAAGGACGGTTGTACCAAGCGTCATCGGAATCGAAAGTATTGAGACTATTCCTTCAGCCCTCGCCTTATCGGGATATTGAAGGTTTGAGTCGAAATCGACTTCTTCAATAAGTACCGCCTTTTCGGACTGAAAAATCTCTGAAACACTCTTTTCGCTGTCTAAGGTTCCTTTCCCCACGTATTCGTCACTTAATCCACAGTATGAAGCCATCTCCAGGACCTGGTCATTTTTTCGGTGTATCAGGAGAGAAGCTCCTTTTACCTTGAACAGACCGACGACACTTGTGCAGATAAGTCTAAGCACCTCTTTGAGGTCCAAACTGGATTTAATTGCCTTCTCCGCATCGCTGTAAAGTTTCTCAATCTCTTTGTCTCGCCGTTTCTTCCTAACCTTACCCAGAGCGCGTTCCGTAACTTCAAGGAGTTCTTCTGGAGTAAAGGGTTTGGGAAGGTAATCCAGCGCGCCCAGCTTCATGGATTCCACAGCGGAATCTACAGTTGCAAAGCCGGTAAACATAACTACACCGGTATCGGGGTGGTTCTCGGCTACAGCTTGAACTGCCTCCATGCCGCTTTTATCAGGCATCATCAAGTCGGTGAGCACAACATCATAGGGATTGCGAGCAAGTAAATCCAAAGCCTGGTCAACCCGCATCGCCCCATCTATTTCGTATCCCTCTTCTTCAAGGATCCTTCGGACACTTTCCTGGACTATTTGCTCGTCATCAATTACCAAAATGGTTGCCTTCGGTTTCCCGGTGGCGTTCATATTAACCTCCTTAATTATGTTGGTCGGCGACGAGTCAAGCGGCCGGCGTCTTACCGGGCGTGGCTAATTTCACTCGACAAACATTCGTATTTTCATCGAAAAGCCTATATACACCCATACCTGGAAAGTTCACCGGGACAAAGATCAATCCTCGACTGATTTTGTATGAAATCTCCACCGGGGCCTCAAAGGAGCCCCTAGGGGACATGACTTCGATCAAATCTCCCTGTTTAAGTCCCAGGTCTTTGGCGTCGTCAGGATTAATTTCAACATTTCCGCATGAACAGAGGCCTAACAGGTTCATTGATCGCGTAGAAGTTGATCCAAAATGGTACATGGAACGTCCTACTACCATTTCAAACGGATAATCCTCAGCATCCTTGTCAGGGGCTTCCCAAGTCCTGACTGGCGCAAATGAGAATGGTTTTTCAGAAGAAAGACGCTCGGGATTTGTCGAAAACGGGCGCAAGATTTTACCATTACCTTCCAGGTCCGGAAGTGTGATGCCTTTGTAAGTTGGTATTGTCCGGGAAATTTCGCTCAGGACATCAGCCGACCTGAAATAACCCATGGGATGTCCCATTGTCTTGGCAAGCTCCTCGAGAATAGACCAATCCGGCATCGTCGGTCCCAACGGCGGGATTACCTGCGCCAACCGCTGAATTCGATGCTCGATGTTGGTCATGGTTCCTTCCTTTTCAGCAAATGACGCCACAGGAAAAACACAGTGGGCTAGTTCCGCTGTTGGGCTCATAAACATGTCCTGAATGACAAGCAACTCCGCCTTTTTTAGCGCTGACGCCCAGCGTCCGGCATTTGGATAATCAGTTAGAGGATCCGCTCCTGCTATATATATAGCCCTAACTTCCCCGCTTTCCAGACCTCTTGCGATTTCCGTGGCCGTCTTTCCTTTGCTGTACGGAAGCTTCGCCTTCCAAGTTTTTTCAAAAAGATCCCTCACAGCAGCCATGTCCTGGTAGCCAGGCATGTATTCAGGCATCACACCCATATCACACAGGCCAACAATGTTGCCTTTTTCGAATATGGGATAGACTCCCGAGTTAGAGCGTCCCATTGCGCCAGTTAGGAGAGCGAGATTCACCAGATTCATCACGCACTGGAGGCCATTCTCCTGGAGGATCACGTCTCCTCCAAAAATTATTGACGCTGTCGAAGCCTCCGCGAATATCCTGGCGGCCTCCTCAAGTTCTTCGGCCGACAGTCCGGTTCTCTTCAGAATTCCCTTTAGCGGAATTTTATCAAGCAGGCCCTTCATCGGAAGAAAATTCGTCGTCCTGTCCCTGACAAATTTACGGTCCCAAAGATCAAGATCGAGAATGATCTTCATCATTCCCAATGCCAGTTCACTCTCGGAGTAAGGCCTGATTCGCAATCTTGTCCGAGCAAAGGGGTCCAGACTGGTTTGACGCGAATTGGCGACTATTACGTTGCTGTCGTAACGGCGAGACGCTATCTTGATCTTCCAACCCAAAGCAGGGGTTTCTTCCACTGGATCAATCCCGATGACCAGGACCGCCTCTGTCTTCAGAAGTTCTTCCAGTGTGTTTGGGGTTCCCTTGACTCCACAAGTCAGTTCCATGGCCCGTTGCACTCGCAAGAAACTGAACCGTGCTTCGCTGTCGATATTGTTGGTTCCAATTACTGATCGGAAAAATTTCTGGAAGGCGTAACAGTCTTCATTGGTTAATCTTGGTGAGGCCAATCCGGCAATACTGTCCGGTCCTGATTCCAGGATAATTTTTTTAAACTTCTCGGAAACATATGAGAGTGATTCTTCCCAGAATACAGGACGAAGGACCCCTCCCCTCCTGAGCCATGGCGAAACCAGACGGTCCTTGTTATGAACGAGATCATACCCAAACCGCCCGCCTACGCAGAGGTTGCCGCTATTGTGGGAAGCTGGATCAGTGGTTATCCGAAAAATCTTGTCGTCCTTGACATTCATCTCCATTCGGCATCCAGCCGAACAGAGCGTACATATTGTCGGAGTTTTTCTTAGTTCCCATGAACGCGCCCAGTTCTTGGACTCTTTGTATGACATGGCGCCGCTGGGACACGCCTCCACGCATTCACCGCAAAAATCACATTTTAGGACCCCGCCGTCTCGAGTATTGATACGGGCATTGTACCCCAGTTCCTGAAGGGCGAGCGCGCCGGCGCCTATAACCTCGTGACACACTTTTACACATCTTAAACAGGTTATGCACAAGTTGGGATTGTACTGTATCAACGGCCAGTTTTTGACTATCGAACCACTACGCCTCTCCATAAGGTATTCCGTTCCGGCGATTCCCAGCCGGTAAGTAAGCGTCTGGATTTCGCACTCTCCGGCGGCAGGACAAATCGGGCAATCGAGAGGATGATCCATAAGCACAAGCTTCATCACCTCTTCCCGGATATTTTTTACCTGAGGGGTGTCAGTGTGTACCTTCATACCGTCCCTCACAACAGTGTTGCACGAGGTCATTGGACGGTGTACGCCTTCTATTTCCACTACACACATTCTGCATGAATCCGATGGAGTGATCTTCGGATAATAACAAAGAGTAGGGATCCAAATCCCCGCTTGATTAGCAGCCTCGAGGATTGTCATCCCCTCGGAGGCGTTCACTTCAATATCGTCGATAGTTAGAAGAGGCATTTTTCGGTCCTTGTATTTTGGAAACGAATTTTACGCTCTAACCGGCTTATCAAAACAATTTGAGTAATTCTCAAGACGCCGCTTTATCGACCGCTAAAAGGATAAGATGAAAACATCGCAGACAACGACTTGCTTCTATGAATGAACCTTTTTGAGTAAGCCCCGAATCAACTTCACGGAAACTATCTATTCTTTCAAGTGGTTCAAGTTTCATCGTCGAAACCTTTCCGCCTTCCCTGGATGGTGTCCGAGCCGTAACCAGGACCCCGTGATTCTCTTCAATCTTGGCTATTAAGTCCTCCATCCACTGACTATCGGATGGATTACATTTACCCGTGTTCACATATTCATGGATCATTCTCGCCGCCCTTTTGCCTCCTGCCAGCGCGTGCACTACGGTCAGAGGTCCGCTAACCACATCTCCAGCGGCGAATATTCCGGGTCTCGAAGTCATCATGGTTGACGGATCTACTTTGATCGTAACGTGACGGGTAATTTCTATTCCATCATCCGGGGAAATAAAATCCAATGCCGACGTTTGACCTATCGCCGGGATTAGTGTATCCGCTTCAAGAACAAATTCTGATCCTTGAACCGGGACAGGTCTTCTTCTGCCACTTTTGTCAGGTTCCCCAAGTTCCATTCTAATACACTTCAAGCCTGTCATCTTGTTGTCACGTTCAAGGATTTCGATAGGCTGGGTTAGAAAATGGAACTCGATTCCTTCCTCTCCGGCGTCTTCCACTTCTTCAGGTTCGGCAGGCATTTCAGACTGTGTCCTGCGATAAACAATTGAAACTTTGGGAGCGCCCATTCTTAGACATGTCCTGGCACAGTCAATTGCCGTATTTCCGCCACCAACAATGATCACATTTTCGCCTAAGGACACTTCCTTGCCCAGGTTAATATTCCTCAGAAAATCTATTCCTCCCGAAAATACCCCGGCGATTCCATCGGTTTCACCCTTTATTCCCAACGGGGTTGATTTGTGTGAACCCAGACCTAGAAAAACTGCCCGATAACCTTCCCTAAACAGATCATTAATTCCAAAATGCTTTCCAAGCTTGGCCCCGCGCTTGACCGTGACGCCGAGGTCGCACAGAATATCAATTTCCCGTTCTAGAACATCCCTTGGCTGACGATATGGGGGAATCCCCACAGCCACCATTCCACCGGATTCCGGAAGATCTTCAAAGATTGTTACAGGATGACCGAGTCGATTCAGATAGTATGCGGCGGATAAACCAGCGGGGCCAGCCCCTATAACCGCTATTGGATCGCCGGTCAACTCGACCTTTTCCAAAGGAGGTTTTAGGTGATGAATCATCTCGTAGTCGGCGGCGACACGTTTCAAGGTCTTGATTGGTATTGCAACATCACCCATGTTGGCTACACTACACGCCTTCTCACATGGGGCCGGACAGATTCGTCCAGTGATTCCGGGAAGAGGCATTTCCCGGCGAATGATTTCAAGCGCCTCCCCATAACGAAGTTCCTGCAACATTTCCACGTAACCTGGGATGTTGATATGGCAAGGGCAAGTGTTCATGCACGGCGCCGAAACACTTCCCACGAAACGAAACGGACCATCAGAGACCCCATGTTTTACGGCGTTCAGGAAATGCTCTCTAAAATGTTCAAGGCCGTCTGAAAGCAGCTCTCCGGCGCTTTGGCAGACCGAACATTTTGCCGCGTCATTGAGTACCCCAGCCATACGTCTCAGAAGGACCAAATCCGATTCCTGTCCCTCGCCCCGCATGATACGATCCAGGGTTACCAATATAAGCTTGGAGCCCTTTATTCCCGTGATGCACTTTCCACAGCAGTATTTGGTCTGAATCTGCTTGACGTACTCCGCCACCATAGGAACAAAATCAAAGTTTTCCTTGAATTGCAGGAAACCCTTTCCGCTCATTACCGCTACAACGTTGTCCGGAAAACTCTTCTCGGAGGGGAAATCTTCAGGACCACCGCCTTCGGTAACATCCTCCCCGTTCTTGCGGTACCTCAATACCTTGCCCCAACGTCCAAGAATAATGGACTTCATTTGGTCCTCCAATCAGTGGGAAGCTCCAAAATCTATCGAGCAAACATATCCAGGAACAAATCAGCAGAAAAATTTTTAAAGGAATCTCTAACTATTATTGATTATCTTAAAGAAGTTTTCGAATTATCTTTCTTTCGGCATTTTTAACCTAACGCGTCACTTGAGGGCGCTGCTTAGTGGAAAGTCACTATAGCCCAATATTCAATGGAAGTGAATCAGGAAAATGTCTTCGGTAATTTTTTTGTTTATTCAAAGATCTCTACCAATCCTTGCGGATCAGAGTCGATCACTTCTCCTATAATGGCGGCTACGGAGATGCCGGCGCCATTGAGGTCCTCTACAAAAGCTGTGGCGGATTCGGCTGAGACCCCCATCAATAGCCCTCCGGACGTCTGGGGATCAAACATGAGGTCCCCAGTCGTTTCAGGCAGCTTGGGGTCAATCTTAACCCAATCATTGTAGTAGGCGCGGTTTGCATAGGCCCCCGCAGGGATCAATCCCATGCTCGCAAAATCGTAGGCGTCTTTGAGCAACGGAACAGCATTTGCGTAAACGCGTATTCTGCGCTTACCCGCAAGGGCCATTTCGGTCAGGTGGCCGGCCAGGCCAAAGCCGGTGACATCGGTGCAAGCACGAATTTTCCATTTTACAGCAATTTGAGCGGCGGCATTATTGAGAGCGCAAATCGAATCCTCAAAATCAAGTATAGATTCTCCGGACGCGAGCCCGGCCTTTATTGCCGTAGCTATTACACCAACCCCTATACCCTTGGTCAATACTATGCTATCCCCGGTTTTAAGGGCGGAATTTGTCATTATTTCATCAGGGTGAGCAATGCCGAGAACGGACATTCCATATTTGGGTTCATCGTCTTCTACACTATGTCCGCCTATAAGAGAAACCCCGGCCTCTTTCAGAATGTCCAGTCCACCATCCAAAACTAGTCTGAGCTGATCCAGGCCCAGTTTTTTCGTAGGAAAACAAACTATATTCATGGCGGTAATTGGTCGAGCGCCCATTGCGTATATATCACTTAACGAATTCGCAGCGGCGGCGCGGCCGAAAATACGTGGGTCATCAACTATAGGAGTAAAGAAATCAATCGTTTGCACTAGCGCGATGTCGCTATTTAATTTGTACACGCCCGCGTCCTCTGAACCGCCAATTCCGGTCAGCACGTTCGGGTCTAAAGGTATTGATAACCCACACAGAGCCTTGCTCAGGTCTCCCGGACCTATTTTTGCCGCTCAGCCGGATGTTTTGGCAAGGCTGGTGAGTCGAATGTTCGTCTCGTTCATAAAGTCCTCATTAGCGCTCATGTTTATTCTTGTCGAGGACACAATCAAAAGATAGTTTGAAAGCGCCCTTTTAACCAAGTATAGGACATTCCGATGTATTGTATAGACAAAAGTTGGATAAAAATTATTTGATTGGGACTGGATCAAATTTTTGATTTGTGTGTCTTTGTAAGCAGCATGGGGAATAACAGTGGCATTGGAGGCTAAATCCCATTTTATTTTGTCGGAAAGACAACTTTTAGTTTGACATAGTTTAATTTATTTCCTAATATGTAATGTGGGGTTATAGATAATTAAATCGTCGACCTACCTCCTCGCGATTCGCAGGAAGGAGGGACGCGCCATGGATCTCGACAAAAGAATCGATGATCTGGTAGAAGCTGGGTGGCATGTCTTGGATACCGACTATGACGAGCGCGCCATGGAACACTGGAAAGAAGCTGCAAGCGCTTTCTTGATTGATTTTCTAGGGCGGCGTCACGTTGTTACCGAAAGCTTCATCTGCTGCTGGCACACAAAATATCCACACATACACGCTGACAAATTTGCACGTAACAAATTGGACCAACAGTGCGTCGAAGTTTAATCCGATATGTATATGACCTTGCTTCCTTGAGGTTCAAACGCAAAAGGCAGCTCAGTGAGGTCGGACAAAGCGATCCTGACTTTGTTGTGGTTCTGCGGCTCAACGTAAAACAATAGGAAACCACCTCCGCCTGCGCCCAGAAGTTTCCCACCTAGCGCGCCTGCAGCTCTCGCCCGGTCGTAATATTCATTTATTACGTCATTTGAAATTTCCTGCACCAAGCTCCTCTTCAACAGCCAACCCTGATGCAAAATCTCTCCAAAATTACTCAATGATTTGGGTTCACTCAAAGTTTCTATAAGGTTTCCGCACAGGTTTTTCATGGCCCTGAGAACTTCCAGCTTCTTTACGGTTTGCGCCTTTTGAACCTCCAAAA
This sequence comes from Deltaproteobacteria bacterium, assembly GCA_021777225.1. GTDB lineage: Bacteria > Desulfobacterota > Desulfomonilia > Desulfomonilales > Desulfomonilaceae > CAJBEZ01. Next base: position 32,116 of record JAJYDQ010000031.1, read on the forward strand.
TGTCGCCGGCTCTGCGAGTTAACCCTGTATAGAAAATCATGAGGTTATCCTGGAGCGCCTTCTTGGTCGATGGCGAGCAAATCACCGGGTCCACAAATACACTTTCATCGGAAATAAATCTTATATGAGCTATCCCACCGTACGCTGCTATGAACTGATCCTGTTTACCAATTGGGTCTTTTAGGATTTCAATCTCAATCTCGCAGGCTTCTTCAGCAAGTTTCTTAGCCGAAACAGCTTCCCCTTTAAAAGTGTGCAAAGCATGAAGTAGACTAACAGCATATGCGCTGGATGAACCTAATCCGGTGCCGGAAGGTATGTCGGCCATAGAGGCGATCTCAACCCTATCAGTAACACCTGTAAGTTTAAGAGCTTCACGAATTATTGGATGACTTATATCTTCAACCGAATTAACCAGTTCTGTCCTCGAATATTTCAGGGAAATGCTATGTTCAAAGTATCTGGTCAGCCGATTGACTGTAATATAGATATACTTGTTAATTGTGGAGCTGACCACAGCTCCTTCCTCGTGCCGGTAATATGAGCGAAGATCACTGCCCCCTCCACAGAAGCTGATTCGAAAAGGTGTACGGGTAATGATCATGGAAACCTTGCTATTGAGTTGGTGAGTTCAGGGATTTGACCGCACAATTGAAACGACACAGGCTATTTTAGGTGTTCAGCTTTTCCGACAAGGAGGGTATCGCTCGCTGGTTTGTTCGAAGGTTATATATGCCCCGTCCCGAAGACCCGCATTCCGGTAAAACCTTTCTCCAGGACGGGGTATACTTCAACCCTCCATTCACTACACAAACAACAACAAAATTAAAACCGGAAGCGGCGGTAACCGAAAATATGGGAATTGAGACTTTCGAGTCAAGGTTTTTATTTGCTGGTAGCAGCCTTAACATTAAACATCTCTCTCATTAGTCGTCCATAACCAACTAGAAACTCCAAACATCGACGACCTCAAAAAAAGTGTCGCAGCTTTGTCAGTCCACCCAAAACTCAGATAGTAAAAACATTCAATCTTTTTGGATCATTTCTATGATGGCCCTACCAAACCCGGAACACGAAACCTCTTTAGAACCCGGCAACAATCTAGCCAGATCGTATGTGACCACACCTGATTGAATAGTCTCGGCTAGACCCTTTTCGATCAGGCCAGCGGCTTCATGCCAGCCCATTCGACGTAGCATCATTGCGCCCGAAAGCAGCATTGATCCAGGATTTACTTTATCCAAGCCGGCGTATTTCGGCGCGCTTCCGTGGGTAGCTTCAAAAACAGCGCATTTGTCTCCTATGTTTGCTCCGGGAGCCATGCCTAACCCTCCAACTTGCGCGGCTAGAGCGTCAGACATATAATCACCGTTGAGATTCGGCATTGCCAGCACTTCATATTCTCGAGGACGCAAGAGGGCCTGCTGAAACATGGCGTCCGCAATCCTGTCGTTAACCAGTATTTTATCGTCGGGGACCTCTCCATGGTACTTGATGGAAAGGTCATCCTCGAAAATCACAACATCTCCGAATTCGCTGCGCGCCAGCTCGTACCCCCAGTCACGAAAGGCGCCTTCGGTGAATTTCATGATGTTACCTTTGTGCACAAGGGTTACTCTTTTCCTCCTATTATCAAGAGCGTATTTGATGGCCATTCTGACCAATCTCTTGGTAGCTGCCGGGCTCATCGGCTTTACCCCGAGTCCCGCGTCGGAAGGCAACTTGACGCCCATCTCCGTTTTTAGAAAACTGATTATCTTGACAGCTTCTTCCGAACCTGACTTCCATTCTATTCCAGCGTATACGTCTTCGGTATTTTCTCGAAACACGACCATGTCGACATCTTCCGGTCTGAGCATAGGAGATGGGGTCCCACTGAAATATTTTACGGGCCTTACACATGCGTAGAGGTCAAGTTCTTGACGTAGCGCAACGTTGAGGCTGCGAAACCCGCCACCCACAGGAGTTGTTAGAGGCCCTTTTATAGCAATTACACATTTCATGATCGCGTCGAACGATTCTTCAGGAAAATAGGATCCTAGTTCCTTGAAGCTTTGCTCGCCGGCGTAAATTTTCCACCAGCAAAGTTTGCGGGAGCCTGCGTAGGCTTTTTCAACAACAGCGTCCAATACGGGACGCGACGCCGTCCAGATGTCCGGGCCTACGCCATCGCCCTCAATATAACCGATGATCGGATTGTCTGGGACATTGAGGGCAAGGCTCTTTTCATCAATATTCATCCATTGGCCTTCCAGAGGTTTTTCAGAATGTTGTTTCATCAAATAATTCACTCCAATATTTTTGCTTCGCCGCTACGAATGTTACCCACGGCGACGTTATCCTTTCCCTGGTTATTACAAAATTCTGCTCCACGAACAGCGTTTTTAATACAGCCGCTTGGTCAGCGTTGATTCCTGAAACAATCCACGCTTTCTTTGACGATGTGTCTTTCAAAACAACCATGTCTCGTAACACGCTGAATGGAAGATTAGCCAATATCAAATCATATTGATCGTCCAGGAAAATCCTGGTTTCACCTTCGCGTACTTCTATGATTGCTTCGAATTCATTTAGTAAGACGTTTCTCTTTGTCGCCTGAACAGCCAATCTGTTTTTGTCTACCGCTACCACTTTCCGACAACCTAGCCTGGCAGCGGTCAACGCAAGAATTCCAGAACCGCACCCAAGATCCAGGACCGATTTAATCCGGCCTGTCCGTAAAATCTCCACCAGAAACTCAACGCATGTTTGAGTAGTCGGATGATTGCCATCTCCAAAAACCACGGAAGGGTCCAACACAATAAAATTATCAGTCTGGTCCAGTTTTGGACCGGGCACAAATGTCACTCCCGAAATACTCAGTCCCAAATTAGGGAGTCCTTCCTGCCAATCCTTGTATTTCATCTCATGACGACAACTGACGGACATATCAAGATCCGAGCAGAGTCGCTCAATATATTCGTCTTCAGGTTCTGAAAAAAACACATAGGAAAAATCCTCTTCATTCCAAACCCCAATCATTGTGTTCGGCATATTGGGAAGCAACTGCGGCAAGTCTTTCCTCATTTCGTAAATAAACAGATTTGTTTCAGGATCTATCATTGGTTCTTACTCATGGTTCGTCTCATTTCGACCGAAGTGAAAACTCTATAACGGCCGTCCACGGATCATTTCAGCGACTAAAGGATTTAACCGTTGCATTGCTATCCATTCTATTACCGGAACGCACACAGCGTCTCCAAATCCAAAAAGTGCCCGGCCTTTATTTACTGAGAGATTATAATCACCTGCGCCCATTAGTCGAGCGCATTCCAATGGTGTCAAAAGACGAACGAGGAATTTTCCATTACCTGCTTTGACAAGTATTTGCCTGGCGCTTCCACCCCGGGGGGTCCTCAGACAGCCCGCTATCCCGTCAGTTCGGACTTCAGCCATAGACTTTCCGTTTCTCATTCTTCTGAAAACAGTTCCATAGGACCAATTCGGTCTTGAGATCATTTCTTCGATAAGATTTCTGTGTCTAGGGTTCATCTGATTCAGCAGGTATTCAGTCCTGTCATGACTCCACCATTCGGGGGCGTCATCCGGGAAGTCTTTCAGGACATCCTTTAGTTCAGCCATTGATGTTTCTATTTCCGGCAGATTTTTAACACCCCAACGGATTTCATTATTGTCACGAATAAAGTCGAGTAACTTCTTCGGTCTAAAACGGTTCTCAATTAATTGAATGTTTGACTTACCTTTGAAGCATGTCTCAGTGTCTTCGATTTGCGCTACAACGAAAATCCTTGGTCTGCTTTGCGGGACAAACCACGCGGCGTCCACAATGAACGGGTCCACGGAATATCCGAGCCTGTTCAGAGTTAACATAGCGTCCCTGAAATCCTGACCTTTATTCGAATTGAGAAAACCGGGGACATTTTCTATGAGGACCATTGGGGGTCGTCTATAGGCCATGTCCTCAAGCAACTTTACAAATCCCCAGAATGCGGACGACTGTTTTCCTTTGAGCCCATTTCTGGAACCCGCCACTGACAGGTCGTTACAAGGAAATGACGCTGTAGCGAGTGTCACATTTGGGATTTTATCAGCGGAGATTTTATGGATATCGGACAGGTCGAACAGTTCTTGGGTATCCTGAAAGTGTCTGGAATACATGTCGTGTTTGTTGGGGTCTATGTCATTCGCGTAAGCGACTCTCCAACCATGACGTTCCAGGGCCATTCGCACAAGACCTATTCCTGCGAAGAATTCTGCGAAAGTCTTGTGAGGCGCAAAAGAAAATGGGGTCTGTTTAGGGCCATTATAGGCTATATCAATGGTGAGAGTGATACACCTATCCAGGTTTTTCTTAATGTCACTCTCCCAGAACCGCAAGACGGTCCACCCTTCTGATATCAATGCGGCAGTGGAACGACAGTCTCGTTCCATGTTTTTTCTTATCTTCGTTAACCAGTAATCTCGTGATTTTGAGCGAGTGAATTGGCTTTCAAGCGATGACAGTTTACGACGGACCCATTGTCCCCCGTGCCAGAAGTCACCATCGATGAAGATCGCTAATTTCTTGGCGCGAATAACTATATCGGGCTTACCTGGAATGTCCTGGGGACAAATCCTGTACCGAACACCTTGGCCCCAAAGGGCTTTACGAAAGAGCATTTCCGGCTCCGTGTCCCTTGAGCGCACCCTTCCCATTATTTCCGAAATATTTCTTGGCAAATCAGTCTTCGTCAATGGTCTTTCGGACCATCTCCAGGAGTTCCCTAATATCAAACGGCTTATCGATAAACCCCTTTGCACCGATACCTGATAGTTCTTTAGCCTTGCCATTAGCAGCGTACCCGCTCGCAATGACAGCCTTGACCTTCGGGTTAATACTCAATAAGGTTTCGAGTAACCGGCGACCACCCATGACAGGCATGTTGAGGTCCATGATTACCAGCTTAATTCGTTCCTGATGCTTTTCGTAGATATCAATCGCCTCTTTGCCGTTTGAAGCGGTAATCACAATGTAGTTGGCTTCTGTCAACATTCTAGAGGAGAGTTCCGTAACGTTCGGCTCATCATCAACCACCAGTATGGTTTCAGATCGGCCAGTTGGTAGTTCCTTGGTTTCAGCCTCTTTTACATCCGGGACATCTTCGATCGCCGGGAAATAGATCTTGAATGTAGTGCCCACTGACAGTTCGCTATAACAGGCTATCGCTCCGCCGTGCTGTTCCACTATCCCGTAAACCACAGACAGCCCAAGCCCTGTTCCTTTGCCCTGTTCTTTTGTGGTAAAGAATGGCTCGAAAATGCGATTTGCTGTCTCTGGATCCATTCCGGTCCCTGTATCCGTAACTGAGAGAAGCACATACCGTCCTGGTTTAGTTCCAAGGCGCGCACGGCAGTCTTCCTCATCCAGCATTATGTTCTTTGTCTCGATAACAAGTCTGCCGCCACCCGGCATGGCGTCCCTTGCGTTTATCGCGAGGTTCATCAATATCTGTTCTATTTGTGTCGAATCGCCGTTTATGACATGCAGATCATCGGCCACGAAAAGTTCTATCTCTATTGTTTTGGGAATGGTATGTGCGAGCAGAGATCGAAATTGTTCGACAATTTTATTCAGGTTCGCCGGCTGAAGTCTAGCCGGCGTGTTCCTACTGAACAAAAGTATTCCCCGGACCAATTGAGCGCCGCTTGTGGCTGCCCGGTACATTTTCCCCAAATCATCTCGATGTCGCCTACTGAGTGTCTCATCAGCCAGAATAAGATCTGAGTAGCCGATAACAACCTGAAGCAAGTTGTTGAAATCATGGGCGATGCCGCCTGCGAGTCTCCCTATCGCCTCCATTTTCTGCGCCTGGAATAGTTGGGAAGACAGTTTAAGATGCTCGGTTATGTCTCGTTTCAAGCCTACAAAACTGACTATCATTCCATTTGAGTCTCGAACCGGTGAAATCGTGGTGTCCTCATAATAAAGACTGCCGTCCTTTTTCTTGTTGGTGATACGTCCGGACCAGGTCTTCCCGGCTGTTACAGTACCCCATAATTCCTTGTAAAAGGATTCGTCATGCTCGCCACTCTTGAATACTCGCGGGTTGTTTCCAATCAGCTCCAACCTGTCATACCCCGTGATGTTTTCCAGAGCTGGGTTGACGTACTGGATCACCCCTGCGGCGTCAGTAATCATGACACCCTCCGCAGCCTGTTCTACTGCCGTAGCGAGCCTCCTTTGCGCTTCCTCCGATCGTTTACGCCCGGTGATGTCCTGAACTACCGCTATATGAAAGTCAGGAACTTCTCCTGGTTCCCACATTGGTGAGACGGTAAGATTGACCCAAACTATTGACCCATCTTTGCGGTAATAACGCTTTTCCATGGAAAATTCCCTGATAGTTCCGGCGCATAACAGATTCATGTTATGCAGGTCAGTATCAAGGTCCTCCGGTACGGTTATAATCTGAAAGGTTATGTTTTCCATTTCGGGCTGGCTATAACCGACAATGTCACAATACCTCTGATTTATACGTACAAAGCGTCCACTCCTGGTCTCAATTTGAGCAACACCAACGGCTGCCTGCTCGAATAACACTCGAAATCTTTGTTCACTCTCCCGAAGTCTGTCCTCGGCTCGCCTACGTTCTGTTATGTCCTGCAAGACGCAGTGCGTTTGAACGAATTTTCCATCACCGTCGCGACCTATCTTCCCGTCAAAAGAAGTAATGATTCGAGCCCCCGACTTGTGGACCATTTCGAAGTCGATCCCCCTCACTTCCCCCAATTCCAGGAAACGCGGGAACCTGCTCCTGAAAAGATCTATGTATTCCGGCGCCAGAAAATCGCCAAACCATCTACCAATAACCTCGGACCTTTCGTAGCCGAGTGTATCCAGCCAAGCCTGGTTAACTTCTATGAACCGCCCATCAGCGTCAAGGGATTGGTAACCCAGTGGACTCTTTTCATAAAAAAGACGAAACCTGTTTTCGCTTTCACGCAGGAACTCGGCTGCCTCATATCTTTCCCGATAAAAAGCGGCGTTCCGCCTCTTCCAGATCCAACCCAGGCTTGTTCCCGCTCCAACAATGAGGCTAAATACGAGAAAAACAAGCAACCACAATTGTTCTCTCAACGGACCATAAACCTCGGAAACTTCCATCCTGGCCACCAGAAACCAGGGAGATCCCGGGATAGGAGCCACATCGGCAATTACCGGGAAGCCTTGGTAGTCTTTGCCCTGAACTATGCCTTGCTGCCCCAGTATCGCCTTGACTGCCGGGTATTCTTGCCTTTCTAGTGAGACGCGGAATTCAAGGGCGCTGTTTTTTCTGAATCTAAGTTCACTCAGCGACACAGCGTCATTGCCTTCCCTTCCAACAATTAGTGTTTCAGCGGTCCGACTCGGCGTAGGCCATGATTGTATAAGGGGGTTCAGATATTGGTTCGGGTCAATTCGCATCACGAGAGCGCCGACTGACCTAGCGCCATTTTGCGGGTCCAAAACCGGAACAATCAGATTGATGTAAATGCTCTTATCGTGGTTGTCTCGGTAGAAATTCGTAAATTCGATCTTTCCTAATCGCATGGCTTTTAAAGCATGTTTTCTCTCAAATTCACAGGTCGGCGTAGACGATTCAGGAATCGCGAGCCGGTCAACACCGTGGCTATCCAGTAGGGAAATCCGATCATACTTGTATCGAGCTTGCACGCTACCAAGCCACATTCTAAGTTGTTTTTGTCCAGCTACATCGTCCGGGTGTTCGAAAAAGCTCAGGACCAGGCTGGAAAAGTTTGAGTTTTCAAAAAAAATTGCGGCGTCTGCCAAACGTTCTTTTCTCCATTGAACGATTTGATCCACCTTGAGGTTCGCAATCGAGGATAGCTGGTTTTCAATACCAGTCCGGAATTTTATTTCGTAATTACGATAAAACAGGTATCCGCCCGTAAAGATGCCAAAGGCCAGGACGACGAAAATCATGATCGTCACATATAAAGATCGTCGTTCATACCCGCTGGGAGTCTTCATAACCGAAACCTTCTTGTGAACTAAGTTTAGGGACCCTATTTACTTGTCCATTACGTTTGTTATTGGCTATATACGGAAACGATAACATTAACTCCCGATTCGATCGAGCCCTTCCTCAGAGTTCATATCCCTAGAGTTTCTTGACGGAAAAAGTGACATACGTGATGATCAAGTCCGTGGAAGTGTGCCAGATAACATCCATCACTTGTTCGGTTATCAGGCCATATTTTTCTTCGTTCGCCCGCAACGTTTCCTCCGCTGTTTTCGTACAGGAGGTTCTCTTCGGTCTTTTTCAGACCTGTCATTGAAATATCGCAAACGGGTTATGCCAAAAACCCGTATCATTTCTTATCTTCTTGCAGGAAGAGCAAATAGGAATAAATCCACTGAGTTTCTTAACTTGAGCGAGGGCATTTTGAAGCTCAATTATCAGGCTGGACTTCTCTTCCTCCACCTGCTTGCGGTAAGTGATGTCACGATTACCGGCTCGTCGCCCCAACCAACGGCCGTCATCCCCGAAAACGGGCTGACTACGGTGTTCAATCCAACGCTCCTCTCCAGAGTGGGTGAAAATACGAAAGTCAACTTCAATCTGATGGACCGGAAATTCGTGTATGATCTCTTCAGGGGATTTTTCTCGGAGTTCCAGTGTCGCATCCTGAGACTTTGCGAGTTTCTCCTCAGCAGAGTGTCTTAGAATGCTTTGGCTAGCGCCATTCTTGTCCCGGTTCTTTATGTCCGCCATGTCTCAAAATCCTTTTAAACGCTCGGTTAGAATGCGATTTCGCTAGCATGTCATCTCAAGGAACAATGTGACGAGATCTATCCCAGCAACGCTACAGATTCTCCCAAAGGTCGAAATGACATGTCATCAATCCTTGCATCGTCAGCAACGAGGCGACCTGAAATCTCGAGCAATCTATCTCTCGGTCGCTGGGAAAGGTTACGGGTGAGGAGTTATTGCTAAGATTGTGATTTGATCCTCTTCAGGACCGTAGCACCAGAACAGACGATAAGCGCCTGGAGTTTTTTGTTGGATGTAAGCCTCGAAGACCTTCCCTCCGAGTTTGTATGGATGGTCTTTTGAGCGGAATTCATGGGTGCTCAATCCTGGATAACGTAAATCCTCTTTCAACAAATCCAAGCATTTCTTGACTTGCTTGAAGAGACCCTCTGCCCGCGATGCTTTGATCCTTTTCTTCTTTAGCCTCGCGTCCAAAGAGGAAATGGCTTTGGCTCTCAACTGATCGTAGGTGTCCTGTGCCTTTTCAGTCCAGACAAGTGTGAATGCCATCCTAGTCCTCAAGCTGATCGGCGAGCGCCTGGTCGGCATCAAGATCAGGAGGAGATGCGCTGAATTGCTTTAATTCGGCCTGTTCCAATCCGATTTCGAGCAAGGCTTTTGCTTCAGGACTCTTGTACAGCCAAAGTTCTCTCTCCGGTATGACAGCGGCTAGTTCCAGCCTGATCTCCGTTTCTCCGATCTTTTCAAAAATGCAAGTCTTGTTGGCAAACTCCTTACCGAGATTGATCCGTCCTCGTGAATCTACCGTCTTGGTCTCCATGATCATTCCTCCCTGGATCAAGGATATCATTACAACCCATTAGAGGCAACAGGGTTAGTGGGGTACTCCCACCGACATCTGACATCCGTGATGGCCGTATGTCGTTGCAGGCGAGGTTCCTGTTTCAGATAAAATCAATGACATTTCGCTTCCATCTTTTTCAGACCTGTCATTGAAATATCGCAAACGGGTTATGCCAAAACCCCTGCTATTTCTTTTTGTCCTTCTCTAAACGACCAAGAACTTCATCAGCAATCTCTGGATACAATTTTCTAATACAGTCAGGACAAATGCCGTGACTGAATAGTGCTTCCGAGTGCTCACTCACATATTCTTCGACCTGGCGCCAATAGCCCTTGTCATCGCGTATCTTCTTGCAGGAAGAGCAAATAGGAATAAATCCACTGAGTTTCTTAACTTGAGCGAGGGCATTTTGAAGCTCAATTATCAGGCTGGACTTCTCTTCCTCCACCTGCTTGCGGTAGGTGATGTCACGATTGCTGGCTCGTCGCCCCAACCAACGGCCGTCATCCCCAAAAACGGGCTGACTGCGGTGTTCAATCCAACGCTCCTCTCCAGAGTGGGTGAAAATACGAAAGTCAACAGCGTGATGGTCGTCCGAGTCCGTTAAGTCGAGGTGATTAACTACGATGGACGAATCTTCAGGGTGCACAATTTCAGTGATCAATTTGGGATTGTTGAGAAACTCCTCAGGGTGGTAGCCGGTGATGCGTTCGCACGATGGCGAATTATAGATGAGGCTGCCATCAGGCGCTACCCAGTATTCCCAGTCATAGGTAAAGTCCGCAACAGTCCTGAACTTTTCCTCACTCTCCCTTAACCGGTTCTGGGTCAGGGTCATCTGTTGGTAGGTGCGAGCGTTTTCTACCGCTAATCCAAAAACACCAACAATCTGAAGGGCAAGATTGAGATATCGTTCCTTGTGTTCCGGGAATGTTATGTCGTCAATGATTAGAATACCTACGTGTGCGTCTCGACCTTTGATCGGAATAGAAAAACCGTTTCCTGATGCTGACCACAAGTAATCATCACTGCCTTGGGCATCTTCATCGACCGCCTCTGGGTAACGGGGGATTAGAAAGGGTATCCATCCAGCGCTTTCTTGCCCGGTAAGTGGCAAGTAGTTGACTGTCCGGGCAGCGAAAAGCATCTTCATCAAATCCGTGACTTTCTCAATCACATCGGTTTCAGTCATAGCAGGAGTCAGGCCGCTAAGCAGATCCAGCGCCATCGCATAATTAGCTGTTTCAGAAGATGTTTTCTTTGAAACTTCATCTGACATCCTCTTTTGAAATTCCAGCCTGTATTCCGAAACTATTCTATTAATGAACAATCGACAGAAATCCAATCCTATCGGTATTATTTCATAGGGGAGCCCCACAAAATCTGCAAGATGCTCCAGCTCTTCGCGAGCCTGAGCGCTAACCCCCGTGTCCAAGAGAAGAAGTCTGGAAATGGACTCACCGAACATCTGTCGAGCGGTTTCCTTGTCTAGTCCAAGACTGTCCAACCATTGTCGCCATCGAAGCGCCTGACCGGAAGTCAGAATGTAATTGCCACTTTTGAGATATCCGTCTGTGAAGGTGGGGCTTGCTACCAGGTCAAAACATTGAGCCATCCTATGGATTACGGTGTGCGCTAACGTTTCAGGTGGATTGACCATTTCTCGCAGGCAATAGCAACCCAGAACATGAATCTTGGCGAAATCTCCGAGGTCTCCTTGAATCTGACCTATATTTTCCCATGTCATTCGCGGACGGCCACAAGTTGAAGGAAAACAGGAGCCGGTGACGTCGTCAAATCCCTCCGAGCTTAAGACTGCTCGCAATTCCGGTTCAAAATTAGCACAGGTTAGAATGCATAGCTTATCCGGCATAGTCGTTGATCCAATTCAGGGGATACTGTCCCCATTTGTAGACAGCGTCAGATATGGCTATCAAAACTTCATCAGGGACCTGCCATGGAATTTCACCATGATTGTCGGAAAGAATGAAGCCACCACCAGCTCCCGCCTTGGCGATGGCGTCTTTCACCATCTTTTCAGCGTGTTGTACAGTCCAGCGACGCATTTCAATGCCGTTCAAGTTTCCCAATACCGTTAACTTGCCTTTACAAGCGGCTTTAGTTTCAGCTAGGTCCTCTGTGACACTTGCGCTCACTATTGCTGTTCCTGTGGCGACCACGTCCGACAGGATAGGCAAGCATATGCCGGAAGAAAAATGTGTAGCCGTGGGTCCCTTAATTCGGGACAAAGTGCCGTTTGCTATAGGAAACCCTGTTTTCAAATACAGGTCCCTTGGAATAATAGTCGGGGAAGATACTGGATCAAAGTAACAAATCGCCGTGGCCCCGGCCGCGAGTTGAGCGTTAGCCCATTCGACGCAAAACTCTTCATTAACTCTCATTAATTGCTCAAATAAACCATGATACTCATAAATTAGCTCAATGTAATTGTCAAAGCCCATCTGCATAACTGGAACTGAGAACGGCGACATAACCACACCGATGATGGGAACCTCGTCACCAACTCTTTCTTTGAGCAAAGCCAGCGTCTTTAAGACCTCTAAGAGACGCCTACATTCCATTACTCGTGGAGGCTGAAGGCCCTTAATGTTGTTCAAGGACTTAAGAAAAGGTAGACCCGAATTAGGCGGACCGTCATCATGAAACACTACCTCGCCGCCCCAGGCCTCAATTTCAATTGAGCCGTAGAAGAAAGGATACAGACAGTCGTGGTCGTATTTTTTTCGCATGCGTAGCTGTCCCTCTGCCACGTTCTCAGCCTTGGAGAAATATTCCTCGATGGTCAGGCCCAACTCCTTCGCGCCATGCATGGTTACACAAAGAAAAACAGGCACACGGTCCGGCTCTTGATGCGACAAAGTTTTTAGGACTCGCTGCATGGAATTCATGTGGGAAGATGTCATCGGTCGCCTCCATCGATACTGTTCACTATCTTCACGGCATCAGACGCTGTTCGGCCCATGGCGTCAGCTCCGACCTCGACCCAAAGCTGATCATCGAAGCGGAAGGGAGCGCCTCCAACAATGATTTTAGGCTCGTGACCGGACTTGCGAAGCAAAGTCCTAACGTCCTTGATATGAAGAGCGGAAGGGAGCATAAGGGTGGAAATCAATAAAATTTGGATGTCGTCCTCAATGACTCTGTGAACAATTTCTTCAACTTCGACATGACCATAGTCCAAGAGGCCCAGCCCCGCGCTTTTTAGCATCGAATAAACAATGCGCTTCCCCAGCATATGATAGTCCTCCAGCACAGCGATAGCCATCTTCCGGGAAGGTTTCTGGTCAGTTTCTGCATAAGGAAAGATGTTTTCCACTAACTCTTCGCAGATACGGCCGCTCATGTAGACCTGAGATAAGGAAACAGATCCGTCAAGCCACATTTGACCGATTCTGTCGAGAGTTGAAACTATAAGATGTTCTAAATGATTATTTGGAATCTTGGCTCTTTTCGCCTCAATAAGCGATTCCTGAGCTACCACCCTATCTACCGCCAACAGGGCCATCTCGAATCTTTTTTCCACTGTTGTCATCTCTCGCCTCTTTAATCTTTTCTTAAGCCAGAGTACCGGTAAATCTTAATCCTGAGCGTCTCGAACCGATTTAAGCCATGTCCGGTTGCCTCAAACAATTTTTTGATAAAACCTCGAGCCTCTGCCTGCATCAATTCCCCAGCCACTCCCTATGTCTGATATCCACTCACCATGAGCGCTCTTGAATTCGGGTCCATGCCCAATAATGCTTCATGACACATTCTATCGCCCATACTTGGAATTAACAGGTCAAGGAAGATCGTTGTCCAGGATCTCACGAATCATAGTAAAAAGTTGTCTCATGTTGTACGGTTTTTGGACGAATCCCTTTGCTCCGGCCGCCATGACGCCATTAGCCGGTCCATGTTCGGAATAGCCGCTCGCTATAATAACCTTGGCATTGGATTCAACCTGGAGAATCTCTTCGAGGCACTTTTTGCCATCCATTACGGGCATGATCAGGTCCAACAGGATTAATGAAATCCTTTCCTTCTCCACCCGGTATATTTCTAGCGCCTCTTTCCCGTTACTCGCCGTGATAACTTTGTAACCGAAGCTATCGAGAAGTTCCTCACCAAGCTCCCTGATAGACTCTTCATCATCCACCAGGAGAATTGTTTCTGTCCCACCTCGAATAGTCGTCTCAAAGGTTGCGATTTCTAACTCTTTTTCTGTCCGAGTTGCGGGAATGGCGTCTGAGGCGTTGATCACCAAATTCATTATGTAAGACATAAGCTAAGCTAAGCTAAGCCAATTTTAAAACTTAGAGCATAAGTTAGCAATATAATAAGTTAGCAATATAATAATAAGTTAGCAATATAGTGAATGCTCCACCGCCTATAAGGCGGTGGCTTCCCGTTTGTCGACTGTAAGTCGACTTCATGCGTTGTCGCCTATCGAGAAGTCGTCATCACGGGCTCGCTCCATTTTGTCTTGCATCTCGAT
>JAJYDQ010000105.1 GCA_021777225.1 Deltaproteobacteria bacterium
GCTTGATGCTGGCGTAGAGTCAGTAGCAATATGTCTGATAAATTCATACGAGAATCCGGAACACGAAGCACGGGTCAAAAAGCTGGTTGAAGAATTTGCTCCGGATTTGTCCGTGTCCGCGTCCTACGAAGTTTTGCCGCAAATCAGGGAATACGAAAGAACTTCTACGACTGTTACCAATGCGTATGTAAAACCCATTACAGTCAAGTACCTGCACAAACTTTCCAGCCGTCTCCAATCGCTAGGCTTCAAGGGCAAGCTCTTCATAATGCTTTCCAGTGGTGGGATTACCACAGCGTCTACCGCCGGGGAATTCCCTGTGAGAATTATAGAATCGGGTCCGACGGCGGCGGTAATTGCCTCGCAACACTACGGCCGTATGTTTGGGATCAAAGATATTTTTTGTTTTGACATGGGTGGAACTACCGCCAAGTCATGCCTTATTCAAAAAGGCGAGGCCGGTTTGGTCTCTACCTTTGAAGTTGGCCGAGTTCAGCGATTCAAAAAGGGCAGTGGTTTGCCTATTCAAGTGCCGGTAGTCGATCTAATGGAGATCGGAGCAGGCGGTGGAAGCATAGCTCGTGTGAGTAAAATGGGTCTGTTGCAAGTGGGACCTGAAAGCGCCGGGGCTGATCCTGGGCCGGCATGCTATGATCTGGGCGGCAAAAAACCCACCGTTACCGACGCTGATCTTACGCTCGGTTATTTGGATCCTAACTACTTTTTGGGTGGTTCCATGCCTCTTGCTTTGGATGCGGCTCACAAAGCTATTGATGAGGAAGTAGCCAAACCACTGAATACGACATTAATAGAAGCGGCCTTCGGTATTCATGATTTGATCAACGAGACCATGGCGGCCGCCGCAAAGACTCATATAGCCGAAAAGGGTGGTAACCCCAGTAGCATAACAATAACGGCGTTTGGAGGGGCTGGCCCTGTACACGCCTACGGATTGGCTCGAAAGATCGGAGCCCAACGAATAATTGTTCCCCCTCTGGCGGGGGTTGGTTCGGCTTTAGGTTTTTTCACAGCTCCCGTAGCTTTTGATTTGGTGCGAAGCCACAGGGTCGTGTTGGATGAGGCTGACTTCGAAAGCATCGAAAAGCTTTTTCAAGATTTGGAGAAGGAATCTTCGGTGATTCTACAGCAAAGTGGCGCCATCGAAAGTATAATGTTCAGCCGCTCCATAGATATGCGCTTCGTTGGACAGGGAGCTGAGACGAATTTGCCTATTACCGGCAGGGCTTTTGGCGAATGGAGAAAACATGAAATTCGTAGCCTTTTTGATAAGGCCTACGAACGGCTTTATGGCCGAACCTATCCGGATACCCGTGTGGAACTAATTTCGTTCAGAGTTCGCGCCAGCCTTCCACAACGTCCATTTCAAACCCCTCGCATAGCTAACAGCGTGGGGAAATTGCATGATTGTATTAAAGGAAAACGGGATGCTTTCTCTTTAATACATAAGAAGTTCATTCCTTTTACGGTAGTAGATAGATTTAAACTCTTTCCGGGAGCTTCTATCAATGGTCCCGCTATCATTGAAGAAAGAGAATCCACGATAGTGGTGGGGGAAGACGCAAACGCTGAAGTAGATGATTACGGTTTTATATGGATTAAATTTGTAGGTCTTAATGGGACATGACCCAGTTGTTAACTGCAAAAAGCTTCTATGAAACCAATTAATTTCGGAGACACAAATATGCGGCAAAAGTTCGATCCGATCACTCTTGAAATATTTTGGCGCCGGTTAATTTCGATTGTGGACGAAGCTGACGCATCAGTGGCTCGAACGGCGTTTTCAAGTCTGCTGCGAGATGCTCATGATTACACGTGCATGTTCACCGACAGCCAGGGAAGGGAACTTGTGCAAGGCACTCTTTGTACCCCTGGAATGGCGGGAGCCATGGCAATCGGGGTCAAGAAAATTATACATTCTTTTCCGTACCCTGAATATCAACCAGGTGACGTAATCATTGTGAATGATCCATGGTTGCTGGCGGGACATTTGAATGATGTCTGCGTATTGAGCCCGGTATTTTACCAGGAGCGGATAGTCGCTTTTACGTCATGCGTTTTCCATCATTCCGATATTGGAGGACGAGTAGCTTCAGATAATAGAGAAGTCTATGAAGAAGGTCTTTTTATCCCACCTCTAAAACTTTATCAGGCTGGGGTCCTAAACGACTCAGTGTTCGATATGATCCGCTGGAACGTACGCACTCCTGAACAGGTAATCGGGGACATCCGTTCTCAGGTCGCGTCTAATCATGTTTGCGCTGAAAAAGTGGTTGAAATGTTGTCTGATGAAGGACTTGATGATTTGGAAGACCTTGCGGAGGAGATCATTTGCCGCACTGAAACCAGTATGCGAATGGCCATCGAAAAAATACCAAATGGCCGGTACAATTATCAAGGACGGATAGAAGGGGCTGGTAAGCGTGAAGATATCAAAATAGATCTTACAGTCGAAGTCAAAGACCGTGATATTCTCGTAGATTTTGAGGGCACTTCTCCCCAGGTTAATTGGGGGGTAAACGTAGTATACAACTTCACATACGCTTATGTCTTCATGGCCCTCAAAAGCGCTTTCGACCCGGACATCCCCATAAACGAGGGCGCTACTCGCCCAATTCTGATGGTGGCGCCTGATGGTTGTGTTGTAAACTGTAGCTTCCCTGCCGCTGTAGCTGCCAGAATGCAGGTTGGCCATTTCATGACCGAAATGGTTTTTCGGGCTCTTGCTCCCGCTGTCCCCAACCGAATTATTGCTGGGTCCGGTGGCACTCCTGCGCAAACCAACATTTTCTACGGCAGGAATCGAGATGGAACCCCTTGGCATACTATGATCATACGTGGAGGAGGAATGGGAGCGGGAAGCTCCATGGATGGCCATCACTGCGCAATTTTTCCA
The DNA here is from genome assembly GCA_021777225.1 of Deltaproteobacteria bacterium. GTDB lineage: Bacteria > Desulfobacterota > Desulfomonilia > Desulfomonilales > Desulfomonilaceae > CAJBEZ01. The sequence goes on from JAJYDQ010000105.1 coordinate 2,915, forward strand.
GCAAATGGCGCGAATACTCCTGTTGAAATACTCGAAAGTGATACTCCACTAAGGGTTATTGAGCGATCACTTCTGACAGATTCAGGTGGCGCGGGAAAAAAAAGGGGAGGATTGGGCAGAAAAATGGTTGTCCATGTGCCGGATGATAAATTGTCCTCTCCCCACCCAGTCACCATCGCTGTCCAGGCAGGCCGTTTCCAATATCCTCCAGAGGGACTTTTTGAAGGAGGCCCAGGATCCAAAGCTCTTTTCATAAGGAATGGAGAGTTGGCGGACCCCAGCGGTCTCACATTTGCCGAGCCCGGGGACTACGTGGAATTCCATAGCGCTGGTGGTGGTGGCTATGGCAGTCCTTTTGATCGTGACCCTCACGAAGTTGCTCAGGACGTTCAAGATGGCTATGTGAGCCTTGAGAAAGCTCGCGAAGATTACGGAGTCATAATAACGCCCGATAGTCTTGAGGTGAATGAAGCGGAAACCGTCGCTTATCGCCAGCAAATGCGTTCCTGATTTCATGAAGGTGTTTACCAAACTGAATATCTAAAGATGTAATTCGTCCGAGGTGACTCTTTATGCCGAAAACCTTTATGCCATCTTGTTTAAATATTTCAGAACTGAAAAAGCAACAACTGGAAGGTCTCAAATGGACAGTCCATCACGCCTATTCAGGTTCAGAACATTATAGAGGCGTGATGCAAAAAGTGGGGGTAAAGCCTGAGGACATTCAATCTTTGGATGATATTCAAAAACTGCCATTCACAACTGTAAATGATTTGAAATCGGGATATCCTTTTCCTCTCCTATCGGCGCGGATGTCAGATGTAGTTCGAGTTCATGCGTCCTCCGGGACTACCGGCAAACGCAAAATCCTCGCCTATACACAAAAAGATATCGATGACTGGGCAACCTTCTTCGCCAGGTGCTATGAAATGGCGGGACTTTCCGTGATGGACCGGGTGCAGATTGCCGTAGGTTATGGTGTTTGGACTGCCGGCGTCGGATTTCAGCTAGGTTGCGAACTTTTTGGGGCTATGGCCGTGCCTCTCGGACCGGGCAATATTGATCTGCAATGCGAATTCCTGATTGATCTTCAACCTACAGTGTTGTGTTGCACCGCTTCCATGGGGCTTCTAATGGCGGAAGAAATCAAACGCCGCGGAATCAGGGATAAAATAGCCCTTAAAAAAATGATTTTCGGGTCTGAACGTAGCAGCGAAGCAATGCGCCAGCATATTTGTGATTTAATCGGGTTGGAAGAATTATTCGATATCGTAGGGATGACCGAATTGTACGGTCCTGGAACAGGAATAGACTGTCCGAGACATGAAGGAATTCACTACTGGGCTGATTACTACATCCTGGAGGTCCTTGACCCTGATACTTTGAAACCTGTGGCCCCTGGTGAAATAGGCGAAATGGTCGTCACCACCCTGAAAAAGGAGGCTGTCCCGCTAATTCGATACCGAACACGAGATATTACTCGCTTGATTGAACGTCCATGCTCTTGTGGAAATATTATGCCCATGCACGATCGTATTCTTGGGCGATCAGATGACATGATTATTTTTCGCGCGGTCAATATTTATCCGGGTCAGATCGATTCAGTGCTTTCAACAATTGATGACATAGGTCCGGAATATCAGATAATTCTGGGGCATGGCGACGATGGCCGGGATTACATGACGCTGCGCGTCGAAAGTCGAGAAGGCCTGGAAAGGATTAACCATAGTGAAATTGAACGCAAGGTGTCAACTCTGATAAAGAAAAGCCTGCTAGTAAGCTGCAACGTAGAAGCCGCAAGTTACGGTTCACTGCCGAGATCAGAAAGAAAGTCAAAACGTGTTTTTGATAACCGTATGTCATAAATAATCCCGGGTCTGGTTGGCCCCTGGAACATACATGTTGTCACTGGTTTAAAACCACCAAGGCGAGGCAACGATGAAAAAATTTAAATACCTTATCTCCAAGACCCTTGATGAAGCGGTCTCATTGTACCAGTCTCACGGTGATTCAGCCATGTATGTCGCCGGAGGGACCGACGTAATGGTGAAAATCAAATCCGGTAAAGTTACACCTGATTACCTGATATCCCTGACCCACGTCGGTAGAAATTCCGAAATCAGGATCAATCCGGAAACAGGGACACTGCATGTAGGGGGATTGGTTACCCACCGCACATTGGAAATGTCTCCTCTGATAAAACTGCAATATCCCATCATCCATGACGCTGTGCAGCGGATTGGCTCCACGCAGGTCCGCAACGTGGCCACAATCGGCGGTAACCTCGTAAACGCCGTCCCATCCGCTGATGGAGCTATTCCATTGATAGCTCTTGACGCCTACGTAAATATCTATGGGAGCGCCGGAGAACACTCCGTAGACCTCATTCATTTTTTCGAAGGCCCAGGCCAGACAGTTCTGATGAACGGAGAAATCCTTACCGAAATCGTTGTGCCGAAACAACCACCACGGACCGGGGGAGCTTACCAGAAATTTGGTCGTCGAGCGGCGATGGAACTTCCTCTAATCGGGGTGGGTGTCCTAATCACCCTTGAGGAGGATTCAAACCGTTGCGTCAGGGCCCGGATCGCCCTGGGAGTAGCCGCGCCTACACCGATTCGCACGTTGGGCGCCGAGCGGTACCTGGTCGGAAAAGAAATTAATGAGGACACCCTGAATGAAGCCGGGAAGCTGGCTGCGGAAGAATCACGCGTGCGAGACAGTATTCGCGGCCTGGCCTGGTATCGGCGTGAAATGGTCGCAGTTTCAGTGCAACGTATGGGTCTGACGTGTTTACAGAGAATTAACCAGCTTAAGGCAAAATGACAGGACGCTGGCCGGTTTAGCCAAATTTGGAGGCTTAATATGTCTAGAGAGATTAAATTTATTTTAAACGGCAATCCAATATGCATTGCAATAGAGGAACACTGGACGCTGTTATATCTTTTGCGTGAAAAATTGGGCCTGACGGGTACGAAGGAAGGATGTGGCAGAGGTGAATGCGGGGCGTGTACAGTCCTTGTGGATGGTCTTGCCATAAATTCATGTCTGTACTTTGCTGTGGAGACCGACGGTAAGAATATTTTGACGATTGAGGGTCTTGCCGCTGAAGATGGGTCGCTTCATCCCCTGCAGAAATCATTTATTGAAAATGGAGGCATTCAATGCGGTTTCTGCACCCCAGGCATGATCCTGTCTGCCAAGGCGCTGCTGGATGAAAATCCGCGGCCTACCGAAACCGACATTAAGCAGGCTTTGGCCGGGAACTTGTGCCGTTGCACCGGATATGTTCAGATCATTGAATCGATTGAAGCTGTTGTCGATAAAAGAATTGAGGACATAAACGTAGTAGTCCGTGAGACCGGTGATTCCGACTAACATGTAAGGATCATGGAAATCAAACTCTTACGACCAGGAAAGGAAGGGTAAAGAGGAGATCATGGAAGAGTTCACGGTGATTGGGAAACGGATCTCGAAGGTTGACGCCGTAGATAAAGCGACCGGAAGGGCCTTGTATATTCAGGACTTCAAACTGCCCGGGATGCTCTATGGCAGGATCCTTTACAGCAAATACCCTCATGCCCGTATCATAAAGGTCGACACGGAAAAAGCCAAAGCTTTGCCCGGCGTGGTCACAATTCTGACAGGTGAAGACATACCCCCCATTCGCCTGGGGGTGTACAAGGATAACCCACCTCTGAAGTCCGGTAAAGTGAGGTCATGCAGGGATGAAGTGGCGGCGGTGGCGGCATTGGACCCTGAGATAGCCAAAGAAGCCATTGATCTGATTGAGGTTACCTACGAAGCGCTCCCGGCAATTTTCGATCCTGAAGAAGCCCTGAAACCGGAGGCCCCTCTGGTCCATGAAGATCATAAAACCAACGTTCTCAAAATGCCGTGGAACCTTCACTACGGTGACGTTGAAGCGGCCAGGCTCGAAGCGGCCTTTAACGTTCAGGAAAGGTTCACTACTACATGGGTCACACATTGCTGTATGGGTACCAGCGGAGCCATTGCCGATGTTGACAATTCCAACAATTTGACGGTATATACGAATACCCAAATCCCATCGCTCGCGCAGAAAGATTTTCAGGAAACCCTGAAGGCCCTCGGTGTTAAGGACAGGCGTGTTAGAGTGATCAAACCTTCTATTGGTGGAGGTTTCGGCAGCAAGCTGGACACCTACGCCTACGAACACTTGGCCATTCTTCTTGCATGGCATGCTCGCCGCCCAGTCAAGATATTGTTTGAACGTGAAGAAGAATTTCTTGCCACTTCTCCCCGGCAACCAACGGTAACCTATATTTCCATGGGATGCGACAGAGAGGGGAAGCTGCTATACCGGGACATGTCAATGGTTTTGGATAATGGCGCATACACGTCATGGGGGGCTACCACGCCATCGGTCATGATGATGCCGATAACGTCACTCTACCGTGTGCCGAATGTGCGCTACACTGCTAAATGCGTTTATACCAATAATACCTACTGCCAGGCTATGCGAGGCTACGGTAATCCTCAGGCTACATTCGCCATCGAAAGCGCTATTGATATGCTCGCAGAGGCTGCAGACATTGATCGAGTTGAATTCAGACGTATCAATTCCAATCGACCGGGAGATGTTACTCCGCAGGGACTGCGTATAACGAGCTGCGGATTACCAGAGTGTATAGACGCCGTTTCAAAAAATCTTGATTTTGGTCAGCCCAGAGAGAAAGGTATAGGGACAGGTCTGGCGTCTTTAATCCATGTAGGTGGCGGGGCCAGAATTTATAAATCTGACGGCTGTGGCACAATGATAAAAATGGATGATTACGGCAAAGTGGACGTGTTTACCGGCGCTTCTGACATGGGGCAGGGAGCTGACACCGTAATAGCCCAGATCGTGGCTGAAGAACTTGGGGTCAAAGTGGAAGATATCCATGTATTCCACCAGGATACCGACATCTGCCCCTGGGATGTTGGGGCCCATGCCAGTCGCACCACGTTTGTGGCGGGTAATTCCGCCCTTGGCGCAGCAAGGAAAATTCGGCTGCGTCTTTTGGCCATGGCTTCCAAGGCCACAGGGGTCAGTGAAGACAAACTGGTATTAAAGGACAGGGCATTTTTTGCCGAAGGCAGTCCGATTTTACCCCTCCCAAAACTGTTGCGCAGTTCCCATTTTACCCCAAAGGGCCAGATGATGATGGCCGACAATTTTTATGATCCAGAAAATGAAAACATGGGCCGTGATTTCCGGGGTAATATGTCGGCGACCTATTCATTTGGCACTCATGGTGTCAGGGTGAAGGTAGACGAGGCCACCGGTAAAGTAGAAATTCTGGACTATATCGCCGCTCATGATGTTGGTCGGGCGATCAATCCCATGTTGCTCGACGGACAGGTACATGGCGGTGTTTTGATGGGGGTGGGATATGCCTTAACCGAGCAGGTCATATTGGAAAACGGGCGAAATATGAACCCGGACTTTCGAGACTATAAGCTGTTGACTGCAATGGATGCGATCCATTCGAAGCCCATCGTCATAGAAACGGTTGACGAAAAGGGGCCTTTTGGCGCAAAGGGTATCGGTGAACCCGGGTGCGTTCCCACTGCCCCAGCCATTGCTAACGCCATATATGACGCCGTTGGAGTTCGCATCAGGGACCTCCCTATAACACCGGAAAAGGTCCTTGCGGCCATCAAAAAGAAAAAAGGGGCCGTCAGTTGCGGAATTGACGTGTTCACGCAAAAAGAACAGCCATGTGAATAAGAGCGTTAGAGGACCATTTCGGAGGACAGTATGCGCTTACCGCCGTTTACCTATAATCGACCTCAGGACCTGGATGAGGCGCTGGAACTTTTAAACGCGTACGGGAAGGACTGCAAAATTCTTGCAGGAGGAACAGATCTCCTGGTCAGAATGAAACAAGGTCTCGTCGCGCCGATGAATCTGATAAGCCTGAAGGCGTTATCAGAATTGGCGGAAATCAGGGAAACCGCCACCGATCTGAAGATTGGAGCCGCCGCCAAACTGTCCGATATTCTGGCTTATCAGCCGGTTCAAGGTCGCTGGCCGGGCCTGTTTGAATCTATTAAAGCAATCGGGGCCCCTTCGATACAGCATTTTTCCGGTACTATCGGTGGGAACCTTTGCCAGGACAACCGTTGCCAATTTTATAACCAGTCCAGGTCTTTTCGACGAGCCAGGCAAACCTGTAACAAAGCAGGTGGTAGCACATGTTTCGCATGGAAGGGCGGATCGGATAAGTGCCATTCGGTGTGTCAATCGGACACTGCTCCAATACTGATCGCCATGGGCGCTAAAGTAGTCATCAAATCCAGGCAGGAAACCCGGGCAATACCTCTCGAGGAATTATATTCTTCCATAGGAGAACACCCGTTAACTTTGGGTGATAATGAAATGCTCACTGAAATTCTTGTGCCAGTCCGGGCGCCGGGCGATGGATCAGCTTTCGAAAAACTGGCTTACCGCTCTGCCATAGATTATGCAGTGGTTTCCGCCGGGGCTTTTGTGCAAACGGATGGTAACCAGATGTTAAAAGCCAGCCTTGTTATTGGGGCTGTCGCCAGAGGTCCTCTCACAATAGCCACAATCGAGAAAACTCTTGAAGATAGGCCCGTAGGTGATGAACAGGCCATCGACGAAGCGGCCAAGGAGGCCATGAACGCCGCTGAGGCGTTTATGGCCAACAACATGACGCAGCCTGTTGAATACAGAACCCAAATGGTTTCGGTAATAACGAAACGGGCGCTAAAACTGGCTACAAAAAGGGCGCTTTCTAACAAAGAGGTGTCGGAGGCAAAATGAGCAAACAGTCATTAGAAATAATTGTTAATGGGGAAAACTATTTTCTAGCGGTCGAACCAAATTGCACTCTTATGGAACTGCTGAGGGACGATCTGGAACTAACCGGCGCTAAAGAAGGTTGCGGAGAGGGGGTTTGTGGTTCTTGCACAGTCCTGATGGACGGGAAGCCCATCCGTTCCTGTTTGACTCTCGCGTTAGAGGCTTCCGGATCACATATTACAACTGTCGAAGGCTTAGCCCAACACGGCGACCTTGATCCCCTGCAGCAGGCATTTATTGACCACGGGGCTGTTCAATGCGGGTTTTGCACGTCCGGTATGCTGATGTCCGCCAAAGGGTTTTTGCTCGAAAATCCACATGCTGGAAAGAAAGAAATTCGGAACGCGCTGAGCGGACATATTTGTCGGTGCACAGGGTATACAAAGATTGTCGAGGCAGTGGAATCCGTGGTGGACAGGTCACAAGAAAAGAGGTAGGGCAATGTCAAAATATGCCTTCATTGGAAAAAGTATGCCGCGAGTCGATAGCAAGGCCAAGGTGACCGGGCAAGCATTGTTCACAGCGGACCTCAGGTTTCCTAAAATGCTGGTGGGAAAAATTCTCCGAAGCCCACACCCTCATGCCCGAATTCTTGAAATAGACATATCGGCTGCGCTTCGTGTTCCGGGGGTAAAAGCTGTAGTCACCGGACACGACACTCTTCAGAGGAAATGGGGAGTTTTTGGCTATACTCAGGACCAGCAATTCCTTCCGTCGGACAAAGTAAGGTTTATTGGGGAAGAAATAGCCGCAGTGGCAGCTATCGACGAGGAC
>JAJYDQ010000106.1 GCA_021777225.1 Deltaproteobacteria bacterium
TTGCTGAAGGTCAGGCTCTTGTTGGCGGGTAAAACACACACATCGAGGTGGTCCTTAGAAATATCGACCCCAACGTAAACTTTTGGTGTAATCTCTCTAGACATGGGCAACTCCCTCTCTTGCGGATACGGGCTCAAATAATGGCCCAGACGACTGTTCGGGTTAGCTACACCATAGCAACCAGCGATCCAGCTCTCGTACGGCCTCCTAGGACCCAGATCTTTTCGATCTACCGGTTGCTCCAATCTGGGTTGCGCATCAATCCAGATTGGTTTTCACATGAATTGCTTGTCTACCACCTACTGACGCTCGTGCCAATGTTCTGATAAGATGTCTGTAATATACAAGATCTTTCCCTGCTTGTTGGGGACAACGCCCTAGGCCTACTCAATCTCACTTGGATTTAAGGATCCGTTTAAGTGGTTCATGTAGGGAGGGGAGGTTTCGTGTAACAGTATCCCATAAAATGGTGTCGCTGACTCCGAAATATTCGTGCACGACGAAATTCCTCATGGTACGCATGTCCGTCCAGGGGATATCCGTATACTCTGCGCAGACCTCATCCGGGATATGGGCGGCTGCCTCTCCGATGACTGCCAGGTTACCAATTACGGCATCCACGGTACGCCTATCGGCGACAAAGTCTGGGAATTCCATACCCTTGGTATACGCTCGGATGGCTTCTAGAGCATCAAGTATATCCTGAATCCGGAAAAACAATTGTCTAGGCGGCACGGATTGCCTCACTCAGAATTTGGTCTCTCAAAGCTTTGTGCAATGCGTCCGGAGTCGCCAAATCGACAGATCTTCCCAGGATTTCCGACAGCATGCGTTGTAGACGCGAGAATTCGAAAAGGCCAATATGGGCTGACGGTTCGAACTCCACCAGGATGTCCAGATCACTCTCCGGACCGGCTTCCCCTCGGGCTACGGACCCGAAAAGGTAAAGCGCCTTGACGTGGTAGTCCGCGAGGCGTAAACGATTTTCTCCCAGAATGGTCCGGGCCTTCTGTGCATTCATCTCTTAATCTCCAACTTCTGAGGGATCAATTTACCTTGGCCTTCCATCGAGTCCCTGTTCGAATATAATGTCGAATGTTATAGGTCCGCAAGGTAATCCGCAAGACAAAGTCAGATTTTTTGTTGAGAGGGTCGTGGATTTCGTAGGGACACCCCTACGCAATCCGAAAAACCAAATTCAAACAGCCTACCCATGGTTCTACCGTGGGTGTGTGAGATTGAAATGACACTGTTGTCATCTCGACAGAGCGCAGCGACGAGACCTTTCCCTGCGTGCCTGCCCTGATTTGGGCATTCCACAGAAGAGGGCGCACACTATTAAACGAATTTTCGATCAGCAGTCACGGGCAGGGACGCCCGTCACTACTTTTTTGCATAGTACGACTAATTCAAGTCAAATAGCCTGCGGAGTCTTTTCTGAACCTGGGCTTGCATCACGGGCGACAATTCCCCAAGTTCACGCAGCAGAATTGATTTTGTGGCGGTCATCAAGCGGTGCAGTTGAAGTGTAGAGGAAACCCGTAGCCCCGTTGAGGTAAAGTCCGAATCCCTCGAGTCAATGACCAAATCGGTTTCCAGTAGGCTGGCTGGAATGCAGCTTGTGATAAAAGCCAGAATGAGATGGTCATGCGGCCCAATCAGTTCACTAAGGCACACCGCTGGCCGAACTTTGGAGCTGGAAAAGTCATCAAAGGGAAACGGTACGAGAACAACTTTATACTTCGTCATGGTATGGTTTCCCGTCAATCAGGGAATATATGTCCTCTTTGGGGTCTTTTAAAAAGTCGAAGACAGGACTCTGCGAAGCCGCATGCAACCATTCCTTCTCGTCGCTTTGGCCTACCGCTGAATACATGACAATGACTCGTACACGCTTGGGGCCAGGGATGGGTAGGATGTCGTCCAGTTGCAATTCGTGATATTCATTGACCGTTCCAGTCATTTCTATGGCGGTCAGTGTGGTTTCCATTTATCGTTCCCCTTCTGATTAACATTCACGTAGCCTTGCAACATATTATCCGCATTGGCTGCTTATTGCAATATCGGGATGTCGGAAACCTGAGCCCATTCATCCCAAAATGGAATGTTCACGGCGTATTATGTACGACACCCGTAGGGGCAGACCCGCGTGTCTGCCCTGATTTGGGGATTGTCATTGAAGAGGGCGCACACGTGGAGCCTGAGGATATCACGGGCAGGGACGCCCGTGGCCACCATGAATCCAGATATTGCTCATACCGACAAATTATCCCAATAGAATCAAAATTCCGCAGGCTTAAAACCGGGTTCATTGACAATATCCATCAACTCCTCGCCAACGGCCAGGACAATAATTCCCTTGCGTGACGCATATTTAACAAGGCTCTCATCCACGTAAAGAGTTGCAAGGGAGCCAATTATTTTTCGATCTTTATATTCTGGAAAGTATTCCCGTACAATAGCGATCGTATCCATAAGTTTATCGATATCAACTGGAGCAAGGGAGCTTTTTGTCTCGTTTACAAGCACATAGTCGCCACACTCCGCAATAGCGTCAAACTCTCTGGTCCGGTTTCTGGCTTTGGGATTAACTTTCCGTATTCTTACTACAAGACCGCAACCATAAGAGGGCGGACAGTCGACCACTTCCTGAAGTATACGGCATATACTGGGAGCTACGAGGTCTTCGGTCATACGGCCTTGCTTGTTTGCTATCTCGCCGAGCTGCCTATTTAAATTGCGATGCTCTCGGCGCATCTCGTCTTTGAAGTCCTTCATTTCTTCTTTAAATTCCCGCATCTCGATTGATGTTTGCGCGGCAATCCGGGAAGTATTCTCGACTGTGGCCATAAGGTCGGCCATCATTTCTTCAAGGCTTTTTACTCGCTTGTCCATTAATGGGATATTCATAAACTATCTCCTTGCCCCCTTGATTTACTGGCGATATTTTGGGTGATTTTGAATTGTAAGTCAAGGTTCCAGGGCGAGACGGATTTCTCACATGGGTCGAAATGACAATGACGCTCGTATCATAGAACCGAAACATAACCAGCCTGTCATCTCGACGAGCCTTGCGACAAGATCTTTCCCCGTGTGTCTGCCCGATATTCGCGGTCAATTGTAAGAGAATATCATCTTGGAGAAATTGTTGACAGCATATATTCCAAGTATATTAATTATACCATGAATTTTGAGTTTGAAAGGTAGAAATATATGAAAGCTCGTGAGTTTGACAAGAAATTTGATGAAGGAGGAGATATTTCCCAATATATTGATATCTCCGGAGCGAGGAGGCCGGAACAGAAACAAAAAAGGGTAAATGTAGATTTTCCTTTGTGGATGATTCAGCTACTGGATAAGGAAGCAAGGCGTCTGGGTGTTCCACGACAATCTATTATTAAGCTTTGGATAGCGGAGCGACTTGAAAAGGCATCTTGAATGTGTTGTGTGCCCGGTTCCACTATGTGTCATTTCGAACGAAGAGAAAAATCCAGTCGCAATTCGTGATATTCATTGACCGTTCCAGCCATTGCAGAGGGAGCACACATGGGAGCGCCCCTACGTAATCCCAAAAACCGAAATTCAAACAGACTACCCACGGTAGAACCATGGGCTCATGAACGTTGCCCTTTTAGGGCAAATTGGATTACTCTTGAATATATTCATGTTTGGGCCTTGCTCCTGCGGTCCGACATTCATGAGCCCATGGCTGAGCCATGGGTGTATTGATGTGTGAAATCTGTTGTCTCTTACGACGGCTGCGCCATGTGAGCCTCGCCTTGCGTGAGATGAGCAGGCATAGTATGATAGAAAATGTTATAATATGGAGACTGTAGGGATGACAAATTGATCAAAATCCTGTTACTCCTTTTTTAGAATTGACAGTGCCGAAGGCCGTCCCAACTCTTCTGAATTACGTTAATAATGACATTTAATGACTTAGTAACAATTTCAAGTCGACAAATTTTCCGAATGCGGCGTCGATACAGAGGCCCCTTAATCGGCGCTACACTTGGAGTAGCCGCTTTGATAGCGGTTCTGACATTAGGGGACCTTATTCAAAAATCAATAGGGAGCAATCTTTCCATACTTGGGGGGGCCACAATAATCAGGGTAAATATTCTTCTTGACAAACAGGACTACACTGACGACCCACGGAAATTCAGCGATGAGGACATGAGTATTTTGAGGCGGCTCCCGGGAGTGGAAGTTGTAGCGTCAAGCGTTTATTCTTGGTGGCCTACCCGATTGGACTTCACCGCTAGCTACCAGGGGAATGATTATGAAAATGTTCGGGTTATGGGGATTGATCCAGCCTTTTTTGATATGACATCTTTTCTGCCGATAGGTCAGGGCAGGCGATTCACGGCCGATGACGTAACAAAAGTCAGGAATGTCTGCATAATAGGACAGGATTTAAAAAAATGGTTCTTTGAAAAAGATGAATCGCCGCTAGGCAAGTCAATACTGGTAGGTGGAATCTATTGTGAAATAGTTGGCGTTTTAGGCAAACCTGACAATTATCAGTTCGATGAGACGGTATTTCTGCCCATCAGTACCGCCAGGGCGAAGGTCAAAGGGATGGAATCGGTAAGGAGACTATCTGTTCTGCCTACCGATATCTACCGCGTGGGGCAGGTAAGGAGCAATGTTATGTCCACGCTGAAAGCTCGAAGGTCTTCGTATCCATACGAGGTTAAATATGATAAGGAACGCGTCGATATAATCCTTACTATACTCAATATCTTCACGATGTTCGTTTATACTGCTGTAGCTGCCACACTGATTTTGAGCGGGGTAGGGATTGCGAATGTAATGCTCGCCACAGTGCGTGAACGTACATCCGAAATCGGCTTGAGAAAAGCGGTCGGCGCCACTAATATTGAGATAGCTATTCAGTTCGTTACGGAATCAATTCTCATAAGTGTTATGAGTTCGGTTTTAGGTTCATTGATTGGGACAGTAATAGTGCTGGCTGTTTCAGTCCTGGCCTTGCATGGGGAGTTGGATTTGCATATGTACCTGATGGCCGTCGGAGCCGCAGTAACGACATGCGCTGTTTCGGGGCTCGTGGCAGGATTGGCGCCTGCACGCAAGGCGGCTCGACTTGATCCAATAGTAGCGCTGCGCGCGGAATAGAAGCAAAAACAGAATTGATGGTGATTTTTTGTGAAAATAGATGATCTGCTAAGCACTTCAATATTAATGGTTAGTCGCAACTGGCCAAGGTATAAGACTGTTTTTATAGCAATTGCTATCGGAACCATAGGATTCGTCATAGTGAGGTCGATCGGCGATTCCGTAGAAGAGAGGGTTACGGGTAATCTTGAGTTAATAGGGGAGGTTACGATACTTTCTGCTCATTTCGACGACCGTAGGGATAAATGGCATCCCGGTGAATATTACTTGCAAGACGCTGAGCGTTTGAGAAAAATACCGCATGTTATCAATGTCGCGCCTATCAGACATACCGATCGAAAGGAAAAGGCTTTTCATGGGAATAACAAAGCCCAGGAGGTCCAGGTGACTTGTGTCGATGAACACTATTGGGACACGATCTCACCGTATCTCGAGTCTGGCCGTTTGATCGACGCTAGTGACGTGGCTCGACAGGGGAAGGTATGTGTATTGTCTGGTGAAATGGTAAAAGAGCTTTTCGGCGAAGAAAACCCCTTGGGTAAGGTAGTGACCGTGAGGAGCTATCCATATACGGTCATAGGGACACTTGGTGGCCCGGACAATCCAGAAATATCGAGGTCGGTTTTTGTTCCACTTTCTTTGGCTATTCACCATTTAGGCCAAATTCGGCAATACGTACGTATGAACATTCGAGTTGACGCCCCAGAAAACGTTTCTACCGTTCGAAGTCTGGCGGAGTTTCAATTGAGAAGAGCCCACCCGGGTTTTGCGAATGGTATATTTGTTCGGAGTTATGATTCTCGCCTTGATCGGGTAAATTTCGTCCGGCTTGTTGTCCGGATCTTTATATATCTGGCTCTGATCGTTGTGTTTATACTTGGAAAGATAGGGCTCACTAACGTAATGCTGGGAGCAATTCATGAACGCCGCCGGGAGATAGGACTACGCAAAGCGGTCGGCGCCACGGATTCCCTGATTAGATCGCAGTTTGTTTTGGAATGTCTTATGGTGAGTGTAGGGTCCGGAATTGTTGGCGCAGCAATAGGGATTTTCTCGGTGCTTATTCTGCGAATTACGCTCGAATTAAACGTTTCGAATTTGGTCCTGGTGACCAGCGTTTTCCTCGATCTGCTGTTCACCATAGTGATCGGGGTTGCGGCCGGTCTTTATCCTTCGGCTGAGGCGAGCCGCATGGACGTAATCGACGCTATGAGAATTGATTAGCAGAACTATTTGTTTGGGAATCAACGTAGGCCTGTTTTCCTTCTACGCCGGATTTTTCGTATAAATGATTGGGATTTACTGTTAACTAGAGATATGAAAGCGCCGACCATTTCCCATCCTCTATTCGTTCGAGACTGATGTTCTTAAACTCTCGCAAAATATCTGTTGAGCAAACAACCATTCGCAAATCTTGCCGACTGAATTCCAGCCATCGATCACCCGCCCCTCTCATATATAACTTTCCCTTTCGCGACGATTTCATCTCTGAAAAGAATATTCAGTATAACTCTTTTCTCCTAAACCTTCCGTAACAAGAAACACTTCTTACATTTTTGACATTTTACAAACTGATCGGGAAAATCGGATGCAAGCTCTAGGGCAGGGCCATGCCATTTCGACCTCGGGAAATCTTGACGCTTGCCCCAAAATAATTAATACTAACAAGAAGAGATCAAGGGGGTAAGGAGATAATTTATGAAGAACACATTAATTAATACTCGGGTCAGAAGCCTGGAAGAAATGATGGCTGATCTTATAGCGACGGTCGAGCAAACATCGCTTGAGATGCGCGAATTTAAGGATGAATGGAGGCATCAGTCTGAGGAATCGAAAAAGGAGTGGCGTGACGAGATGCGCGAATTTGCTGAACTTATGCAATGCGATACCGTCAAATTCAAGGAATCAACCAATGAGATCCTGGACAGAACGGAACGGGAGAATGCCAAATTCAAGGAATCAACAAACGAGGTCCTGGACCGAATGCAATGCGATACCGCCAAATTCAAGGAATCAACCAATGAGATCCTGGACAGAACGGAACGGGAGAATGCCAAATTCAAGGAATCAACAAACGAGGTCCTGGACCGAATGGAACGGGAGAATGCCAAGTTTAAAGAAGATTCTAAAAGGGACCGCCGCGAGTTAAACAAACAGCTTGGCGAAATAGCCAATAAGCAGGGCCGCATGACCGAAGATCTTGTAGCCCCGAGCATTTGTCGTATCCTTCGGGAAGTTGTTCGATGCCCTCGAAGGTTTGAATGTGGGTCTCTGGTACGGCCTCGTCGCACTCATCCGCTAGACAAGAGTCGCTTGAAGGAATTTGATGTTATAGCCGATTGCGGCGATTACGTTCTCGTTAATGAAACCAAGAGCAATCTCGGGCCGGAAGATATCGGCAAACTGATGGATACAATTGAAGAAGTCCGGGAATATTTCCCGGAGTTCAGAGACAGGAAGTTTATTGGTTCACTAGCCACATTGTATGCGGAAGAAAGCCTGATTAAATTCGCCTCCCGTAAGGGTATCCTCGTTTTGGCCGTGGGCGATGAACTCATGGACGTCAAGAACGAACCCGGGTTCAAAGCCGCCATATTCTGATTCAGCGGGAACGGCCTCCCTGCCACTTATTAATGATATCATTGGATAACCGTAGGGGCAGTCCGGCGTGTCTGCCCTGATTTGGGCATCGTCATTTCGGTACTACCACCAATATCATTTCGAACGCGGGGAGAAATCTATTTTGGCGGGAGATACACGCATTGCCGGCCATATAGGTAAACAGCGGATGCTAAGATCTTGTCGCTACGCTCGCTCGATGTGACAATCGTTAGTCATGATGGGTTGGAATGTGATGAAAATATGTGTTTCTTGTTTAAACGGGTTCGTCGGCGATGGCTGGAAATGTCCTTACTGTGGTAATTCACCCGATATCCCGAACGGGATAGCTGTCCTGGCCTCGACCGCTACTGATTCTAACGATGGTTTCTCTCCTGAATTGTTTGGGCAACTCTACCATTTGGAAGAAAATCATTTTTGGTTTCAATTCAGAAACAAACTAATTGCCTGGGCCTTTGAAAAGCATTTTAAGGGAGCCAGAAATTTCTTTGAGATTGGTTGTGGCAACGGTGTGGTTCTAAAGCATTTTGAAAGTAAATTTCCGGATCTTGTTTTGACTGGCAGTGACATTTTTATGGAAGGTCTCAAATTTGCGAGGAATCGCCTGAGTCGGGTGACTATAAATCAGATTGATCTTAGATCAATTCCTTTTGAAAATGAATTTGATGTCGTAGGTATGTTTGACGTCCTGGAGCATGTGACAGAGGATGAGTCGGCTCTAAAAGAAGTTTACAGGGCTGTTAAATCAAAAGGTGGAGTGATAATAACTGTTCCTCAACATCCTGCGCTTTGGAGCGAAACAGATGAAGTCGCCTTTCACAAGAGACGTTACACCCGGAATGAGTTACGGGTTAAACTCATGAGAGCCGGTTTTGACATTGTCAGTATTTCGTCATTTATGACTATACTATTGCCACTTATGATAGCTAACAGGCTGTTCAGGAAATCTGGCGCTTGCGGTGGGACGGGAGAACTTGAAATGCCTTTATTTCTAAACTATTTACTCGGATGGATTTGCGCCATAGAGCTACCAATAATTAGAGCGGGGGTGTCACTACCATTCGGTGGATCACTGCTGGCGATCGCCAAAAAACCATGATGATTTGTGAATTACAGATAATCGACTCCAATCAAAGTGTTTTTTTGCGATGGCATGCTATTGTACTTTGATATAGTCCAAATATTGGCGTTTGATAAACTGTCTATAGCGGGAATGCCGATTTTCTCAATATATTATTTTGCAATCTCAAACAATTAACTTAAAAATGGCAAATCTACGGACCTTTAGGAAAGCGATCGAATGTCTGAAAAAAAAACC
This sequence comes from Deltaproteobacteria bacterium, assembly GCA_021777225.1. Lineage (GTDB taxonomy): Bacteria > Desulfobacterota > Desulfomonilia > Desulfomonilales > Desulfomonilaceae > CAJBEZ01. Next base: position 9,077 of record JAJYDQ010000106.1, read on the forward strand.
GCTCTAATTCTTGGCATCGGTGGTCAGGACGGGTTCTTTTTAAGCCATCTATTGGCCGACCGAGGATATTCTATAACGGGTTTTCTATTACCCAGAGATATGACAGCGCCAACCGTGCCTCATCTTCCTGACGGTAATCTAAAACTTGTTGACACGGGAATTTGTGACTATGTGTCGCTGCGGCGTATTGTGGCTGACGATAAACCGGGCTTCATCTTCAACTTCGCTGGTGTAAGCTTTATCCCGTATTCATGGGATGCTCCCCGGGAAGTTGAGAAGACCAATGGCCTCGCCGTGGGAGAAATTCTCCAGATTATCCGTGAAGAGAGCCCGAAAACGCGGTTTTTTCAGGCTTGCAGCAGTGAAATGTTTGGTCATAATCCCGAGGAATCGCCTCAAAATGAGAACACTCGATTCAATCCTGACAATCCTTATGGATCTTCAAAAGTGTTCGCATATCATTTGACCAAGAATTACCGGGAAAAATTCGGTATTTTCGCGTGTTCAGGGATCTTGTACAATCACGAATCAGAATGGCGCCCGCCCCGATTTGTGACCCGAAAGATAACATTGGCCGCAGCTTCGATTAAAGCGGGAAAACAGGACAAACTGGAACTCGGGGCGTTGGAGACCGTGCGGGATTGGAGTTACGCAGGGGAAATTGTAAGGGCAATGTGGCTTATGATGAACGCTGATGAACCGAAGGATTATGTATTGGCCTCCGGGAAATTGCATTCTGTAAAGGATGTGCTTGATGTAGCGTTTGGGCATGTTAGGTTGGACTGGCATGATTATGTGCTGGTGGAAGAGTTTCTCAAAAGAGGGCCCGAAGGCCTGCCGTTATGTGGTGATTCTTCAAGAGCTAGAGCAGAGCTAGGCTGGCACCCACAGACAAACTTTGAATCTATGATCAGGATGATGGTGGACAAGGATCTGGAACGGCTGACGGCGCGAAAGGATTAAAACGGCAACAGGGGAGGCGCACGGTCAATCGTTATCAGGGACTTTATTAAGCCTGATAATGAAATCAATGAACATGTGAAGATCATTCCGTACGGATGATAAACAGGCAGGGGCCTTTCTGGTCAGTTCAAGCACGCGGTCAGCATTCAAATTGAAAGCGTAAATGTTGCGAACCACGTGACGAAAACCCCGAAATTCATCAAGCGTGAGTCTGGTTTCTCTGCTGATTACCGGTGGTCTTATTCCTGTTATCTCCGCGGACATTTGGATTAGCAGATCACGATGCCAATCGGGACCGGATGGAACTCCCGCCTCGACGGTTCTTGCGATGTCTTCAAATATTCGTTCTATTGCCGAGTAAAACGTGT
>JAJYDQ010000032.1 GCA_021777225.1 Deltaproteobacteria bacterium
CAATAGTTTGAAATCATACTGTATATAGAAATGAGGAACCCTGAATTGTCCTCCGGGTTCCTCGAAAACGTCCCTTAGGAAACTCAATTATCTGAGTCGTTCTATGAAGGCTTCCACACGGGTTTTAAGTTGTTCGACATCTTCCATGCTATAATCCGTGTCTATTCTTAGCGTGGGAATCCCGGCGTTCTCCAGCGCATGCTCCACCGGCATCGCTTCCATCTGATAAGGTTGACAGAACTGTAATCCGTAATGAATGACACCATTGGCATTATAAACGGTGGCCATGTCCTTGACATGTTGGAGTCTATCGGGATTGGGGGTAAATATTGCGCAATCTACCTGAAAATATCTGTCAACAATCGCATTCATCAATTCGTCCAAAGTTGGGGCCGTATCAGCAGTAAGGTTGCGCACCCCTCTTTCTCCTACGCAAGACTCCTCACCCACGATGACCGCTCCGCTGGTTTCTACGATCCAGGGTAGCTTCCAGTTTGGGACCGCCATTGGGCACCCGGAGAGCAAAATCCTGGGGGCCCCTTTTGCCGCGACGCCTAAATTCGTTTTGATTCTCTCTTCAATCTCGTCACATATCTTGTTTACCGATTCTGTGAAACGAATAGGGTCATCGTAAAAAAACACCTGATTGATAAGCAACGCGTCAAGCCCTGATATTGGGGCAGGGTCGGCTTTTCGCAGTTGAGAGAGCCGATGAACCGCCTTGCGTTTATTGTTTACGATTTCAATGCCGTTCTTGAGCCTGGCGACGTCAATCCTGTTTCCAGTAAGTTGTTCTACCCGATCCTTAAACCTGTAATACTCTGCTTTAAGTAATGCTTTGCCCTCTTGGCTTTTCATCTGCGGGAGATCCATGACGTAAAGGTTTGGAACAAGCTGTCCAAAGACCTCGTAAGACTTTTTCTTTCCGTCGCAGGTGTTTTCTCCGACAATCATGTCCGCTGATTCAATATAGGGACAAACCTTGCCGAGCTTGAAACCAAACGCGGACTTGATCAAAGAACATGTGTTTCTTGGAAGGACCTTTTCGACTTCTTCAGTAGCGAAGTCCGCTCCAGTACACAGACCTACCAGGGTTGCGTCCGCCGCCCGAACTATTTCTTCCGGAACAAATACGCAGAACGAGCCGATGACCTTTTTGCCTTCCTTTTTTCCGTCGAGCAATTCCTTAATCCGAAGACCGTGAACTTCACTCATCACAAAGTTGAAGTAATCCATGCCCTGAGGCCGGGATTCTTGAGTCAGGAATATGTCCTGATATCCTTTACCGAGGACTTGAAGCAACATGTCGTGCGCGACCAGGTCAAGCCCGAGATCTTTCCACATCTGCTCATTAGCGGCAGTCATTAATGTTTCCTCCAGACCAAGAGATTTTTGATGCTGCATTCCTATTTACGATAATAATCATCGTCTATTTCTATAGAGACTGGTCGAGCCTGTCAAGGAAAATGGCCCCGGCCAAAAAGTTGGATATTCCTGGATCAGAGAATTCGTTATCGAGCGGAGATGGTTTTCGAGTACAATTTTTTATTCATTTCCCGACTGAGATTTGTTATCAATAACATGGGGAATTTTAATCATCTGCCATACCTTTCGCAAAGCGGAGTCCATGCGATGTCGGATCAAGACAAAACCAAAGAAGAGCTTATTGAAGAATTGAAAGACATGCGCCTCAAAATGGCTGAATTGGAGGCTACTGAATCTAAACTCCTGCATTCCGAAGGGGCCCTCAAAGAAAGCGAAGAGAAGTACCGTAACCTCTTCAACAACGCTGGAGTTGGGATGTTCAGGTCGAGGTTGGACGGCTCCGAAACCTTGGATGTCAATGATAAATTCCTCAAGATACTCAACGGGACCCGTGAAGAGGTTGAAGGCAAGCCCTCAATGATCCTCTGGGCTCATCCGCATGAACGGGAGGAAATGGTCCGTAGGCTCAATACCGATGGCCAAGTCACCGACTTCGAGTACAAGATGTTGACTGCACAGGGCGAGGAGCGAACATGCCTAACCTCATTGAAGCTTTACCCAGATCAGGGGATTGTAGAGGGATCTATTGTGGACATAACTGGCCGCAAGCGGGCGGAGGAGGCTCTGCGTGAGAGCGAAGAGCGCTATCGTAGTCTGGTCGAGCACCTTCCGCAACGCATTTTCATCAAAGACTGCAATTCAGTCTACCGTTCCTGCAACAGAAACTACGCCTTAGACCTTGGAATCACGCCGGAAGAGATCGTAGGCAAGGATGACTTCGCGTTTCATCCCCCGGAACTGGCTCAAGCGTACCGCTCCGACGACCAAGCTTGTATGGATACCGGCATGGCAACAGTAACTGAAAAACTCTATCAACTCGCCGGTGAAGATCGTTGGGCGCATACTATCAAAGTGCCGTACCATGACAGACAAGGACGAGTCATTGGTGTAATGGGGATCTTCGAAGACATCACCGAGCGCAAGCGGGTAGAGGAGCAGTTGCAGCGAAGCGAGGAGAAATATCTAAATCTGTTTCAGGATGCGCCCTTGATGTATGTCATCACTCGGAATGAACAGGGTGTTCCCTTCATAAGCGACTGCAACAAATTGTTTCTCCGTTCCGTGGGTTTTAGCCGCGAGGAGGTAATCGGGAAGCCTCTGGCCGACTTTTATTCGCCCAATTCACGGGCTCGGCTCCTAGAGGGTGGTGGCTATTCACGGGCTCTTGCAGGAGAATTCGTCATGGGTGAACGACAACTGGTGACACGCAACGGCGGAATGATCCAAACATTATTGTACACGAAACCTGAAACGGATTACTCCGGCAACGTAACCGGCACGCGAGCCATGTTTGTGGACATCACCGCCTCACGAAAGGCCGAGGAAACTCAAAGGCATTTGTCGACCGCCATTGAGCAATCCATCGAGGCTGTTATGATTACGGATAGGAACGGGAAGATCCAATACATAAATCCTGCATTTGAGCATATCTCTGGTTATCGAAAGGAAGAAGTTATAGGCAGGGATACCAGATTCCTTAGGAGCGAAGGACTCGACAGTTCCTACTACAAAGAGCCGTTGGCGGCCATCAGGAACGGTAAACCCTGGAAAGGAAGGCTTGTCAGTCAGAGAAAGGATGGCCAGAAATTCTACGAGGACGTTGCAATTTCCCCTGTTCGTGATTCCTCGGGCGAGATCGTAAGTTTTGTGGATGTAGCCCACGATGTGACCGAGAATGTGGAATTGCAGATACAGCTTCTACAGGCCCAAAAAATGGAAACGGTGGGGACTTTGGCTGGGGGTATCGCTCACGATTTCAACAACCTTCTCCAAGCGGTATTGGGGTATTCCGAACTCATACTCCAACACAAGAAAGCAGAAGATCCTGACTACCCTGATCTACAGAAAATATGTCAGGCGGGAAGACGTGGGGCGGATCTGGTTAAGAGCTTGCTGACTTTCAGCCGAAAGGTTGAGACAAAGTTTGTTCCTGTCGACTTGAATCAGGAAATAACCTCTATTCGGAGTCTGTTGTCTCGCACGATTCCAAAGACCATAAGGATCGATTTACATCTCAGTGGCGCCCTGGAATCAATTCACGGGGATTCGTCTCAGATAGGCCAGGTATTGATGAATCTTGGAGTGAACGCCAGGGATGCAATGCCGGATGGTGGGATATTGACTATTGAGACTAAAAACATACGGTTAAGCGACGAATATTGCAGCGCACATCTTGACGCCAAACCTGGAAGTTATGTCTTGTTAACTGTTTCGGATACCGGTGAAGGGATAGCCAAGGAAACTCTGTCTCACATATTCGAGCCGTTTTTTACTACCAAGGAAACAGGAAAAGGGACGGGACTAGGTCTTGCGACCGTCTACGGTATCGTTAAACAGCATCATGGTCATATTACTTGTAATAGCGAACTGGGGCATGGTACCACATTCAAGATTTACCTACCCGCGATTCAGACGGAGCAAGACTTGAAAACTCCAACATCCGAGACGGCTATACGAGGTGGGACGGAGACTGTTCTATTGGTGGATGACGAGGCTTTTCTCAGGGAGTTGGGCGCCAGGATTCTAAACCAATAAGGGTACCATGTAATCACAGCCACTAATGGAAAAGAGGCATTTGAAATATACCAACGGGATGGTGAGAGTATATCACTGATCATTCTGGATCTGATCATGCCTGAAATGGATGGCAGGCAATGTGTGGCCGAGATTCGCCGGATTGACCCCAATGTAAAGGTTGTCATAGCGAGCGGTTATTCTGATGGCCAACCAACTAATAGGGACATGGCGAGCGCAGCAAAGGGATTCGTGCAAAAACCGTACAACGTGAAGCAGCTTCTAAACACGGTTCGTGAGGTCCTGGACAATGATTGATAGGTAAAACTTACATGCAAGATCAAGGCAAGCCCAAAGAACAGCAAAAAACTAAGAGCCCAAAAGATGGAAGCCCTCGGGACTCTCGTAGGAGGGATAGCCCATGACTTTAACAACATGCTTCAGATTATCCTTGGCTATTTCCAGCTACTTTTACAAGACAAGAAAGAGGGTGATTCGGGTTGCAAAGACATTCAAACTATAATCGAAACAGTCAAAGGAGGGGCGAGCCTTGTCAATAAGCTGCTGGCGTTTGGTCAACAGTCCCCGATATTTGCGGTAAATATGGATCTCAACCATCAGATCAGAGAGCTGATTCCGGTAATATCTCGAACTCTCCCTGAAATTGTGAAAATTGATGTCGATTTGATACATGGGCCTGTAAAGATAAATGCCGATCCCAACCAAATAGATCAGGTAATCATGAACCTCGCCATTAACGCTTCAGAAGCCATGCCGAACGGCGGGACTCTCAAGATGGCAACGAAAACCATGGCGCTGGAAGATGAACATTGCATATTGCATCCAGGAGTCAAACCCGGCAAATGTGAGACGGTATCAGTCGGTTTCCCTGGGCTTTTCGTCAGGTTCAGGATTCGAATAATCGATGTGAAAGTCAAAACGAGGAAATACCTTGGGCAGATGCATAATGTTATATACCATTACACCAATGGACATGCGGTCCAACCAGGAAGACAAAGGCCAGCCATAATGGATTACGATCTTTCTATCCGCCAATTCATATTCCACTACCTTTAACAGGGCAACCATCTGCTGATATAGAGTTCTTTTACTCGTAGCAAAGCGGAAATGATTTGGAGACAATTTTGTTGGGGCGCCCTGGCGGGGATTGTAGAAAGTTACATAAACTTCACTGCTTTTAGGCTCTTCCATGGCTTCTTCCCTGGGCCTGCGAAAAATAATATGGATTTCATTCTCAGTAGATTCGGCAAGAAAAAGGACCATGTCCATGTGACTGTCGGTTTGCGCTACGGCCTTGATTTCAGGGGCCCTTGTTCTGGCTACCACAAGGCCGCCGGTAAGCACTATACCTGTCACAATCGCCCATAACTCAGTTCCATGTGGTTTCATCCATGCCAGGAAAAGGAAACAGCTAAGGAAAATAAAAAATAGAGCGATAGTCCCAAAACGATTGGTATAATAATGAATCACTCCTTTTGCGCCCATGAAATATCGGTAAATTACCAGCGACCCGGTATTTATGGTGAAACACGCGAGTAGCCCGAGGGCGTACATATCCGCCAGGATCATTTGACTTCCGCCTGTTACTAAAATTATGCACGAGAATGAAATGGCGTTTATAATGTGAATTCGGTACAAAGATTGTCTGCGGTTTGTAGCAATAAGCCATGAAAATCCGTATCGTTCCGCTACTCGCTCCATCAGTTCGCTTGAAGCTACAAAGGCGGTATTCACAGCCATTATAAGGGTAATGCTAGCCAAGACGGCTACAGCGATCCCAAAGGGAGCCCCATTTAACATAGTGGCATAGTGTGTGATAAGGTCTCCTTCATGCTCTGCGAAGTTGATGGGAGCGGATAAAGCCAGCGCCGCTACAATTGGCGTAACAATGCCTACGGTGAGAGCAAGAAACTTGTAGGCTTTTGCGATTTCGCGCCAGGAACGTACAAACCCCGCTGTTTGAAGGACCGATTCAACCCCGGAATAAGCTAGTACACAACTGGCTACCGAGGCTATAAAGACACCATAACCCTGAGTCCATGACCCGCTGTCCAAATGCTTCGCCGCTCCGGATATGGAAGCCTGTAAACGAGCCAATGAGTCATGGTCAAGTCCCAAGACCCCGGACGCGATTAAATTAAGAAAAACAAAAGCCGCAAGTACAAAGATCCCAAAAGTAAAACGCACATTGTCTCTGATCCCTATAATGTTCAGGCCTGCAATGCCCCAGACGATAACCATCGCTGTGGCAATCTTCCACAGGTGCGGCATTTCAACAAATGATGTAGCGTTTTCTATGGCGCTGATAGCAGATATACAAGCCGTCAGAATGTAATCCACCATAATCGAAGAGACTGCAACGAACGAAACCATCGGCCCCAACACCAAATATGAAAAAGAATAAACGCCGCCCCCAAACATTTTCTGGCTCTCCAGAATTTCCGAAATTTCCACCAAACGGGAACTAAAATAGCGGATGACAATAGACGTAAGAGCTATGAAGAAAATAGCAGCGGGGCCGATAAATCGATACGCTTCGGCTGGAGCGTAAAAGACGGAGGTCAACTCGTCCATCAGAGTAATCACGCCAACGCCGAGCCAGGTGAGCCAGAACCGACCATTTGAGTAATTAGTCAGAAGGCTCGGCTTCCGCAAAATATGGACAAAAAGACCCAGAAGCGCCGCGTTGATAATTAACAGGACTGCAAGCTTCATCGAAATTATGGTCTGACTTGATTAGACGGCCAGGAAACAGGTACGGCGCACACCTGTTTCACCCGCCTTCTATTAAAAATGTAGACTGCGACAAAAGCCAATCCGATTATAAGGAAGATCAAGACCTGGTAAATGGAATGCTCTGCTACAGCAGCCCACTGTTCACCCAGTATATAGCCCATTGAAATCATGGTAACAGACCAGAGTAAGCCCCCAGTATACGCAAACAGAGCGAACACCGGCAGCCTCAGTCTTGATACTCCGGCGAAAAACGCTGTCCAGTGCCGTACGCCGGCTACGAAATATCCAAACAATAGCCCCCATTTGCCGAATCGACCGTACCAGCAATTGAGCTTGTGCAACCTGTCTGAGGTTACCCTGAAAAGATGACCATACCTGTCGACGATGGGAAACCCAAAAAAACGACCGAGCGCATAACTCAAGCTTATTCCCAACAGACTTCCAACCCAGGCCGAAGCCATGGCCGGCTCAAGCTTCAAATAGCCCGCCGATACAAGATACCCCGTGAACAGTAGAACAAGATCGTCAGGGAACGGCGCGCCTACGATGCCTAGCATCAGTATCCCAATTAGAGACACATACCCATATGATACAATCCAGCCCTGAATAATTTCCATTAATAACCCAATCAAATTCACACTGTGGTCTGCGATTTTACGGCAATCTCTTGACCAGTTAACAGCCCCAATATGGAAAGTTATTTGACGTCTGCTCTGACTCCTGCTGATTCTACAGGTTTAGCTTCCTGGGGTGGAATTTGAGTTGATTGGGTTTGTGTGTGTTGTACAGGCTCGTCGTCTGGGTCAAGACTTTTCTTCAAAACTTTGATGCCCTGGCCCAAACCGCCCATTATTTCGGGTATTCTCTTTCCACCAAAAATTACGAGCACGATGCCTAGGATTAATAATAACTCAGTTGGCGCTGGAATGCCCATTTGGACCTCCTGTTTTTTAAATACGCGAGGTTTATAACCTTTTCTGATGGTAAGACATTGTAGGCCCGCTGTCAATCATGAACAGGTCCTGCGATTTTATAGTAAATTTCCGGTAGGTTAGCGTATAAAGGGCCACAAAAACGCGCTTGACGTTGTTTCAATGACGTCGCTACATGACGTTAAATGAGTTCTTTAATAAACCTTAGCACGATAAGGCCTATCAAAGCTATAAGGTAGATACGGAGAAAGAAAAGCGCGAATCGGGTAGTTCTTGTCATTTGAATACGGGCCATGATTGTCTCCTTAACTTCTAACTCTAGTTTCGACACCCTTCATGATGTCATTATAACGAATCGTTCCCAACAGACGATCCTGACCATTTACAACAGGGATCATCCTGTAATGATACTTGGCAAACATCTCAGCTAAATCCTTGCGTTCGTCGTTCTCCTCCGCCGTAACTACAGGGGCCGTCATGATCTCGCTGATTTTTACGTCATCGGGAGCGAGAACCAGTTCACGGAGATCAACAACACCAACAAGGACGTCATCTTCATTAGTCGCAAAAATGTAAGACAAGTTTTCAGGTTCATATGACGAACTTTTCATGGAGGACAAAACATCGCCAACCTTTGCTTCTATAGATACAGCCAGGAAAGTTGGGGACAAAATATCCTTTGCCGTGGTTTCGTCTTCTGCAAGAATGGCGCTGACCCGTTCAGCCTTTTCTCTAGGTAGCAACCTCATTAACCCTCTGACCTGGTCATGGGGCAATACTGTGAAGAGATCCGCCAATTGATGGACCGTCAGTTCGGAGAAAACGCTACGGGCTTTCTCCCTTGTAAGGTTTGCAACGATCTGACGTTGCGCTCTAGGCTCAGTTTCCATCAATGTCTCAGCGGCCTTTTCAGAATCCAGTGAGGTGAAAATGGCCTGTTGTTCGTGGCCGGAGAGTTCTTCTAGAGCATCAGCCAAATCTTCACTCGGCAGATCCAAGAGGTCCTTTCGCGTCAAAGAAAGCGAAAGCCGATCTTTTGAAACCGCATCCTCTACAGACAAAGGTTGGACATATTTCCACGATATTAGCTGGTCTTTAATCCATTTAACTTTTCCCAACCCTATCCTGCGAAGGAACCCGTTGAATGAAATATCCACATCAACCAATATAAGTTTGCCCATGCTTTTAACCAGGCAAACGTCGTTCACCACTTCGACCTTACGGCCATCAATGTCCAAAATAGTGCGACCCATCAAGTGCTCATCAAGGAGAATCCAACCAGGTTGGTCTACGAAAGGAGGATATTGATCGGCCCCCTCAGGAGGCAATACAAAAATCGCATCATCCTCAATTCGTATCACCTTCTCCCACGGTACGAATTCCGTTGGTTTTCCCCATCCATGCTCGATGTAGATCCCTACGGATTGTGGATATGGTTCGCTTAATGAGAAAACAAGATCAGTCAACTTTCCCAAGCGGTCCCTGATCTTTCCCTTGCAAACGGGTCTCTTGATCAGTTCAGAGAAATATATTAGTTGATGGCTGCCGTTATGTTCGGATGGCGCCTTTACCCGCAAACTACTACCGTTGAACGTGTTCATGATTTAACCTCCGCCATCACTCAAAAAGTTGTGGGAATAGCGTTTGCACGCCCAGGAGCGTAGACATAACCACTACAAGTAGAACTATTGTCCAGTTTGCAATGTTTTTCGACCGAGTGTTCACAAAATCGCCCATTACGGACCTATCATTAAGAAGCAGGAGCAAAAATACTAGCGCAGCAGGTAACACAGTAACAGCGACAACCTGCACGAACATGGTAATTGTGACCAATGGGGCCCCGGGAATTAAAACAACAGCTCCGGATGAAAGCAACATTCCCAGATATATAACGTAGAACCAGGGAGCGTCCTTAACTTTGTGGTTCAATGAGTGGGCCCATCCAAACACTTCACCTACCGCCCAGGACGAAGACAGGGAAACACACACAGCGCCCAAAAAACCAGCGTCGAAAAGACCTATAGCAAATAGCTTTCTGGCCAACTCACCCTGTCCACCCGGCAATAAAGGTACAATCGCTTCCGCTGTCTGCGCAGCGTCCTCAATAATTATTTGCGGATGATGATAATATAACACGGCTCCTGTAGCGATAATAATGAAGACAGCTACTAGGCATGTAAAGAAAGAACCGATAAACGTGTCCAATTGACCAAACTTGATATCGTGAACATCCATTCCTTTATCCACAACAGCGCTCTGCTGAAAGAAAATCATCCAGGGGGCGATAGTTGTGCCGATGTTAGCCAATATTATGAAGAGCATATCCTTGCTAAGTCCCCCCACTAAATCCGGGTTGTAGAACCCGCGAAACACTGCGCTCCAGCCAGGGGCTGTAGGCGTGTTCATTCCCCAGATTGCCGCAGGGATATAAACAAAGTTAAAGAGGCAAAAAAATAAAGTTACCTTCTCGAAGGTCCAATACTGGCCTGTCATTACTATAATAAATAAGACGATTGTTACCCCTAAATAAGTTAAAACAGGCGGTATGCCAAAAATACTCATCGCCGCGGTCATCCCAATGTACTCGGTTATTAGGGTCAACCAATTTACTATTGCCAGGTCCGCCAGAGAAAACCATCCCCAAAAAGGTCCAAACGCATCAAAGATGGCCTCAGCATGACCTCTTTTGGTAACGGCGCCGAGACGTACAGTCATCTCCTGAACGTAATAGGCCATGGGGAGTAGAATTATAAATATCCAAAGTAGAGAGAAACCAGTTTTGGAGCCGGTGACAGCGTAGGTGGAAATGCCGCCGGCGTCATTGTCCGCCACCATGACGATCAGTCCTGGACCAACTACAGCCAAGAAAACGACAAATCGTTTCCAGAATCGACTCGTAAGGTGGATACTCTTGCTTAAAAAATACATCAGTAGCCTCCGTTGTCTTTTACCTGCCGCGTGGCCCTTAGCCGCTAAACGCAGGTCGAACCAGTCTCTTTCAATAACTCAGGGAATTACCAATAAAATAAAGATATTATTAATGGCAAATTAGAATTGTAAGAGTTATCTATAAGAATTAGGTCAAGAACTCGCTGTAGAGCTTGGGGAAGAGCGATTCCCGGAATGCTGAGCGCCGGATGCCCAAACCGCGAGGATTTTAAGACCCTGTAGAACGAGAACGGGGCCCCGCGCTGTAGGGAAGAAGGCAGCAAGCAAAAATGCCGCTGTTTCGAAAAAAACGGGAGATAATGTAGACTTTGGAGTTGGTTTCTTGAGCTTCACAGTTCACCTCCTATGTCGGACCGCAAGTGGGATGCGGCAGGAAGTGAACGCTCAGATTACACTAAACGTGTTTCACGTTGATTACCGCAAAATGTCGAGCCCGCGATCCTAGCTTTTTGGTTTTAGTATCAGGAATTTCTGGTTGCTCCATTTCGCAACAGCAACTACTGGGGCCGTCAGAATCGGTCACTTGGTAATCCTTTCTTAGAATCTTCAAAAATAGAAACGCATTAACTTTTTACAAATTTCACATGTAAATCATAAAGTCAAGAAAAAAGTGCGAGGTTATCAGAATTAATTTTTTAGGCCATTTACATGGCTCTTTGTCTACAGTTAGTTCGGATAGTCAGTGTTTTCATGTCCTTCGGCTATCTGCCATCGTCAATATCTCGTGTCAGCGCTTGCCGGTCCCAAATTTGGTGGTGTATAAGTGTTCCCTGTCTATGTTTACACGATTCCTGCTCACAGTAACGGCATTCAGACTTGGCGCATGGATCCAGGTGGACCAGAACGTCTGACATTCCTCTAAAATGCCTGGCGAAAATGGCTTCCAATTCTTTGACTTCACGATGCGCCTCCTGAACAGATAAACTGGTTGGAACCACCAAATGGAAGTCCACATTGACCCTTTTGCCGGAACACCACGCCCTGAGCCGATGTATATCAATCCACGTCTCTTTCTTATTAGCTGTAAGCAAATGGGAAATTTCATCGAGCAATTTGGGGTCAGTGGCGTGCATCAAACTTCCAAAAGCTTTCCTCACAAGCCCAGTGCCCCAGAAAACGATATTTATCCCGGCAGCGCACGCAATTATACCGTCAAGACGAAACCATCCCGTCAAGTAAACAAGCAACAAACCAATTAAGACTATGACGGATGTAAAAACATCGGTCAGCAGATGCTTGCCGTCAGCTTCGAGCACTATTGATCCAGTCCTTTCGCCCACACGTAGCAGAGCTACCCCTAACGCCAAATTGCCTGTCCCCGCTGTTATTAGGAAAAATAGGCCTTCTCCAAGGTTAGGAAGATCAATTGGATGAATCATTTGTTTCAAGCCTTCAACAAAGATCCCAACTGCAGCCACCAAAATTAGCGAACCCTCGAACCCGGCGGAAAAGAATTCTATTTTCCCATGGCCATAAGGATGATTTTCGTCTGCCGGTCTGGCGGAAACTATAACGCTTCCAAGGCCGAATCCACTAGCAACAACGTTTATAATGGACTCCAGAGCGTCAGACAGAATCGCTGACGATCCCGTTATCCAATATCCATAAAATTTTAACCCCATTATAAATGCGCCGACAGTCACCGCGGCCAGCATAATCTTAAAGTTGGACCTGAAGTCTTCCCTCTCGGATGCCGAAACAGCAATCCGGGGATTGATTTTATTGTGTCTGGGGATAGGAGTGTTGGAATTCAAATTGAAATGTCCTTTGGAATGGCTCAAGTATGCGTCAATTCCGTGAATTCTCAAGGGAAAAACGGTCAGCCATAATAGCTGAACAGACCTAAACACATCCTAATCGCTAACTATAGGCTTTGTCATGACTTTTTTGGTTTTGTATAGCGACCGCAGGAAGGTGAGGCTGTCCAAGTATTAGAAGCCTAGCAGCGTTAAGAGCCTCTAACTTAGTTTATTTCAGGAAATCTGTTAAAACTTGAGCCGGGGGTAGAATTAATTCTCGCGATTAATTTGGAGCAATGCTATTGTGGAAACTCAATCCTAATTGAGTGGCGGTGTCGCCCCCAGACGATTCTGAGTAATCACATGGCAGTGTTGATTAACTCTGGTCGAGAGCCCAAAATAATTGATTAAAATTTCCTCGGCGTAACTATCTCTTGTTACGATCTTTGAATCGTTCCTATGTGGCATAACGTGATGGTTGATGTTTGCGGGCTATTAACGATGTCATTCAATTGCGGAGATTATGCACATGTTGCAACGTTTTAACAGCTTACGTTATCGATTGACCTTTCTGCTTGTTTTGGGCCTGATTCCATGTGTTGGGTTGATTTTGCACGGCAACATCGAACAACGTCGTCTGTCTTTAATTCGTGCCCAGGAAACAGCCCTTCAATCTGCCACGGACTTTGCTGAAGTGATTGGTTTTATGATTGAGGGGACTAGTCAAATGCTTCAGGCGCTGGCTGATGAGCCGGAAATACAAAATCTTGATAGTCAGGCATGCTCGGAATTTTTTAACGAAAAACTCCTTAAACATGCTTTCCCAATGTATTCCAACGTGGGTCTGGTAAATCTGAAAGGAAAGCTGGTGTGTAGCGCCTTTTCAGGATTGGATACGGCGCTGTTCTCTGAGCAACCATATTTCAAAGAAGTCGTCGAAACAAAAAGATTTAGGGTGGGTCCAATTGTAACCGGCGATCGACAGGGCAAAGGGGCGTTATCCATGGGGTACCCGGTCCTGGACAATTCCGGTTCATTGCGTGGAGTTGTCTTCGCTTATCTGGAACTGGCTTGGATCAACCACATTGCAAGTCATGCCGGGCTACCTCCCCACGCTACTCTAACAGCCATAGACAAAAAGGGAAATGTTGTCGCCCGTAGTGTTGACGCTGAGAAATGGGTCGGACGGTCCACTCCTGACTCCGAGATCATAAGAAAAGTTTTGGCCGATGGCAAAGGCCAAACTGAAGCAACGGGCATTGATGGTGTGGAAAAGATATATGGTTTCAAACAGGTTGGTGATTCGTCGAAGAATCTTTATGTATATGTTGGCATAAACAGAAGTAAAGTCATAGCCTCGGCAAACCGACTGTTACTTTTTGATCTGGTCTGGCTAGGAATCGCCATTCTGGTCGCTATATGTGCAGTTTGGGTTTTTACTTACCATTTAATCACACGGCAAATGAACACATTGGTAACGGCTACCAACAAAATTGCCGGTGGGAGTTTCAACGTTCGAACCGGTATGGATCGAAATCAGGGAGAAATAGGTTTTCTTGGAAGCGCCTTTGACCAAATGGCTGAAGCCCTTCAGGATCGGGAACGGGAACGTCAGCACTCACACGAAGCGTTGCAAAAGGAAAAGCAGTTTTCGGAAATGGTTATCGATAGCTTACCTGGAATTTTCTATCTTTTTGACGCAAACGGCAAAATGATTCGATGGAACCATAATACCGAGACGATTACAGGTTATTCTGCCGAAGAAATCTCGAAAAGCAGTCCATTGGATTTCGTACTCGAGCAGGAACGAGACCTCCTCGTCGAGCGTATCAAAGAAGCCTTGGAAACCGGGGAAGCTTCGATGGAAGCGCACTATGTAACCAAGAGTGGCGCCACTATTCCATATTATTTCACTGGAAAGGTGGCTGGTATTGATCAGAATAGAAGTGTAATTGGAGTAGGAATTGACATTTCAGTCAGGAAAAAAGTGGAGAAGGCGCTAGAGGATAGCGAACGACTCCTCAAAACGATCCTGGCCGCTTCTCCGGTTGGAATTCATGTGGCGGACAAGCGTGAGATCAAATGGGCTAACGACGCATGGGTAAAAATGTTCGGTTACAAGGAGGCGAAAGACTTCGTTGGCCAAAGCGCCAGCATACTGTATCAGTCTGATGAAGAATTTCAACGTGTAGGCGCCGCCCTTTATCCGGGTCTGGAACCGACAAATGTAACTGAGACCGAGGCGAAAATGAAGCGTCAAGACGGGACATTTTTCGACGCTGTAATACGAATAGCCAGGTTAAACAGCGCTGACCCGGAAAAGGAGTCTATAGTAGCTGTCGTGTCGGACGTTTCCGAAAGAAAACGTCAGGAACGGGAACTGAGCGAGAGTGAACAGCGCTATAAAAACCTTGTTGAAACAATGAATGAAGGTTTGGGAATGTTTGATGAAAGGGGAATGGTCACCTATGTAAACAAAAGAGCCTGTGAAATGCTGGGTTATAGCGGGGATGAGATCATCAGACGTGGTGTAGTCGCGTTTGTTTCGGAATCGAGCAAACAGGTTTTACTTGAACAGATGGCTCGGAGGAACAGTGTACCGTCGAGATCTTATGAGCTTGAATGGACTACCAAGGATAACCAGGAAATCTGTACCCTTGTTTTTGCTAAAACACTCTGGGATACGGATGGAAAATTCAAGGGTAGTGTCGCAACTATAACCGACATCACTGAACGGAAGAAGTACGAGAGACAATTACAGGATTCCGCGAAGAAGATGAGGCTATTAATCGAGCAGGCTCCGATAGGTATCGGTATCTTTCAAAACGCAAAATACGTTTACGCAAATCCGGAGCTTGTGAACATTTTCAATTGTGACAGTCAGGATGAAATAATAGGAAAATCTCTAACGGAATTCGTCGCTCCAGGCCATCAACGTCTATTCATTGAACGTTATAAAAGGTTTATTGCGGGAAGACCGACCAGACCGTCATACCAAATGGAAGGTTTTAAGAAGACGGGTGAACTGTTTGACGTGGTACTCTGGCCAAAGAAAATAGAATATGACGATAAATCGGCAATTCTGGCATTTATGATGGATGTCACGGAAAACAAAAATCTGCGAGCGCAACTTATGCAAGCTCAAAAGATGGAAGCCATCGGGACATTGGCTGGAGGCATTGCGCATGATTTCAACAATCTGCTCCAGGTAGTAGTTGGTTACTCGGAGTTGATCTTGATGGATTCGAATTTGTCGGACAAACTCAGACAGAGCGTAAAATCAATTAACAAAGTAGCCCTAAATGGAGCTGACCTGGTTAAGAGACTACTAACTTTCAGCAGGAATACCGAAACGGCCCCTGAACCTCTGAGTCTGAACGACGAAATTGTAAACATCAAGAAGTTACTGGATCACACAATTCCAAAAATGATCGAAATTGAAATCGGTCTTCAGAAAGGATTAGGAACAATCAATGCGGATAGTTCACAGATAGAGCAAATAATAATGAACCTCGCTGTAAACGCCAGGGACGCCATGCCGGATGGAGGACGACTAGTTATAGAAACTGAGAATATCGTCTTGGACCAGGCTTACTGTTCCGGACACATAGAAGCGACTCCTGGTCCGTACGTGTTACTATCCGTTTCTGACTCCGGGCAAGGGATGGACAAAAGGACAATGGAACGTATTTTTGAGCCATTCTATACCACCAAAGCTCCAGGAAAAGGTACAGGACTAGGCCTTGCAATGGTCTACGGTATTGTGAAACAGCATGGCGGCTATATAATCTGTTACAGCGAGCCTGGTATAGGGACGACTTTTAAGATCTATTTCCCTGCGCTAATTTCAGGCATGGTTTCCGAAAAACCGGCAGAAGCCTTTGATGAGCAAAGAGGGACTGAAACGATTCTCCTTGTTGATGATGAGGAACAAGTGCGGAATGTCGGAACAGACCTGCTGCAAGGGGCGGGGTACAGGGTTATTACAGCGGCAAACGCGAAAGAAGCTCTGGAATTATTCAATAACAAACATAGTAGTATAGCGCTCGTAATCCTGGATCTTATAATGCCGGAAATGAGCGGCAAGGAATGTCTTGAGGAACTTCTCAGGATCGACCCTAACGCGAAGGTCCTTATGTGTAGCGGTTACTCGCCCAATGGCGCGGTAAAGGTAGCCATAGACGCTGGAGCCAAAGGGTTCATGAGCAAACCTTACAATTCACATGAAATGCTTGTCCAAATACGTAAAATTTTAGGTCCCACGAAACCACAAGCATAAGACAATCCGGAAAATTAAATTGGAACCTTCCACGCTGTTCGTGGTCTGTATGGCATAGGTGATGAGACAGAAACAGCAAGAAAGGATCTTATGGTATGGATTCTATTATTGATTCTTTGATTGAACTGATTAGCGCCGCTCAAAGGATTTCAGACGTTGGGTTTGACATTAAGGCATTTCTGACCTGGAAATCGCTAGTGTTCATTACCCTGGTCAGCCTTCTCGGACCGTTTAATTATTATACTCGACAATTCTGTCGTTTCACTGCTGATTCTAGCCGCAAAGGACTTATGGCAGGAGAAGGGGTCCTGATTGCGGTTAAGGAAGAACTGTCGAAACGTGGGTTTTCATCCAAAGCGCTGGAATGTATTCCTGAGGCATGTAAGACTGGAGAGGAAAATGCGCCGTGGATCAAGCGACGGAAAAAATGGTATTCTTTCGATTCTATAAAACAAATTATGTGTAATGACTGACTTGAAAATTGCCCTTTTTCTTAGAAGAGACGATCCGAGCTTTGCTCGGATTGTCTTTTGCATTATCTGACACCTCGCCTGATTTTCAATTTCACTCAAACCGTCTGTACTTCAATCCAGGAAATTATTGTCAGAACATTGATTGATTGCACACTTTCTGGTAGCATGAATTCATTCCGATAAAAGACACATCCAGATCCTAGTTGTTCTTTCAAAGGGGCTAAAAGGCTCATGGAAAGGGTCGTGGCATGAAAAAGGCCAGTTTCAAGATCCGTCGCAAAATTATTCTAGCCTTTATTTTCTGTTTCCTTTCGGTATTGTTGTTCGCAATTTTTAGTTTTGAGTCTCAGAGGGAGATCGGGAGACGGTTACGTTTGGTTGAGGTCGCCGATGATCTCGTGAACAATCTGCTCGAAGTCCGACGTTTTGAGAAAAACTTTTTTCTTTACAAGCAACCAGCGAGTTTACATGAGGCGCTAAATCACGTTGACAGAGTGGAAGCGCTCTATCTCAAACATGAGCCCGCCATCCGAAATCTATCAAAGGACAAAAAAGAACCCATCTTTTATCAAACTCTTCTCTGTTACAAAGAAACCCTCTCGGAACTCCAGGCAAGCATCTCCAAAGAGACCAGGCCAATTGATAAAATGGATTTCTCAGCGCCGGAGGAATCACTCAGAATCATAGCGCAATCTTTGCTCGATGTTGCGGGCACTTGGGCCAAGGAAGAAAGGGATAGAATCGACCATCTCTTTCGCCGCGCCCTGTATTTGTTCATAGCCGCCCTGGCCTTTTTCGTCGTGATCGGGATAGCTGTGGCCTTTTACATATCACGACTATTTACTGCCCCGCTGGTTCGTATGCAACAAGCAATGGAAAAAATAGCACAGGGAGATTTTACTCCAATTCCTGAAGATCAGCGTCATTCTGAAGAATTTGCGCCGCTATTCAAAGCGTTCAACAGGATGATCAACGAACTTGAGGAACGTCAAGAGCAGCTTGTGCAAGCCAGGAAGATTTCGGCTATTGGCACTTTCACTTCGGGGATAGCCCACGAGCTGAACAATCCTGTCAACAACATTGTTCTTACCGCCGAAGCGCTTAAAGAAGATTTTGGGAGCATCGAGGAACAGGAAGCGCTAGGAATGATCCAGGACATTATCATTCAGTCCGAACGCGCGTCTGAAATAATCAGGAACTTACTGGACTTTTCAAGATCAGAAAAACCCGAGATGATTTCTACGTCAATTTCTTCCGTAATCGGCGATACTTTAAAGCTCGTCAGAAACCAGTTGTTGCTTTCAGGGGTTGAACAGAAGGTCGATCTTCCGGCTGACCTTCCCAATGTTTGCGGGGATTACAAAAGTCTGCAACAGGTGTTCCTGAATCTTTTCATTAATTCAATCCAGGCGATGCCTCACGGTGGAAATCTGATTATTAAAGGCGCCATGGCGGACGCAGGACAATCAGTCAGGATTTCCATTACTGACACTGGTGAAGGCATTGATCCAGAGGACATACACCATATCTTTGATCCATTCTTCACGACGAAGGAGGTGGGTAAAGGTACCGGTCTGGGTCTGTCTGTCACGTATGGAATTCTTCAAAAACATGGCGGAACTATCGAGGCGCACAGCCAAAAGGGTCAAGGCGCGACTTTCCTGGTGACGTTACCTACGGAAAAGTAAATGACTTTATCTGTGTGAGGCTGACATCCAAATGCGTATTGCAGTAATCGACGACGAGGAAATTGTTCGCTCTCGCCTCCATAAGGCGCTGACCAAAGAGGGCTATGCCGTCGAAACATATGGATCTGGAGAAGAATTCCTTAACGCTCTGGAGCATACTCCAGTCGATCTGGCGTTTCTGGACATTTCCTTGCCAGGAATTAGCGGCCTGGAGGTTCTAAAGCACGCCAAACCGAAATTTCCTGAGATGGAAGTAATTCTAATGACAGGTTATTCGTCAATAGAATCAGTAATTGACTCCGTCAGACAAGGGGCTTTCTATTATGTGGCCAAGCCTCTCAAGCTCGATGAAATCAGACATCTTGCTTTAAAGGTCCATGATCGAAAGCGTCTTTTGGATGAAAACCGAGCGTTGAAAACCGTTCTCAGCCCTGTAGACGGATGGGGGGCGATGATTGGTGTCAGTTCAGCGATGAAGGAGGTTTTCAGCCTTATAGAGAAGGTGGCTCCTCTGGATTGTAATGTTTTAATTCAGGGAGAGAGCGGAACTGGCAAAGAACTTGTCGCCAGATCAATTCATCGTCAGAGCCGACGAAAGGATAGGGCCTTTGTGGCCTTCAATTGTGGTGGTTTCACCGAAGAATTGATAGCCAGCGAACTTTTCGGATACCAACGCGGGGCGTTTACCGGGGCCACCGCGACTAAAATAGGCATTCTGGAAACTGCGTCCGGAGGAACAGTGTTCATGGATGAAATAGGGGATATGCCTTTGTCCATGCAGGGCAAGCTCCTGAGAGTCATCCAGGAAAAACAGATCATGCGCGTAGGCGCGAACAAACCCATTCAGTTGGATTTACGTTTCATAGCCGCTACTAACAAAGACCTCAAAAAAGCTGTTCGGGAGGCAAGGTTTCGAGAAGACCTCTATTTCAGGTTAAACGTAGTGCAAATCAATCTTCCTTGTTTGATGGATCGCAAAGAAGACTTGTCTTTGTTAATAGACTTCTTTACTCAAAAATACTCAACAAAATTCTCAAAAAAGATTTCCAATATGGAACATATCGCCAGACAAATTCTTCTTTCTTACAGTTATCCGGGAAATGTAAGAGAACTCGAAAACATTGTGGAAAGAGCAGTTGCCCTGGCTGAGAGTGAATCTATAACGTTAAATGATCTTCCTCCAGATTTGAGGGAATATTCGGTAACACAATATGGAAAGTGGCTAACTTATGAAGAGCAAGAGCGGGACTATATCAAGCGTGTACTCAAATTTACGGATCATAATCTAGGTAGAACCGCCAAGATATTGAATCTGCCTCGCACCACCCTATGGAGAAAACTTAAAAAGTATGGTCTGTCACAGTCCTGAGTGTTAGATTTATCTCATCTTTTCGCCCGTATTATAGCGTATGACAATATGAATATTCCACATCCCCCACCAAGTACCATTTTGAAACATTTCTCAATCGGCTTCATTTCTGGTTTAAGCCATCTTACTCCTTAATATGTTTCCATTTTGAAACGCGAACTTGTTTAACCCATTGCGTGACTAAACGACATGTGCTTGTTTTAATTTATGGTTTAGGTTTGGCATCTTTCTTGCTTTACTTAACCACAAATGAGGAGATGTTTCCAATGGGTAAGAAGGTTCTTGCCGCAGTGGACCTAAATTCAATAACTGATTCGTCCCCCTTGTACGGCATACAATTAGCTGCAAGGACACAAGGGGCGATCGTCCTTATGGTAATCTCGACTTCAAAACAGACTAAACGACACGGGCGGGCCACAGTCTCTTCAGGTGACATCGATGATAATCTAAATGGTTGGTTCGACAAGCTTGTTGATCAAAGTCAACAGAATGGTGTCGCAATGGAGATTTTTTTCGCTTCCGGTGATTTCTTTGAGGAGATCACAAAGTTCGCATCTTTCAATCCTTCTGTTCAGTTCATAGTCATGGCCGCTCCGGAAGAGTTCAACGCCGTGGACAATTCCGCCTTTGTCGAGGATCTAAAGTTACTTCGTGAAAAATTTGAGGGGGAGATTCTTCTTGTTCAAAAGGCTGGGCATGTTACTCGAGTGCCCGATCTAGGTTCTGAAGACCCATAAAGGGAGATCTGATCATGAGTTGGAATATTTATCTGCCAATAGCCGGCGCGAGTGTAAACATTTTTTTGTTACTCGGTCTGGGAGGAGCTGTAGGTTTCCTTTCCGGACTCTTCGGGGTCGGAGGAGGTTTCCTTATGACCCCTCTTCTCATAATGGCCGGTATTCCGCCACTGGTAGCCGCCGCATCTGATTCCAATCAGATAGTCGCGGCGTCAACATCCGCAACATACGCCCATTACCGGATGGGAAATGTAGATTTTAAAATGGGTATTTTGCTTTTGATCGGTGGTGTTGTGGGGGGCGCCTTGGGGGTTCAACTGATTCACATTCTGCGAAGTATGGGTAATGCAGACTTTGTAATCAAAATCACTTATGTTGTTATGCTTGGGGTAGTAGGCTTTTACATGTTCATGGAGAGTCTTCAGAGTCTCCGCAAGGCATCTATGGCCGAGGAAAGGGTGGAGCCTTCCAAGCCTTCACTTTATGTTCGAACTGTTCAAGCGCTACCGTTTCAGATGAAGTTTCCGAAGTCCGGCGTAACGCTGTCGATTTTTCTACCTCTCATTCTGGGGATTTTCGTTGGAATTTTAGCAGCGATCATGGGCGTCGGCGGTGGTTTCATAATGGTCCCAGTCATGGTTTACATGCTACGTATGCCCATGCACGTAGTTGTCGGAACAAGTCTGTTCCAGATCCTGTTTACTTGTGTGAACGTTACAGTCTTGCAGGCTGTTGAGAACCACACGGTTGATTTGATTCTTGCTATACTATTGTTGTTGGGTTCTACGATCGGAGCGCAATTCGGAGCTCGTTTGAGCAGACGACTCAAGGGTGACCAATTGAAAATAATTCTGGCCTCTGTTGTGCTGCTTGTGATGTTCCAGATGCTTTTTGGGTTAATCCTTTCACCGTCTATTATGCTTGCATACAAAGGAGGACACTAGATGAACACTCGAAATGGTGTCCGGTTTGTTTTTATTTTAATACTGACTCTTTTTGTAACGAGTCTCTCCTGTTCCTTGGTCTCGGCCACATCTCGGGATCTTAAACTAAATCCATCAGAGATTCATATCCGCGAGTTTTTCCAAGGCGCTTCGATGACGATAACGGCTTCAGTTCCGCCTCAAGCTCTGTACATTATTGAGATCAAGGGCGAATCTCATGCACAGGAACTGCTACGCAAAGGTCGCAGGGGCGGTCTCTGGATGAACGTCGGAGAGGTCAAGGTTCGAGCTGCGCCTTCCCTATACCTTATGCTGACAAGTGAAACAGGCGATTTGCTAAAAAAGGACATTGGGCCTGATTTTGGGTACGCAGCCTTGAAGAAGGTAATAACTTTTTCAGGTCAGTTGCCGAAGAATGGGAGCGATATGCTTTTTGACCAATTCCTGAAGCTAAAGGAGAATCAGGGTCTCTATGGGATTTTCCCAGGAGCTATAAAAGTTAAGGGTAAGGGGACTGAAGGACAGAAAATTGAAGGTAAAGTAGATCTTCCGTGCAATATTACTCCCGGCTCTTACCAGGTCATTCTTTCTGTTGTTAGGGATAGCAAGTTGCTGGAACAGGAAATTACAGAGTTTACGGTAGAAATGAAGGGTCTGCCGGAACTCCTTTCAACTCTGGCCTTTGAACACGCTTTGTTTTATGGTTGCCTAGCGGTAATAATAGCAATTGTATTTGGTTTCCTGATGGGTTTTGTTTTTGGAGGCAAAGGCGCACATTAGGGGTTTGATTAATCGAGACGTGTAGAAATCTTGAAGCTTGTCTATGTGAAGGAGCTGTCTCGAGTGTGGTCTCGAATAGGGAAATTAATAAAGAAACTGTTTTCTGGAAAGCGATCAAAGGTCGCTTTCCAGCAGGTATTCGAACAATTCCAGACCTTGCTCCAGAACCATCAGGACGCAATGGAACTTATAGCTGATCTTGGAGAAAAGTCTGGGGGAGATTACATATTTGATCGAAAATATTTGGTTGATTCGGTCTCAGAGTTACAAGAATTATTGTTACGAATGGTTAAAGGCCTTAATCTGATTTCATCCGAGAGGTATTATGAATTATACTCGACTCTTGATCGAGTCTTTTTTCCGATTGAGATGGAACTCAGAGGCCGACTTGCGTTATCAAACGCTCCTTATGTTATTTCCCTTACAGAAATGCCCTTAGATACTCCTGAACTGACAGGAGGGAAAGCCAACGCCTTGGGTGAAATCATTCATAAACTTGGAATTCCGGCGCCTTCAGGATTTGTGATCACTAACCGGGCTTACAATCGTTTTGTGGAATACAATGACCTCGAGGAACGAATCCATTCCTGGCTTGAACTCTGGATGTCGGGTAAGGAGACTTTGGAAAAATCTTCAGGCCAAATTAGATACGGCATACTGGCCGGCATTGTGCCGCAGGACATTTCCCGGCAGATTCGAGACAATACGAAGACTGATAATGAGTTTTGGGCCATACGAAGTAGCGCATATGGCGAAGATGGGGATTTGTCATTTGCCGGGCTGCATGAAAGTGTCCTAAATGCCCCCGCGTCCCAAATCCCTGACGCTTACAAGCAGGTCCTTGCGAGTCTTTATTCTACAGAGGCGCTAACTTACCGGCGGCAAATGGGTATGATCGGCGAGGAAGCCGCAATGGCCGTGCTTTGCCAGGAGATGATTGACAGTCGTGCAAGTGGGGTCATCCAGACATTATCACTCGAATCCTCGCAGCCCAATTGTCTTGCGATTTATGCCGCATTTGGTTTAGGTCGGACTGTAGTTGAGGGGAGGGATTCCTCCGACCGATACATTGTTGAACGGGCTTATCCTCACAAAATCGTCTTTAAACGAATCGCAAAAAAGGAGTCATTTGTCAGGGCCGCTTCGAGAGGTGGCGAAGAAGAGGCGATCTTGCCTGAAGATATACGGAGCAAATCGTCTATCTCCGAAGGAATTGTTAATTCTTTAGCAAAGTGGGCCATGGCCCTCGAAAGGTATTTCAAGCGCCCACAGGAAATCGAATGGGCTATAGACTCGGCGGATCAGATATGGATTCTTCAGTGCAGAAGGCTTGCGATAAGCCCGGAACAGGCAGAAACTGACGGAAACATACCAGACCGATTTTCGAGCCATCCTATTCTTATCGAGAACCGCGGCGTGGTGGCTCATGCCGGAGTAGGATCAGGGCGAGTTTACATAGTCAACAACCACGCGGACATGGCTGTTTTCCCGGAAGGGTCGGTGCTAGTCACAAAATATACTGCCCCGTGGCTGGCTCAGATTGTTCCGAGAGCTACCGCAATTGTTGCTGAAAAGGGTTCTGTCGCTGGTCACCTCGCTACAATCGCAAGGGAATTTCGTGTCCCTGCTCTTCTAGGAATAGACAATGCCACCGAGATCCTTCAAAATGGTATGGAAATTACTCTCGATACACACCATCGAACTGTTTACTCAGGAAAGGTTGACGAACTCATCAACTTTGAACGTGTACAGTCTATGGTTTTTGAAGAGTCTCCGGAATTCCGCCTGTTGAGAAGACTGCTCAAAAGAATAGCGTCGCTTCATCTAATCGATCCTTACGCCTCTGATTTTACGCCGGATAATTGTGTTTCGGTTCATGATATGATTCGATTCATACATGAGAAATCGGTCCAGGAATTAATGGAAATCCCGGGTTCGCTTGCACGTTTTAAGGAGGCGAAGGTTTGGCAATTGGAGAGTGATGTGCCGCTTGATTTGAGGATACTTGATCTGGGTGGTGGTATCGATCCGGAACTTTGTGGAAACAAGGTCGAGATTGAACAGGTCCGGTCATTGCCCCTAAGGGCACTATGGGAAGGCGTTTCTCATCCGGATTCGTGGAGCACCAGACCGGTTGAGATAGATTTTAAGGGCTTGATGTCGAGCCTCACCAGGAATTGGGACGCTGCAGGTGGTGGAGTCGCCAACGCAGGATTCAACCTGGCCGTGGTCAATGGCCTGTACATGAACCTCCACTTGAGACTGGGGTACCATTTCAACCTGATTGACGCCACTATGCATGAACAGGCGCAGCGTAATCATATCTATTTCAGGTTTGTCGGTGGAGTTACCGATCTGACTCGCAGGTCCCGAAGGGCCCAGGTACTCTCGCAGATACTTTCCAATTATCACTTCAACGTATTGATCAAAGGGGACCTTGTTATAGCGAGGCTTGTGGACCTTCCTAAAGAAGAGATCGAAAGCCATCTCAAAGTAATAGGGGCCCTGATTGGTTTTAGCAGACAACTGGATATACAGTTGAGAAGCGACCAGGATGTTGATCAGTTTGTCGAACAGTTTTTAAACCGGTATGGCAGTCTAACAAAGTCCGTTCCGGCAGGAGGAGAAGATGAACAAGTTAAAGATTATGGTCTTGGACGATGAACCAATCGTTTGTAAACGATTGAAGCCCGCTCTTGAGAAGCAGGGTTACGAGGTCGATACCTTCACCCAAAGCTCGGACGCGATGGAACAAATCAAGAATGTGGAATATGACGTAATTATTACTGACCTAAAAATGAAGGGTATTGACGGAATGCAGCTTTTAACCGAGGCTAAACAACGCTCACCGAAAACGGAGGTCATTGTAATAACGGGTTTTGCTACAATGGAAACCGCCAAAGAATCTTTTCATAAGGGTGTATTTGACTTTATTGCGAAGCCATTCAAACTAAGTGAAATTCAGGAAGTGGTATCTCGAGCCGAAGCCAAAATTCGGGGAGAATAGACCAGAATTGTCATAGACGACTGGTAGGTTCTTGGATCTACAGTTTTTTATCCCCATAAGGGAGGACTGAGACGTGATAAAGACTTTGGTGTCAATTGAAATGGATCTTGCTTCCAGCCTTGCTATCCGTTTTGCGTGTCAACTAGGGGGGGCCATTGATATGGAAATCCACCCTGTTTATGTCAAAGAGCCACTTTCCCCAGACTCTTCACGGGGCGCAGGCTGGGCGAGTAGAACGTGGGAACGGGAAATCGTAGAAACGGGGAAAGAAGAAATATCTAAAATGATCGCCCCGGAAATGGATTTTTGTCCCAAGCTTTATGATCCTAGTGTAATATACGGGGATCGTCATTCAGAAGTAGGTAGAATAGTTCAGGAGGGCCTGTTCGATCTGTACATAGAAGGGGCCGATTTTACTTGGAGCCACGCAGAACTGTACAAGTTGGCTCATACCAAGTTTTATCAACGGTTAACATGTCCCATAATTCTAGTCCAATCGCTCAGAAAAATGAAGAAGGTTCTGATATTGTGTTCGGATATAGCAGGAACAGACATTTTAACAAAGACATTTGAAAAAATTTGGAAAGGATCATCTGTGGGTCTGGTCCTGGCTCATCCTGCGGATTATTTGACTTCGTCCGGAGAAATGGGCCTCAAAGAAAAGGTCCTGGAATTAAGGGGCCTTTTGGAGAAGGCTGGTTGCGCTGTTGAACAGAAACAGATTGATCCGGAAGTTTTCTCCAATCCCAAGGAAGATTTCGTGAAAGACTTTGATTTAGTGGCACTAGGATTAGACAGAGCAGTCCGAAAAGACAGTGTTGAGCTGGAATGGCTCAGTTTCGTCAGAACGGCCTCTCTGATAGCATTTTACTGAGAGCTTAAGGAGAGCGCCATGAGAATTCTATTTGCGGGAGACGAACATCCGTATAGCGAATACGCCCTTAAGGAAACCGTTAAATTGGCCATGAATACATGGGCGGACGTAACCTTGCTGGGGATAAGTCAGGCTACAAATCCGGTTGAAGATACCCAAGTAGGGAAAGCCTTGAGAGGTTATCGAGACACGTTTCTAAATAGCTGGAGCCGTGAAGATTCCCCATACATACAGGGTGAAGGAAAATATGAGTGGGTCCCGGTTAAAACCGGCGTTGTTGAAGAAATGAAAGTCCTTATGGGCCGCAAAAAGGATTTCAAGGTACGGTTGAGGTCTGGGTCGCCTGCGCGAGAGATTTTGACGGAATCTCAGGAAGATGGCAGTGATTTGATTGTGCTTGGTTGCGCAAAAGGTGCCAAGTGCGAATGGGCAAATTCTCTTCCAGCCCCGCAGCAGGTTGTGGATGACGCTGATTGCTCAGTGCTTCTTGTCAAAGAGCAACAACCGGTAACAAGGATTGTGGCCTGCCTTGATCAAGGCTATATAAGTCAGGAATCGCTCGAAATGATCAATCAGATGATCACAATTTACAATGCTCGTTTGGATCTGATAGGGTTAAGCCAAAATGGTGACATGGAGAAATCTGTATACACCAGGCTCATTGAAATCGGAGACTATTACAACGATAGGCAAGTGGAGATAAATACACGCTTAATGGACATATCCGATTTTGAGCAGTTGATAGCCCAGGAAATCAAACAGGACCTTCTTGCTTTATGGTTGGGCAAGAAATCGCTCCTTAGCCGTTTCTTTTCCCGGGGTTGGGTGGGGCGATTTGTGAGTAAATGTCCCACGAGCGTTTTAGTGATGAGATAGCGCAACAGGCTGGACCATTCTGTGTTACAAGTTTCACTGTGAAACTCAAACCGGTCTTGCCGAAGGAGGGTTGAAACATGAAAGTCCTGGTGGCTGTAGATAAGAATCCGGAGACCTTTACAGGTCTGGAATTCACATGCCATTTGCTGGAGGGCCAAAATGCGGTAGTAGACGCGATACATGTAAAACCGGACCTGGCCGACATAGTGGCTGAAGGCTATGCTCCATTTCTTTCCAAGGGTGGATTGGAAGGAGAGATTGAAGGCGATGTAAAAGAGGTCAAAAGGCAGTTCGAAGACGCCTGCCAATCCTGCCTTTCCGCCAGGATCCCCTGTCGACTGGTTATTGAGGAAGGCGACCCGGCTGAAGAAATACTTAACACGGCGGAATCGGAAAAGTATGACATGATTGTCTTGGGCTCACATGAACAATCATATTTGAGAGGTTTTCTGTTAGGAGCGGTACACGCCAAGATTTTGCATAATGCTGAACAGCCTGTGCTGATTGTACGACAGTTTCGAGAAATCCACAGGGTCCTTGTAGTTTATAGAGGTTCGGAAACCGACAAGGCTGCGCTTGAATTTACAGCCCCTTTGCTTGCCGGAAAAGGCGCGGAGATAACGCTTCTCCATGTTCAGGAGACTGGACAATACGAGAGCGACGAGTTTGCTAGTCAATCTCTTCAGCAGGGCGCTCAAATACTCAGAAAGTTTGATTTTGAACCAATCACCAAAATGACCAAAGGGGACTTCGTCGAACAGATCCTCAGGGATGTCGCAGTACACAGATACGATCTCGTAGTCCTCGGGGCATATGGACATAAGAGGCCGAAATATCTCAAGCTGTTGAGCGACGAAGCCCTGAACCTGGCCCGGTTGACAACTCGACCGATCCTGGTATTTAGGGAAAAGACAAGATCTTGATGTATGGGTCCTGAAAGATCAGATAAAGAAACTCCCCAAAGGAATTTAGACCCCAAGGCTAATCTATCGGAAAATCTTCTTAATATACCAGCGTCAGTCGCGCCCGAGGTTGAACTCCTCTGGCGCGGAAAAACACGTCATAAAAATCGGAAAGTTGACGCTCTTCGTTTGGTAGAGCGTGTTCACATTATTCCCAATTTATGCGCAGGGACTCTTCGAAGGTCAAAATCCGCCCAAGACCCCTGGAATAATAAACTGATCCGGGGAGATAATAGATTGGTTATGAGTTCCCTTCTTACAGATCGCATGCGAAGAGAAATTGATGATGTCGGAGGGATTAAGCTCATATACATTGATCCTCCATTCCTGGTTGGTTCCGATTACAAAATGACTCTTCTGATTGGTGAGGATAATCAGGATCGGCCCAACATTGTTCAGGAGTTCGCATATAAGGATTCCTGGGAGGCGGGGCCCAGCGCATATCTGGACATGATGTACGAACGTCTTTGGCTCATAAATGAACTTCTTGCTGATGACGGGAGCATTTGGGTTCATTGTGATTGGAAGGCCAATTTTATGTTGCGGTCTATTCTGGACGAGGTTTTTGGATCAACAGCCTTTCGAAACGAGATAATCTGGTATTACACTAATAAAATCCCTGACACACGCAAGCGTCAGTATACAAACGCCACAGATACAATTTTTTATTATTGTAAATCAGACAGGAGCATTTTTAACTGGCAATTTGAAAAGAGAGAAAAACCGATAAGAGTTTCCCGGATGCAGAAAGTGGAAGGGAAAAAGATTTATCCCAAAGGGCCAGATGGGAAATGCGTTTATGTAACTCGTGAAGAAAGGACCGCGGACAACGTCTGGAAGTTCCCACTGTTACACGCTCACCCGGAAATGTGGGGATATCCTACTCAAAAACCCATGCGACTTTTGGAAAGAATCATGCTCACTGGAACTAACGAAGGTGACTTGGTGGCAGATTTCTTCTGCGGTTCTGGGACTTCACTGGAAGTTGCCCAAAGATTGGGCAGAAAGTGGATAGGCTGCGACTTGGGCAAAATTGCCGTTCATGTATGTCGCAAACGTATGGTCAAGACCCTTAATGAAGTAATGCGCCTGTCAGAGAAAGTATTTGGGTTCGATGTGCTTGAAGCGGAAGAACCAGAAGACTTGAAACTTAAGAAAGCTGCTAACGCAGTTCCTGTAAATGATTATCACAGAGGCGAATATAACTTGGCCAAAGATCTCGCCTATTTCAAAGTAAATATTTCAATCAATGCTCTCACAGTCTCGGTCACTCTAGTTGATTTTTGTGCGCTTTCTGGTAGAACCATAAATGAGATTTTCCAATTCAAAGGGAAAACTGGTTCGTCAAGAATTATTCTGGACAATGGGCAATTGGTGAAAATCGTCAACAAAAAGGATGGCAGTGAACAAAGGTGTTTGCTTACTCAAAAATGGAGTGACTGGATCGACTGTTGGGCTGTGGATTTTGAATATGGCGCGGCTCAATTGCAATCAGGGGAACAGCCAAGAGTTGAGCCGGATGGACCTATTTTCAACAGTGTCTGGCACAGTTTCCGGACGCCGAAGCGTCGATCCATTGAATTATCAAGCCCGACATGGGAATATGAATGTCCTGGAAATTACAATATTGCGGTCAAAGTCATCGACATATTCGGCAATGAAACATTTCAAGTGTTAGGAATAGAAGTCCTTTAAATTCTAATTCTTTGTCCCATGTTCATTTTAGGAAAGGAGATGTCGGCATGAAGAAAATCTTTCTAACGGCTAATCTGGTTATCGGCTTGCTAATGGCCCTTCTTATCGGGGTATCGTGTGCTGCGGATCCCATTTTGATTGGTGTGCCGACCGCTGAAACCTCGGTCGAGGGGAAAGAATCTATTAAAGCCGTTCAGATGGCCGTTAATGAGATCAACGACAAAGGTGGAGTCAAAGTCGGTCAGGAAAAGAGACTTTTACAGGTTGTTGTCTCAGATCTAAGAGACGCTTCCGCAGGAGTGCCGGTTTCTGAGGCTCTACTAGGTCTGGAAAAAATTATCACCGAGAAAAAGGTTAACGCAATCTTGGTCGGCCCCTTCAGGTCCGAATCACTTCTCGCTGGTATGGACATCATAGCGAAGCATAAGGTTCCGCTTCTGGAGACCATCGCCATGTCTCCCAAATTCGAAGAAAAGGTCAAAGAAGATCCTGTCAAATACAAGCATTGTTTTCGAGTTTGTCTGAACGCTCAGTCTCTGGTTGGCTATCTTGCTCAGACATTGGGGTTCATGAAAGAGGAATTCGGCTTCGAAAAACTCTATGTCATGACTCAGGATGTACTGTGGGCAAAGGCGACCGGCCAAGGCGTCACTAAAGTCGCTACTTCAAAAATGGGCATTGAACTCGTGGGGTCAGAGACGTATCCGACCGGAGCTTCCGATTTTTCACCCGGTTTAATGAAGGCCAAGATGAAAAACGCTCAAGTTATAATGCCGATATTTGATATGCCCCAAAGTGGAATCCTGCTCAAGCAATGGAAATCACAAAAGATACCTGGAATGCTTTGCGGATTCATCTCACCCATGACTGGTCCGGGGGCCTGGAAGATTTTTGAAGGTAAAATCGGCGGCCTGATCAACTCCAATTTTGAATTAGGTAGCGCCATCCCTGTCGAAAAATATCCCCCAGCAACCAAATTCTACAATGATTATCAAAAAAAGTTTGGGGTTCCTATGGAAGCTGGACATGGCCCCGCTCCTTCTTATGACTCCGTTTATATCTTTGCCGAGGCGGTTGAACGGGCCGGTTCACTTGATCCTGACAAGGTAGCCGATGAAATCAAGAAAACCGATCGAGTAGGGGTCATTGGACGAATAAAATTCAACGAAGGTAACCAGGTAATATATGGAGCCGATCCCAAAGAGACCGCCGCCGGTTGTGTCTATCAGTGGACGGATGATGGGAAAAGGGTAATAGTGTTTCCTAAATCCATAGCAGAAGGGAAAGTAGCCCTTCCGGAATGGATGAAAGCGGCCAAGAAATAGACGCGAAGTTCGATTGTTACGTCGGGCTAGGGTTTGTATACGCCCTGAGAGCATCAAGTCGTCCTCGGGGCGTAAATTCTCGGAAA
Organism: Deltaproteobacteria bacterium; assembly: GCA_021777225.1. Taxonomy (GTDB): domain Bacteria; phylum Desulfobacterota; class Desulfomonilia; order Desulfomonilales; family Desulfomonilaceae; genus CAJBEZ01. Next base: position 31,532 of record JAJYDQ010000032.1, read on the forward strand.
GTTATCGTTAGCAAGGAACGAGGCCATGTGGGAAGTCGCTTTAATATACGGCTTTATCAATAGTGTAATACTCGCTTTAACAGCCCTTGGTTTCAGCTTGACCTTTGGTATAAGTGGCGTGTCGAATTTTGCCTATGGAGCCATGTACATCTTTGCAGGATTCGCATCGTGGCTGTTTTTAAACAAACTGGCGCTTCCATTCTTTCTGTCCGCTGCAATTGCGGTATTTTTGACAGCTCTTCTAGGAGCCGCAATGTATCGCTTCGTTTTGCTCCGAGTTCGCGGTCTTGTGATTTCAGAAGTCATAGCCACTTTCGGCGTTGGTTTAATAATTCTCGAACTTTTTCGTTACCTTGGATTCTCAGGCTTCGAATACACTCTTCCTGTATTTACTGATGGCAGTCTACTCATCGGCAATACCTACGTAGATTATCAGCGGATCTGGATCGTGGGAGTTGGCATAGTGTTGGCCATTGGCCTTTATCTATTTACCCACTATACAAAGATTGGGCTTGCTTTCCGAGGCATCGCCCAGGATGAGCATACAGCCCTGTCTCTAGGAATCAATTCTGATCGAATTGCTGGATTGAGTGTCGCGTTCGGGTCCGGCCTGGCAGCCGTAGCCGCAATACTGATACTGCCCCGTGGAACGATCGCTGTGAACGATGGATATGATGTTCTGATAAACGCAATGGCGGTATGTATAATTGGTGGGCTGGGGAGTTCTGTTGGCGTTGTGTTGGCTTCATTTCTCATTGGATACGCTCAGATAATGACTGACATATTGTCCGGCCCGCATTGGAAAATGATCATATCTCTGATTGCGATTCTTCTGATACTGGTGGTCAAGCCTTCCGGCCTTCTTGGTAAACAAAAAGAGCTGGAAGAACGAATATAGAGTTTTCATGTATCGAGAATAATAACGATGCTTTGAGAGTGGCGCTCAGGTGAAACAAAAGAGAAAGGAAAGAATAGACAGAGGGATCAAAGCCAGATCCGACGACGTGTTCTCACTAAACTCGTTTCGCGAGATGCTTTATGTGGCTGTTCCTCCACTAGCTCCGGTCCTTTTGCTGGTCATATTGCCTCTTGTTCTGCCTTCTTACTGGCAGAAAGTCTTGATCTCCACGTGTGTTTTTGCGCTACTTGCAATGAGTTGGGACTTTCTTGTCGGCGTCGGAATGGTATCGCTTGGCCAGGCCCTGTTTTTTGGCGTCGGATCATATATCGCAGGGGTTTCGAACAAAATCCTTGGAGTACCTATCTGGATCGATCTCCCAATTGCTACGGTTCTGGGAGGACTTATCTGCACGGTCCTGTTAACGCCGGTCCTGAGGTTGCGAGGCGTCTACTTTTCCATGGTGACCCTCGTTTTGCCGTTGATGCTGGAACGTATCATTGAGGCCGCGGGCATATTTGGAGGCACAGAAGGAATAACCGGTATCAAGACATTCGCCAATCCCTTTGTCGAATCGTACGTGATTGTTTTAGTGACACTTTTTGCCCTATTCGCCTTCAGACGTCTGGTCACAACTGATTACGGCCTTGTCCTCAAAGCCATAAAGGACAATGACAGAGCTGTTATGAGCGTTGGAATCAACATCTATTGGATGAAGGCTCAGGCACTGTTTATAACAGGGTGTGTAGGCTCTTTTTGCGGGGCTTTTCTAACCCATGTTTACGGGTTTGTAGGCATGCCTTCTTTTGCGCTTGACTATTCAATTCTGCCTCTATCCGCTGCTGTCGTAGGAGGCATGGGAACCTTCGCCGGCTCCTTTATCGGCGCTTTCATTCTCGTCCCCCTGTCTGAAGCGCTTCGAGGCATCGGAGGGTTGAGAATAGTGCTGTATTCTTTTTTCCTGGTGGTCTTTATTGTCGCTTTGCCAGAAGGTATTTTCCACTACATCCAAAGGAAGTATCAGCAATTCGAAAGATGGGTCGAAGTTGACAAATGAATGATCAGAATAAACGTCAAAATGACGCAGACCCGATTTTGCGAGTCGAAAACATTAGCAAGAGCTTTGGGGGTGTTAAAGCAGTCGTCGGTGTAAATTTTGATCTTCATGAAGGGCAATTGCTAGGCGTAATCGGCCCGAACGGATCAGGAAAAACCACTCTTGTCAATCTCATAACGGGATTCCTGAAGCCGGATCAAGGCAAGATAGTGTACAAGGGAAAAGACATTAACGGTTGGGCACCATATCGAATCGCCAGGGTGGGCATAGCCAGAACATTTCAGATGATTCGACCCTTTGCTGAACTGCCTTCATTCAAAAACTTGATCATCCCCCTGTATTCTCCCCGAGTCAAGGCGCTGTCCGGAGGTCAATACGGTGATCTTGACGCTGTGGCGAAAGATTACCTGGAAGAAGTGGGCTTTGAACGGGAATCCGCAGTAACATACAAAGCCGCCGGGAGTTTGCCTCATGGGTACCTAAAGCGATTGGAACTTGCTAAATGCCTCGCCCTGCGTTCTGACCTGATAATTCTTGATGAGTTGTTTTCAGGTCTCAGCATCGCTGAATTGGCGAGCATTGTTCCGATAATAGAAAAACTTGTTTCAGAGGGAAAGACAGTAATCATGATAGAGCATCGGCTACGCGAACTATTCAGGATTGCAGACCGTGTTGTTGTCCTCAATTATGGTAGTGTTATAGCTGATGGCATACCTTGTGAAGTAATGGAAAGGTCTGAAGTCAGAAAGGCTTATCTGGGATCAGAATAGATGCTCGAAATTTCCAATCTTATGGTTTTCTATGAAAATGCCGTCGCGTTGAACGATTTCAGCATGAACGTTCAGTCTGGCGGTATCGTAGCTGTCATTGGCTCCAACAGCGCGGGCAAGACAACACTCATGAACACGTTGTCGGGTTTGATCATCGATACCAAGATCAAGGAGCAGCGTAAAGGCGGAGAAAGAATCACCATATACGGAAAGATAGTTTTTAATGGCGAAGACATAACAGACCTCTATCCCAGTGAACGAGTCAAGAGGGGAATGGTCCTCTGCCGAGAACGTCACCCGATATTTCAGGAATCCGATCTTCTGGAGAATCTCCGGATCGCCGGTTACTTGCGAAAAAGGGCAGAAGTCAGGAAAACCATAGATTATGTATTTGATCTTTTCCCGACCCTGATTAGGCTCAAGAATCGTAAAGCTGGTTTTTTGAGTGGTGGTGAACAGCAGATGCTCACAATAGGTATGGCGCTGGTTGTCAAACCTAGTTTGTTGCTTCTTGATGAGCCATTACTTGGCTTGAGTCCTATGATGCAAACGACCCTGGTTGACGCGATCAAGAAGATCAGCGTTGAAACCGGCCTTACGATCATAATATCCGAGCAATTCGCGAGACCCATTCTACCCATGATAGATCATGGATACATTATCGAGAATGGTATGTTGACACTTGATGGGTCAGGTCTCGAACTTATGGAAAATCCAGAAGTCAAGGGGGCCTATTTTGGTGTCTGATGCGCAGTTATTTATGTCTGGAAGTGTTTGAAACATGTCCGTATTAAAATATCAGACAATATACGGGGCCTTTTCTGCGATGGCCGACAAATATCCGCAAAAAACAGCGGTATACTTTCTTGGATCCTCTTATTCCTACCAAAAAGTGCTGGATCTGTCGGAAAAATTCGCTGCGGGCTTATATGAAATGGGGATGCGAAAAGGTGATCGCATCCTGATGTATATCCCCAATTCAATTCAGTTCGTCGTCTGTTGGTTGGGGATTCAACGACTTGGGGCCGTAGCTACTCCAATCAGCCCGATCTACACCGCTTTTGATTTGAAATACATGGCCAACGACACAGGCGCCAAGGCCGTTATATGTTCTGATCGCAACTATGGGTACGTAAAACAGGCTATGCCGGATACTCAACTTGAACAGGTTATATTTACCGGTTTAATTGAGTTACTGCCTTGGTGGAAGAAGGTCTTTGATTTATTTGCGGATAAAGCGCCCAAAGGCAAAGTGGAAGAAAGCTCCCAAGTGTGTTCCATGAGCGACGTGATCAAACGAGGGATCAGGCCGGCTCCCAAGCCCGATTCATCTGATCGCGATATAGCCCAGATTATGTATACCGGTGGCACTACGAAGCATCCCAAGGGCGTTCCGATGAGCCATGGTCTGTTTCTGGTTTCTTCGGAAGAACAGCTTGATGTTCGAAATCCCCTTTTCCCAAAGCATGAGGACGTGATTCTTGCAGGTTCCCCGTTGTTCCACATAGCGGGGCAGACATGTTCGTTAGCCACTATAATTGTTGGCGGCGGGACGATGATTGTGTTCCCCAAGGTAAATCTGGACGCTTTTTTTGACGCAATTGAGAAATTAAAGGCAAAGAGCCTTGTCGGGGTTCCGGCTTTTTATCGTATGATCCTGGAACACGATCGTGTTGATCAATATGACCTTTCATCCTTGAGTTATTGTTTTTCCGCCGCAGATGTCTTACCTCAGGATGTTGCAAGACGATGGACGGACAAATTCCACATGCCGGTTTATCAGGGCTACGGAGCTACGGAAACGTGCGGTGGAGTCATAATGTGCCCGACGGATCGCGAGAGTCCTCCGATGGCGATGGGGTTAAGAGTTCCAAGCAAACAAATAAGGATCACCGAGCAGGAGGGACTAGACAAAGTTCCTCTGGGAGACCCGGGTGAATTGCTGGTACATTCGGAACTAATGGTGTCGGCCTATCTTAACAAACCTGAAGAGACAGAAACTTCCTTTGTAACAATAGATGGAAAGCTCTGGTACCGAACGGGCGATATAGTCCGGCAGGACGAAAATGGTTTTGTTTACTTTGTGGACCGTACGGTGGACGCCATAAAGCACAAAGGTTACCGTGTGTCCGCTTCCGAAGTTGAGGCGGTTCTTCAGGAACATCCCGCAGTTATCGAATCATGCGTTGTAGGTATTCCGGATAAAAAAGTGGGCGAACGAATCAAGGCTTTTGTTGTGCTTAAAAAGGATGTCAAAGGCGTCGCCGGTTATGAGTTGACGAAATTCTGCCGGGACCGACTTCCAGCGTACAAGATTCCTCAATATATAGAATTTCGGGACATGCTGCCAAAGTCCAAGGTTGGAAAATTACTCCGAAAAGAAATCAGGAGCGAAGAGCGTAAACGTCTCGAAACCTAGTCCCAGCAATGTTTGAAAACTTAGCCACAAATACATTTGTAGAATCAACCATTACTTTCAATCCATGATGATCCTTTTAAAAACTCATAAGAACCTGTAATTTCAGCTCATTGGGAATTAGGTGATGTCGCAAAAACGAGTGTTAATATTAACGTTGTTTGCCATGATCGCCTTCGCTGGAAATTCTTTACTGTGTCGAGTGGCGCTGAAACTCGACCAGGTTGACGCTGCCAGTTTTACTTCAATTCGAATCATTTCAGGTGCCCTTACTCTTTGGATCATTGTGAAGATGCGTGGTAGGTCCCAGGCTACAGCGGGGAATTGGCCATCAGCCATAGCGCTGTTTTCTTATATGGCAAGTTTTTCGTTCGCCTATATTAGTCTGCCGGTCGCCACGGGAGCGCTACTGCTCTTCGGCGCCGCACAGGCTACAATGATAGGCTATGGGCTGTGGACCGGAGAAGGTTTGAGAATGAGGCAGGTAGTAGGTTTAGCAATTGCGTTTGGCGGACTGGTTGGTCTGTTGTTACCAGGTATTTCGGCGCCGCCGCTATATGGTTCCATATTAATGCTTTGCGCCGGAGCCTCATGGGGTGTCTACTCATTGCTCGGCAAATTCGCAGATGATCCTATATTGGTAACGGCCGAAAATTTCCGGCGGGCGGGCTATTTGACATTGGGGCTGAGCGTGCTCATGATACCTTGGATGTCCATTGACAGGGCGGGTTTTTGGTGCGCTTTGACGTCAGGAGCATTGGCTTCTGGGGTTGGGTATGTAATCTGGTACGCTGCGTTACGCCGACTGAAGGTGACAAGCGCAGCTACAGCTCAGCTAAGTGTGCCGGTTATCGCCGCTGTAGGTGGCATAGTCCTGCTCGGTGAACCTGTGAGTTTACGTCTCTTTTTCGCATCTACCGCAACCCTCGGTGGGATCGCCTGGGTGATTTTCGACATCTAGACTCATCCCGTGATTGAATTAGGGTTCACAATTGGAAGCGTTTGAAACCTTATTTTGATATAGAATTTAATGGAGTCGAACGGCGCCTATTATTTTACAACCCGATGTCTAACAGTTTGAGACATCCAGGATCAAGGAGAGACACATGAATCAGAATCGCAGAGATTTTCTGAAGGGAGCGGGAATTGCCGCCGCCATAGCGGCGACTAGCGGACTAACGGTAGGACAGGTCGAGGCCCAGCCCGTCAAGACGAATGAGCGTGGAATGGCTCACGGGTTGACCTTGTTAACCATTCGTCGCAATGGCGAATATCTGCTCGGGGTCAAAACCGACCAAGGCATTCTGGATGTGCCGCAGGCCGCGAAACTGCTCAACATGCATGCCCCGGCTACCATGGATGACCTGCTTCAAAAAGAGGAGGGCCCCAGTCTCAATGCGCTGGTGGACGCTGCGTTTAAATCCAGTGCCGCGAGCACGACTTTTGCGAAAGAAAGTACAATAGAATATGGACCGGCTGTGACCCGACCGGAAAAGATCATCTGTGTAGGCCTGAATTACCGAAGACACGCCAAGGAAGTTGGCATGGAGTTCCCCAGTCAACCGGTGCTTTTCAACAAGTACAACAATGCGCTTAATTATCACAACGGGGCCATCAAACTGCCGGTAGATGTAGCCAAGAAGTTCGATTATGAAGTCGAACTCGTAATGGTCATGGGCAAGGAAGCGAAAAACGTTTCGGAGACCGATGCCCTTTCCTATGTCGCAGGCTATTGCACCGGCAATGACTTCACGGCAAGAGACCTGCAGCTAGAGACCCCCAGCAAGCAATGGATGATCGGCAAGACACCTGACCAGTTTGCGCCAATAGGTCCTTATTTGGTCACCGCTGACCAGATCAATCCCGACAACCTGAAGATCGAATGTCGGGTCAACGGTGAGACACGGCAATCCTCGAATACAAATGATTTCATCTTTAACTCCAGGCAGATGATTAGTTTTATCTCCCGCCATATGACACTCAAACCCGGTGACATTATTTTTACAGGCACTCCTGAAGGAGTTATACTAGGTTATCCCAAGGAAAAGCAGGTTTGGCTCAAACCTGGTGATAAGCTTGCCTGCAGTCTGGAAAAGCTGGGTGAGCTGAAATTTGAACTGGTTTAACGCTCGGTTTCGGCGGCTACCTGTAACGTTCCGCTATGCCGAAGTGGTTCAAACCAGGTTATTTGTTAACCGCAGAGTATCTAGGCGAGGACAAAGATGAAAAAACGGCTCCGGAAGAAAGCTCATCGCGGTGAATTCACCGAATGGGGAAGACAACTTCTTATTATACGAAATCGGAAAGACGGATTCGATGAATTTGTTGACACCTTCATTGACGAAGCCATTGTAGCTAACGGATGCTGCTGTGGTGGAGGCGGGGAGGAAGACAAGCTTAATGTAATAGTTGAGCTTGGCTGTCGCTCTAACAATCCTGATGCTCGAGCAAAGGCGATCACGGCTTGGCTCGATGCTCAACCGGACGTTCAGAGTTGGAAGATAGGTGAGGAGTTTGACATCTGGTACGGGGATTTCGAGGATGTCAATGATGATATCCGCCGATAAGCTCATAACTGATCTGGATTCACTATAAAGCAAGCAGCAGGTAACCAAATGCCAAAAACCTAAGAGCGAATCAGTTAGTTCGACTAGCTCAAGTATAATTAAAATATTAAGCACTTCCACTTTTCGAACTTCTGTTTAATGTTCCAACTGGAATAAAGTTTGTGAATCACTCGAATTCAAGGAGGCGATCATGAGAACAGCTCTAGTTTTACTTGGAACAATCCTGTGGCCTGTTATGGCATGCGCTCAACTGCAGACGAGTGCCGTGGAATATACAGACAAAGGGACAGCGCTAGAAGGCTATATGGCGGAGAAAACGGACCTACATGGAAAACGGCCGGGAGTCCTGGTAGTTCCTGATTGGATGGGAGTGAGCGATTCCTACAAAAGAATCGCCGACAAACTCGCAAACATGGGTTACGTTTCTCTTGTTGCGGATATTTACGGAAAGGGGGTTCGGCCTGCTAATAATCAGGAGGCCGCGGCGGAGGCGACGAAATATAAGGCAGACAGGAAATTGTTACGGGAAAGAGTCCTTGCTGCGCTCTCAGAACTTGAGAAAAATCCCGATGTGGACCCGAATCGCATTGCAGCCATTGGCTATTGTTTCGGTGGCACTACAGTTTTAGAGCTTGCCCGAAGTGGAGCCCCTGTCCTGGGCGTGGTCAGCTTTCATGGGGGGCTGGATAGTCCCTCTCCAGAAGACGGCAAAAAGATACGAGCCAAAGTACTTGTATTGCATGGAGCAGATGATCCGGTTTCTAAACCCAAGGACATCGCAGAATTCCAAGAAGAGTTAAGGAAAGGCGGCGTGGACTGGCAAATGATATACTACGGTGACGCCGTTCACTCATTCACACAACAGAAGGCGGGAACCAACAAATCTACAGGAAACGCATATAATGAAAAGGCTGACAGGCGCTCATGGGAAGCCATGAAACAATTCTTCAGAGAGATTTTTGGTGAAAAAGCGCCAAAATGATCATGATCAATCTTTGTAGTAGAGGCTGTTTTCCGAGATGAAAAGAAACATAAGCATCATAGCCCTTGCTTTAGTCATGGCCATGACATCAATTCTAATCGGGCAGGGCCAACAGGAAGCTGCAGTTCAGCCTGGAGGCAAGAATAATTCCCGCCATGTTCCCGCTCGGACAATTCCTGCGCCGACCACGGTCAGCCCCGAATTGAAGAAAGTGATCACTCTTCCCTTGCGTTCCACAATGAATCTTGTACCCAAAACCTCCGAAGAATGGCGTAGTCTTGTAGCCAGCGAAGCACAACGCCACAAACCTGTTCTGGCACAGTTGCGTAGCCTGTTTCCTGTCGGCATTCAAAGCGAACTCAAAGCTGGAGTCAGAACATATACTGTTACTCCAGAAACCATTGCAGAGGAGAATGCTAACCGGATTCTAGTCCACCTTCACGGTGGAGGTTACGTATTCAATAGCGGGGAAGCTGGTTTGGGCGAAGCAATTCTCATGGCTTACTACGGAAAGATCAAAGTGGTTTCAGTGGACTATCGGATGCCGCCGGATTTTCCTTTCCCGGCGGCTCTAAATGACGCTGTGGTGGTATATAATGAAATCATCAAAACTTACAAACCGTCCAATACCGGAATTTTTGGCACATCGGCCGGAGGAGGTTTGACAGCCGCTACTGTTCTCAAACTTCTGGAATTGAATATCGCTCTACCTGGAGCGGTAGGACTGGGCACACCGTGGGCAGATTTGACTAGAACTGGAGACACGCTGTTCACGAATGAATATATTGACGACGTCCTGATTACATACGAAGGTTTTCTGGATGCGTGCGCTAAATTGTACACAGGGTCTCACAACATGAAAAACCCACTGATATCTCCGGTCTACGGGGATTTTACAAAAGGTTTTCCTGCGACAATACTAACTTCTGGAACTCGTGACATGCTACTCAGCGACACAGTCCGGATGCATCGTAAGCTCCGGCAAGCCGGGGTAGAAGCCGATCTTCAGGTATTCGAAGGCATGTCGCACGCTCAATATATTTTGGTATTCACTTCTCCTGAATCTAGAGAAGCTTTTCAGGGGATAGCTCGCTTTTTCGGAAATCATCTTGGAAAGTAGATATGGCCCATTCGACCCCGCAATATCGACGAAAACGATACAGTCTTAAATCAAGTTTACTCCGGCGATCGAAGTCCAAAATGACGGTCGTTGCGAGAGCGTATCCTCTCCGGTGTCCAGTGGTAAATAGTACGCATCTTGAGACGAGAGCGCCGGTAATTTGCGCAACACCTGTTCGTGAACAAACGGGGTCGTTATTCACCAACTTGGTAAAAATATCAAGAAACACATCATGCGCAAATTATTCGGCAGTTTCCGCCGTGGCTTGATAGACAAATGGATACACTACTGAAAATAGAATCAAAAGCCCGACGGCAAGCAATTTGGTGTTGACGTTCATTCCTATTTCTCCCTTTTTGTTCACAAATACATTTTCCCAATCTCTGTAGCGAGAGGGTTCTCACTTTCGGCCACCATGAGCCGCAGCGATAAATTCCTGTCTCTTGGGCAGTTTTTCAATGACCGGTTCCGACAAATACAGATTGGTCTTCAACAAGTATGTTGGTTGAGTCGCCAAAACGGTGCTGATGCTAATTTCCTGGTACTCTCCGCTGTTGAAAACCAGGAGAAGTTCAGCCGGGCCATCACCGATATTTTCGAGAGCGTGTCCGTAGCCCATGGGGGCGAAACCGATGTCACCAGGTTCAAGTTCCACGGCGGTCGCGAGGCCATGCGACGCGAATACCGTTAGTCTGATCTTGCCCGAAAGGATGTATTGCCATTCATCGGCATTTGGATGCCAATGTAGTTCGCGCAATCCTCCACGGTGAAGACTCATCAGTGCGCCGGTCATGGTAGTAGAAATAGGAAATTCGCCTGCAGAAGCGAGACGAACCTCTCCGTGAGCGGATTTTACAAAAGGCTTTTGCGAACGAAGCTGATACTTGTGTGTCAACGGTGGGGCAAGAACCGTTCCTAAACCGGAGAGAGAAGCGACCGGAAGGATCGGTGGCGTGGGGCCCTGCGCTATGTAAACTTCTTCTGTAGGCAGTTCCGAGAGTTCTTCAGGGGATAGGTTGAGATTTTTTGCCACAATTCCCTTCGGCGTCTGTGCAAGCCAGTCAGATACACTGAATGTAGCAAACTCGGAGAAATATCCATTGTCAAAAACGAGAAGGAACTTGGCCACGGTTGATCCCGGCCCAAGGCCCTGAATCGAGTGGACGTGGCCTCGAGGGAAGTACCATATATCTCCTCGCCCGAAGTCTGCTATTTCAAGTCGCCCTTGAGTGTCAACGATGGTCACCCGGACATTGCCTTCGATTACATACGCCCACTCGGCGGCGTTAGCATGCCAGTGAAGCTCACGAAGGCCTCCTGGCTTTAATGTCATGAGGACTGCGGCAATATTTTGGGATACTGGAAATTCCCTTGCGGTCACTTCTCTTGCAGTTCCACCCGGCAATTCACGCAAAGGTTGCTTTCCCATTGAAAACCGGAAATCCGGCAACTGGGTCGCTCCAGGATCTACCGATTTGGAAGTCTGGCCAGACTTGTCCTCTCCTTCGATTTCTTTATTTATATATTTATTCATTGGAGTACCCTTTCACTATGAAAAATCCATTCTTCTAAATGTTTTATAAACATACAAGCACGACAGATCGCCCGTGTGAACAACACTTTGACATCCTAGATGCGCTGGCGCCAAAATGGATTCAATTTTGAGTAGTTATTTCCAGATACTGTTTTTCTCTGAAGAGACCCATCATTTGCGAGTTGCCCCGGCAAAGCCTCGACCTTACCAGTCTTTGGTTACTCTACATGAATTTTGATTGAAGCGGCGTCATTAAATGGCGTCAGAGCCATTACTGAATGCTGTCCATGACAGGGGGTCCAAAAGAATTCGTAAGGAGGGGGTGTTCTCTCCACTTCTTTCCCGTCAACGAGCCAAATTACATTTTCAACTACCATGCGCGGCAGGGCCCTGAATGGTATTCTAATAGACGAATCCGTCTCCACGAACCGGTCACCGTCGTGAGGATTTATTATTTCTATAGCTGGCTTATCCCTTGTATAAGTATTTAGAGATCTAACAACACTCCTATCAAGAGTCAGTTGTTGAGATTCAGGATTTTTCACAGGTTCCTGAAGTCGAAATCTGCTCAATCCCTGTTCTTTTTCCCGTCTATATATCCATCTAGCATAGGCTGGACCTAAGTAGACATGTTGGTGTCTTGAGCCAGGCGCTATTGTGTTGTCTTCTCGTGGCAGACGATCCGGTACTGGGCGTGTATTCGATTTCATCAAATAAGTGCGGCTAGACCCACCTTCACCTGAGAACTTGTCTTGTAAATTAGATGGCGCCCCTGAATAAACTATATTCAGGATTTCTTTTATTATCGGGCCACAAGATGAAGCGCCTAATGCATCCCCCGTCGAGGCGCCATTAAAGTTCCCTGCCCAGATCCCAACAACATGTTTCGATGTATAGGCTACAGCCCAGGCATCCCGATAGTTGCTACTGGTACCTGTTTTAAGGGCTACGGGAAATCCAAAATCAAAATATATTGGGTTCCCAAATGTTAGAATTCTGGCAAGAGGATCTGCTAAAATGTCTGTAATTTGAGAAGTCACTGATTCTGAGAAAATTCGCTCGGAGTGGCCGTGTTGACATGGCTTCATTCTCAGCGACTGAAACATCCCTCCACCAGCCAAACACGCGTAGGCCTGGACCAAGTCATAAAGACGAACCTCAATAGCGCCTATAGAAAGGCCCAGTCCATAGTTTTCAACTGGTCCATGCGCTATTTCCGAAATTAATCCAAGACGACGCAGGACTGAATAAAAGTCATCGACTTTAACTTGTTGAATCATTTTTATGGCAGGCAAATTTAGGGAGTTTCCCAAAGCTGACCGTAAGCTTACAGGACCGTAAGAAGTCCTGTTTGCGTTTAACGGCATATAATCACCGTTAGCGCCCTTGTAATTTCTTAAAGTATCAGGGATTTCTGAAGAATCTGAATATCCTTTCGATAGAGCGAGAGCGTACAAAAAAGGCTTGAGGGTAGAACCAGCCGATCGATAGGAAATTGCTCCACTGTTGTAACCCAGGTTTTCCTCTGTATAGTTCAGGGAACCAATCATGGCGAGAATTTCTCTGCCCCCAGTCCCAACAACTACTACCGCACACTGAGAAATACCGAGGCGCCGTAGCCTGGCGGCATGAGACTTGAGGACTTTCTCGATCGAGCGTTGAAGATCAAGGTCAAGGGTTGTTCGTATTTCAGGAGAAACCTCTGACCTGTCAATCAAAGTATAATCCACGAAATGGGCCGCTTCATGTGGAAACTTACGATGGTAAAAGGAAACCATGCATTTCGTGTCCGCATCTTTAATGAAACCAGACGAAAATCTGGTGGATTCGGCCATTTTGCGAACCAGCTTATCGGCATTAGCGAGCAGGGCTTTTCTCCCCGCTGGACGATTAGGATCCAACCTGGTTGGGGCCCTTGGAATAATAGCCAAACAGGCGATTTCACAAACACCGATTAAGCTTAGGTCCTTGCGAAAATAGATTAGAGACGCGATGCCCACTCCCCGTAGCTGTCCCCCCATGGGAACAAGATTGAGATATAGCTCAAGGATCTCTCTTTTCGAGAGTTGATACTCGAGCTTCAGGCTTTCCAAAAATTCGATTGATTTGGAATAATATGTTCGGGGCCTTGGGTTTAATAATCTGACGACCTGTTGCGAAATTGTCGAAGCGCCAGAGATTTTTCTTCCAGTCTTCAAATTTGTGTAAATTGCACGACCAATAGCTAAAGGATCAAATCCGAGGTGATAAAAAAAATTATGATCTTCAGCCGTTATGACTGCATGAATCAAAATGTTCGGCACATCCTGGATGTTTTTCCAAACATTAAAAAACCCTCTTTCATCTGGAAGATATCGCAAAATGCGGCCATTTCGATCAGTGACGAATCTTGCGGGCTTATTTTTCTCCTGAATCAACTCTTCTTTAAAGTTTGGCGCCTCAAAAGCGACGAAAATCGTCAAAATTGTTCCAAGGATTAATATGACAAATCCGGAAATGAGAATCAGCTTTTTAATAGTAAAATAAAGAAACATAGCTACTGGTCGGCGACCGACATATTAAGCCAAATTAGATCAATTATTGCATCGACTTATTCACAGGAATTGTCA
>JAJYDQ010000107.1 GCA_021777225.1 Deltaproteobacteria bacterium
CGCAATCTTTCACGAAAAGAATAAGGGAACGCCTAATCCTCAACTCTCATTGGGATTAACCTAAATTTTTGGGGAAAGTCCTGCAATTATCCATATCAATTATCCAATTATCAAGTAAGTAGTTAAAATTCTGACAAAGTTTGTCTTTTGAGAAAAGTTGACAAACTTTATGATGTATCCGATATTAAATCTATGAACGTCTTAAGTATAATTTTTCATGTTTTAGTATCCTCGTGGAGGATCTTGGAGGCCGCTTCCATATACCTTCTTTTTGGATTTGTGATAGCAGGCGTAATTCGGGTCTATGTAAGCTCCAATTCGGTAGTGAACTATTTGCAACGTGGTAGGTTCCGTTCGGTCTTTTACGCTTCTTTGTTGGGTATTCCTATTCCACTTTGTTCCTGCGGGGTGGTCCCGACGGTGGCGGGTTTTAAAAAACAGGGGGCCAACAATGGATCATGTCTCGCGTTTTTAACTTCGACTCCGGAAACCGGTATAGATGCCATCGCTCTGACATATTCGCTCTTAGGGCCGATACTGACATTGATGAGACCAATTACGGCGTTTGTCAGCGCTATGTGCTCAGGACTGATCGAGAACTTTACCGGGAAATCATACAATGAAAGCAGTCGTGTTATTACAGATAGGACATGCTTTGTTGATGGTTGTTGTGATGGCGTTGATTGCGACCCCAAAGTTCATGCTCGACACCACAATTTCTTCCAAAGATTCCAAGCCGGCATGAGGTTCGCATTTGACGACCTTATGGAAGACCTGGCAATCTGGTTCGTAATTGGAATTGCTCTTGCGGGTATCATAAGCGCTTTAGTCCCCGACTCATTAGTTACCGGCGCATTAGGATCAGGGATCAAATCATATCTGATTGCGCTAATCATCAGTGGCCCTATGTATGTTTGCTCAACACTGTCTACACCTGTAGCGGCCGCTTTGGTCATGAAGGGAATGAGTCCGGGAGCGGCCCTCGTGATGCTCATGGCGGGGCCGGCGACAAATGTGACAACTATCTCGATGGTTTCCGGACTATTGGGGAAACGGTCGCTAGGGATTTATATCGGCTCAATAGTTATCTGTTCTTTGGTGATGGCCTATGTCACGGATGCTATCTACAAGACGTGGGGTATTTCAACTTTGGTTTCAACTGGATTTAATTCTGCAGGCGGGGTCTTCTGGGAATGGTCGGAATGGCTGGCGGCCCTGATTTTAGGTGGCCTAATTGTTCGCTCGTTGTGGCAAAACCACTTGAGATTTTATGTAGACAGTTTGATTGGTAAAAATGTAAACTCGACTCTCCAACCTCAAAAATGTTCCTGTTCAGACACTTGTTGTGGATCAGCAAGTTCAAAGTCGGCCCATGAAAAACACTAGATGTAAAAACTGACCCTGCTGGCGAGTGAACCGCATTTTTGTCTGCTTTTCGCGTTTCATCCATCAATGGGGAAAGCTCGCAATCATTACTTATCAGAATCGTCCGGTTTTACCGGGATCTTGAAAATACAAAAGTATAGCCAGGCGATGATCGAAAGCACAATAATACCCGCCCACAAAGTGTCGGATAAATAATGACCGCCTTGGGCGACCCTGGCGAAACTGCCCAGCGTCCCCATTGTTAGACCGGCGCCGAGGAAAAGTCCGGCCAATCCTGGACAATATGGGAAGAATGACACGCCCGACGCGATAGCAAACGCGTTTGCGCAATGGCCGCATACAAAAGATTTGCCTCCCCCCGGACCTGCCGGCTGAAAGACATTCCTGTATGGTTCCTTTCCACCGAAAATTACAGTGTCAGCCGGTCTGGGGCGTCCCCAAAATGGCTTTAATATTCCATTTACTATTAGTCCTGGCCCCAAAATAACGGTCAATACAATTACAAGGAATGGCTTGGCGTATTTACGAGGAAATTTTCCTACCATCGTGAGGATATAACCAATAAGCGCAATGATTGCCATTATCACCGCGGGGTATTCTCCAAAACGGTAAAATGCCGCCCAAGGCGACATCTTGCCTATAAGCCATCCGGTCTCGCCAAGAGTCGATTCATGTAGAGCGGTCGAGACGGACAAGTCCCAGCCTTCCAAATTAATTATTGCGCTGATTACGACGCCGAATAACAAAAACGCTGTAATTAAAATTAAACCGGCATTTCTGGATTGCGATGGAGTCATTGGGCTTCCACTGTAGCGTTACGGCTGTCAGGTCGGTATCATGCCATCAAACTGCGATATCAGCAAGTGTTCCAGGACTTTGAATTTTCCAATTACGTCATTATTGCCGCGATGTTTTTTTTGGCGCCCACAGCGCCGTGCTCTTGACACATTAAAAGTGATGTGATTTACTCCTAAGACGGCGTTGCGACGGGGCCTTGTGTGAGCTGGTCAATATACGCCTGAGGAGAATGGACAAAGCCTCCGGATAGTAGCGGGCCGTTAACTCAGGGGTAGAGTATCTGCCTTTTAAGCAGAGAGTCGCTGGTTCGATCCCAGCACGGCCTACCAAACAATTTCAGTCGAAAGACGCTCTTGCAATCGGTTACCAGCGTCCCCATCGTCTAGCCCGGCCTAGGACACAGGCCTTTCACGCCTGCGACAGGGGTTCGAATCCCCTTGGGGACGCCATTCATTTCAGCCTGATCGAGCATCCTTAATTCCAATCACTAGCTAACTTAAACCCTTAAGTCTCGTAAATAATAAGTCATTCTATTTTGTTAAAGGAGTTTCAACATGTCTGGAAACACGCGTCAGGAACAGGCTAATTTCATCTACGAAAACCTTAGACTGCGAACGCAGCCAATAGCTGTGAAATTTCTGGAAAACACTAATTTTCCGGAAAAAACCAGGCGTCCGTCACAGATCTTGGGCAAACGGATCACAATCTGTCAGGGCGTCACCATGGCCAGAGTATACGGCTGGCCCGTAGGTCTGGGACGCGAAGACCTCATTTGTGTGCCCGCGATGATCGCATTCGGTTTCACTCCGGCCCCGGACCAAAAGTCTGTAATGAGGAAACTGCTTTGCAATGTCACTCTGTCGCGCGATATGGACACCGCAAAGATTGAATCAGATTCAATGTTTATACTGGATAAGGCCCCTGTTAGGGGTATATATCTGGCCCCACTCGCCAAATCCGCCCTGGAACCGGATACGATTACCATTTATGGCAACCCGGCCCAGATAATGCGACTGATTCAGGCATGGGTGTACATGAAAGGGTCTCGCATCAGCGGAAATTTCGGCGGTAAAATTGAATGCACGGAATATCTGATCGGCCCTTATAAGGAAAAAGTTCCTCGAGTGGCTATACCCGGTAATGGTGACAGGATTTTCTCCATGACCCAGGATGATGAAATGGCTTTTGCCCTACCGGCCGAAGCGCTGGATACTTTGGTTGAAGGATTGAAAACCGCGGGGAAAGCCGTGGGCGCAAGATACCCGATAACATTCTATCAAAACTTTCAGCCGGAATTTCCAAAATATTATAAGGAGTTGGGTTCAGAACTGGGGATATGATCATTGTTGGAGCCAACTAAACGGTACTGACTTCTCTTGCGGGGTTGACGTGTTGACAAGTAGCATGATGTTATATATCATGCTACTTGACGCTTCGCGTTTAAATTTTATCCCCAAGGAGTCGTATGCCATGAAACGCTCATTGTTCACTCTAACCCTTTGTTTATTTACCTTAATTGCTTTTGTCTCCGTATCGTCGGCGCATTTCGCAATGATAATTCCCTCCAAGGACGTGGTCGGTAAAGACGACAAAAAGGAAATTGGGCTGCTAATCCAGTTTACGCATCCCTTCGAGGGCGGCCCACAGATGCAGATGGATAAACCGGAAAAATTCGGAGTAGTTGAGGGTGGGAAGGTTGTCAACCTACTGGATACTCTTAAAGAAAAGAAAGTTAGTGGAAAGTCTACATGGGAAACTTCCTTTAAAATAACCAGACCGGCTGATTACTCTTTTTTCCTTATTCCAAAACCTTACTGGGAGCCCGCTGAAAGCAAGTTCATACAGCACGTGACCAAGGTCATAGTGGACGGCCTAGGCGCTGAAGAGGGATGGGACAAACCTATCGCAAAAGAAGCTGGTTTACCCTGCGAAATAGTTCCGTTGTCACGTCCGTACAGCCTTTACGCCGGGAATATTTTCACCGGCCAAGTTCAAAGAGATGGGAAACCTGTTCCTGATTGTGATGTTGAAATAGAGTTTTGGGGAAAAGGCAAAGTCAAAGCCCCGACGGATTCCCATGTTACCCAGGTAGTCAAAACAACTGAGAACGGCTATTTTTCATTTGCAATGCCAAAGGCTGGATGGTGGGGTTTTTCAGCCATCATGGAAGGTGATAAGCCTGTAAACTTTGAGGGTAAAGACCGAAAGGTAGAACTCGGGGCCGTTATGTGGGTACATGCTTATCCCATGCCTTGATCGCAATCTATTGCCGGGAGGACATCAAATGAAACACATAAAAGGACAACTCAACAGTTTCGTCTGGGCTTGGCGTATTTTGCCAATTCTGGTACTGAGTTTATCAATTGGAGCTGGTGTTTGTCTTGCTCACAAAATTAATGTTTTCGCTATAGTTGAAAAGGACTCTCTTGTGGTGGAAGGCTATTTCCCCGGTAAAGTCAAAGCCCAAGACTCTCCGGTAGAAGTGTATGACTCAACCGGCGCAAAAGTGGCCACAGGTCGTACCGACACACAAGGTGTTTGTAAAATAAATTTGGCGGAAATTAAACCCATCAAGGGAGATCTTAAAGTTGTAATTGCGACGGGTGACGGTCATAGGGCTGAGTACATCGTTAAAGCCGCGGAAATTCCTTCAAAGCTTAAATAAAATAGAGAAAAGGAGGTGAAAGCCTCCTTAATCTTACATTCAAGGGGCGTTCACTTGATTTGAATGGTCATTACCGACTAAGCTCCCATACTAGCTTTCTGGTCTGGAGTGGACAATTTTCTAGATTAAACTGGGAATGCGACCTCGATGAACCCGGCGAGCACCGACTTATCAATATGTTAATGCATGTCGTGACCATGTTTTTCCGCAGGTGGCTTGTTTTCCTGAGGGTTTGACGTCTTCTGAAATTTATCATTACTTGGTACATTTTGGGTGGGTTTTATGCTGGGCTTATTCTCTTGTGATCCAATAGGTTTAGGGATTTCGTGCAGTTGAACAATCCATTTCCCGTCATATTTTAATGCGAAATCGCCAGCTTCCTTTTTGCTGGAAAAAGCTATAAGGTCATAACCCATGGGACCCTTTACCTGGCTACCTAGAACCAGAAACGCGTCTGTCAAATCTATGAGCTTTTTGCTTACAAAATCGGTCACAAATTGATGTTTAATGTCGCCTATGTTGATGTTAAATTTTTGTGGTAATGAATTATAAATAAACAGGCAACGAGCGCCCTCAAACCCCACGACATGGCCGTCTTTGAATACAGCGGCAGCCAAACCGGCAAAGCCTGTAACATGACCGTTTTCGTAAGTGACAGCGACAGGAGGTCCGGATGCTCCACCTATCATCATGCCGCATACTGGGCATTTCTGAGGCAGAAGGAGATTTGAGCCATCAGGAAGGGGCGCCGACTCCTCCGCCAAAGAGTTTAAAGGAAAACATAAAAGCACTGATGATGTAATGACAACTGAAACAACATGAATCAAACTCTTGTAAGCGCTGGTCATCGACTTTCTCCCAACCATTATCTATCTTGTAAGGTCCGCAACACACCTGAACCCCACATCTACAAAAGCTCCGAGAGGATCCTGGGCTATTCCGGGCGCCAAGGTAGAAGCTTCGAGGATACTCCCTCTGAGACCACCAAGTATCACAAATTGTTTCTTGGCATCCGGTGAAATACCTGGCCGCACACCCCATTCACTAACGTTTTTGTTAAGGCCTCTAATTCCCAACGGATTCGGCGCCGTTAGTGAAACCGGATAAGGAATTTGCGAAGGTTCCCTGATCTGTTCGGAATTATCATTTCCCTGAGTTGGTTTGGCATACCCACCCATCCAGTTTAGCATCCAGTTTTCAAGGTCAGGCGCCTCGCCCGTTTGGTCAATTTTATCATCCCGCGCGGATTTAGAAAGTTCGGAACCGACGGTAGCGGCGTGAAACCACTCCAACTCCGAAGGAAGACGTTCGCCGTAATATTTGGCGTATGCCCTAGCTCCCAAAGCGGTCACCCTGACTACGGGGTAATTGCCGTATGCCGAGTTGCTCAGCATGAATCTGCCGTTCTCAAAAACGATGGGTTCATAAGAACCATAAACCGGCCCCAATATGGCCCAAAGTCGGCCGTCTCCTTTCACA
The DNA here is from genome assembly GCA_021777225.1 of Deltaproteobacteria bacterium. Lineage (GTDB taxonomy): Bacteria > Desulfobacterota > Desulfomonilia > Desulfomonilales > Desulfomonilaceae > CAJBEZ01. The sequence continues at coordinate 6,329 of JAJYDQ010000107.1, forward strand.
TCCATACCTTCGACTTTAATTCTAGCGATCTCCAGATTCAAGAACTCGACATACTTGAAATTTGTTACTTTAGTCTCGTCCATATAAAATGGAGGGATTTCGAGAGGCTTTCCATCCGTGGCCCCTAGATACGCCGATGGCTCTACGGTTCCTGAAGGGACTAGGCGCATTGTGGCGCCGTCTTTACCTACAATTGAGTCCTTGGCTACGCCATCTTTTGGGGCTGAGATCAGAGCAGGCTGTTTAGACTCGCCCCCACCGTGAAATTGGCCGTTGGGAGCCATTTCTTCTTCCATAAATATGTGATGATATATGTGAGAAGCCACAAAAATGACTGCGATAACCACCAAAGCTGTTATAAGAAAATTTATCTCTCTTCGATGTAGCCCCCTGAATAGGGGACGTTGGGACTCCTCAGCCGCAGTTAACAGGCTTTCAAGTTCATCGCGCAGGTCTTTTACACACGATATGCGCTTTTCTCGGTCTTCTGCTGTAGCTCTCTGGATGATGGAATCCAGACTTTTTAAAAAAGATGTCGTGGGGTCGGAAAGGCAAACCCCTTTGAGCGGGCAAGCAGTTTTGTTGTCCACCATCCTGCCTTCTACGGATTCGTAAAGTATCTTTCCAAGGGCATAAATGTCACCGCGCGCGTCAGTCTCGGCCAAATCCATAAACTGTTCCGGCGCCATGTAAGTGATGGTACCCTCTACATGATAGCTCCTGGTCAATTCCGGCCACCTAACACCGCCGGCGATACCAAAATCCGTTATCTTTGGAGTGGAACCATCCAAAAGGATGTTTTCAGGCTTGATGTCACGATGCACAATTCCGAGATCGTGAATTGGCTCAATACCTTCCAGAGTCGGTAAAAAATAGGTCCTAATCCAGTCACGAATTTCCTTTTCATTTTTACCGAAGCCACCATCAGGCATGGTAATTCGGAGAGTAGGACCATGGATATATTCCATTACAACGTAGTGTACCGTCAGTTCCTTCCCGTCCTTAACTATAGTGGCGGAATCCTGGTCATAAACCTGCACGACGTGTGGATGACGCACTTGCGCCATGGCCATGGCTTCCCGATGAAAACGGCTCAACTCAGTATCAACTTCCTGAGGATCGTCTCCGAACTCTGCCAAGTATTCTATGGACACTGTCTTTACTACTACCTCACGCTCGAGGTTAGTCTGCCGTGCTCTATATACTTCTCCCTTTCCACCTGTGGCGAGGTGTTCTATGATTTCCCATCTGGAATTCAGTATTATTCCATTTTCGAGTAAATGTTTTCGACTGGCGGCGCCCATATGGATTTCCTAAATATCTTGAGAAAGCGTTTTGTGATCGTCGTCGGCAATTTTCATGGGTTTACGGTAATGCTGATGATTTCACTCGTTGTTTGAACTGAATCTCCTTTTCAAGGCAATAAATGGTTGGTACAACGAACACAGTTATCAGATCCAGGAACATACCTCCGAATATCGGAAGGGCCATAGGAACCATGACGTCAGCCCCTCTTCCCTGCGAGGAGAGAACAGGCATTAGGGCCAGGATGGCTGTTGCGGAAGTCATCAGGGCTGGTCGAATCCTTTTAAGTCCAGCCTCAACAGTAGCCAGCCGGATTTCCTGTACGGAATGAAATTTATGTTCCTTGAATACCTGGTTCAGATACGTTGAATAAATAACCCCATCATTTGTCGCAATCCCGAAAAGCGCCAGAAACCCGACCCACACAGCTACGCTAAGATCATATGGCTTCACATGAAAGAGATGGCGCATGTGAACGCCGAAGACATTGAAATCAAGGAACCAGGGTTGTGAATACAACCAGAGCATCAAAAACCCGCCGGACCAGGCCACAAAGATCCCGGAAAACACATTCAGAGAAGTTGGAACAGACCCGAACTGAAAATAGAGAATTAGGAAAACCAGCAGTAGAGTCATCGGTATCACAATCATCATGGTTTTTTCGGAGCGCACCTCGTTTTCATAGGAACCGGCGAATATGTACGATGTGTTGGGCGGTAATTTTAGCTCACCTGACGCTATTTTCTCTTTTAGATATTTGTCTGCGTCCACGACTGCGGTAACCTCTGCGACACCAGGTTTCTTATCGAATATGACATAGTTCACCGGAAATGCGTTTTCGCTCTTGATCACCATGGGGCCTCGAACATAGTTGATAGTCGCTAGCGAAATCAGGGGTATTTGTACCCCATTAGATCCTGATACCAGTACATTGCCCAGGGTATCCACGGAATCACGCAACTCTCTATCGTAACGTACTCTTACAGGATAACGCTCCCTCCCTTCCACTGTAGTGGTGATCTTGCGACCGCCAATAGCGACTTCTATTATATCTTGAACGTCCTGGACGTTAACGCCATACCGGGCTGTAGCGGAGCGGTCAATGTCGATTTCCAGGTAAGGCGTGCCGATATTGCGGTCCGCAGCAACTGTAGACGCATCAATAGATGGAACTTCTTTTAGGAATTTCTGAATTTGAAGGCCTACCGAGTCCAACTCTTCTATGCTGTTTCCTCGGATTTTGACGCCCATTGTTGAACGCATTCCTGTTTGGAGCATAGCGATTCGGCCGGCTATTGGTTCAAGTTTGGGAGGCAATGTTGTTCCCGGCAGGTGGGCCACTTTTACGATTTCATTCCAGATGTCGTCAGGAGACTGTATTTCCTTTCTCCATTGACGTACGGGCATTCCTGTCTTGGGGTCAAGGACCATTTGACCCGTGTTTGGATCGGTCTTGTACTGCGGAAGGAAGTTGACTGTGGTCTCGATCATGGAGATAGGCGCTGGATCCAAAGCGCTTTCTACTCGACCTATCTTGCCGGCCACTGACGCGACCTCGGGGATTGAATTGATGGCAAGGTTTTGTTTATGGATCACGTCAAGCGCTTCACCAATTGAAGCATGCGGCATAAGAGTGGGCATGTAGAGGAATGTGCCTTCTTCGAGACTCGGCATAAACTCTTTGCCCAAGCCGGGGAACAATCCTGAAAGGGCCTTCCATATTTTACTCGAACGTATCGGGCCTGTAAGGACTACTTCAGGGCGGCTTACTTCCGTCCCCATATTCATTCCCGGCATGCTGCTCATGCCAGAGTTTTTCTTCTCGGGCGATGTGGCCTCAGGCCTGTTGTCCGCTTTCACAGACAGGGACGGATTGTCCCATCCGCCGATGCTCCCCGCAATTGTCGGAATAAACGAAAAGACGCGGTCGAAACCAAACCAGATCACCACTCCAAAAATAATTAGTGAAATAGGCGCAACAAGGAACAATGGCTTGTGCCCCAAGGCCCATGTCAGGGCTTGACGGTAATACCCTGTGAAAACTTTTCTAATTCCAAGGAGACCGAATATGATCACAGCGCAGAAAATGAGATTACGGACCAATCCTCTTTCAGGGCCCAAAGGGAGCCAGTGTTCTGTGAGCAACAGGATGACCAAAACCACCACGGCGATATTCAATATTGCGGGGACCCTATCCTTAATTGATTGGGACGCAAACAAT
>JAJYDQ010000108.1 GCA_021777225.1 Deltaproteobacteria bacterium
ACCGCCAGGATGATTGCGCCTGTAAGAATTATTGATTCCGGCATATTGACACTACCCCTAATTTTACGAAGCAATTTCGAACGAATCCTAACTTACTTACAATAGCTTTTTTTTTAACCTATGCAAGCGGTAACCAAAGTAAACGCATCTAGAGATATATGACTTAACACTTTAATTGTAATAGATTGTTTATTGTTATTAATTGACAATATTGCATAGTAATAATATCTTGACCCGCATCGTTCCGTCTTTTTTGAGACGCATGACGCTGTTCGGGAATTTTGGACAGGAGCGCATGAAGCCCACAAGAAGAGTACAAAGAGGGTTCAGGATCCATCCAGATTGGGCCAACGCCTTGGGCAATGTCCAAATTGTCTTGGTGGAAACGACCCATCCAGGGAACATAGGCGCGGTTGCGCGTGTCATGAAAAATATGGGATTGACAAAACTTGAACTTGTTTCTTCAACCGGTTGTGGTCCTGAGACAGACGCTTTCCCTTTGGCTTCCGGCGCATATGATTTAGTCGCAAAAGCGAAGTCTTTTGATCACTTGACAGAGGCTCTCGCCAATTCAGTAATGGCGGTAGCAACCTCCGCGAGGTTGGGAGGGAAGAGAACAACTGCGAGAACTCCGACCGAAATTGCGCCAGAAATTATGACGGCAGCAAAGTCAGGCGAAGTTTCCATAGTTTTTGGCCGGGAATCAAGGGGACTAACCAACGAAGAAATCAAATTGTGTGATCAACATATGATCATACCCACAGATGCGGATTTCGCTTCTATGAATTTGGCCCAAGCCGTGGCTGTAATTTGTTACGAACTTTTCAAAATCGCTTCTCAACCAGTTGGGTTTCAGGCGCTTTCCTTTCATCCCGCTCCAATAGAATCTCGGGAACTTATGTATAAGCATATTGAGCAGTCTCTTGCTCGAGTTGGGTTTTTACCCCGCAAAAACCCATTAAGGATGATGCGGGACGTGCGGCGCATTCTTAATAGCGCTTCAATTGATGAACGGGACGTAAGGATAATCCGGGGCATGGTCCGCAAGGTCGATAACGCCATCCGACTGGCGGGACTTAACCGTCACAATGAGGCTAGAGACGAATGAACACGGCGAGCCACATGCTGTTTGATCCGGTAATCTTCAGGCTTGGACCACTGGAGTTTCGTTGGTATGGTTTGATGTATTTGATCGGATTTGGAATAGCCTACCTCATAATAAGAAGTGAATTGTATCGAAAAAAGGGCCCGATACCGCCGGACGCCGCTGGGGATTTTCTATTCTACTTGATACTCGGCTTGTTGGTCGGAGCTAGAATAGGATACGTCATTTTTTACAACCTGCCGGTTTATATTCAGCGGCCGTGGGAAATCTTCGCAATCTGGCACGGTGGCATGAGTTTTCATGGCGGGCTTCTTGGCATGATTGTTTTTGGGTTCCTTTTTTCAACGAAACATGGAGTTCCTTTTTTTGAACTTGCTGATCTTGGCGCTTTGGCGGCCCCCATGGGCCTCATGTTGGGTCGAATCGGAAACTTCATCAATGGAGAACTTTTTGGTAGACCTACAAGTCTACCGTGGGGAATGATTTTCCCAGGTGGAGGAAATATTCCTCGGCATCCATCCCAGATCTACGAAGCGCTCCTGGAAGGACCTATTCTTTTCTCTATTCTATGGGTCCTAAGAACCAGGATTAAACGCCCTGGCGCCATTTTGGCGATCTTTTTGATGGTCTATGGTTTGTTTAGATTTGTCGCCGAGTTCTTTAGGGAACCCGACCCCCAATTGGGCTTCATATTCGAGGGCTTGACTATGGGGCAAATTCTCTGTTTTGCCATGATCAGTTCCGGCTTTGGTCTTTTTTTATATCTTAGGTTAACCGACAGGTCGTTTGATCAGGCCAATTCGACCTAGATTGGATTGGTAGCTGTTCTTTCCGGCCATCGTAGAACTAGAAATGCAAGAAACACAAAATTAAATGGTGCGCTCATGAAAATGAATTCGCGATTTTTCTCTATTCTGTTTTTAACATGCTCAAGTATGTCAATTTGCCCGGGGCAGGTCAGCTACGCCCACAGCGCGCCGTTTCATTCCGTTGTTTCGGCCATTGAAGGCCATGGTTCGGAAACTGGGCGCAACCCAAGAACTGTCCAAGAAATCAGCCCACAAAGCTTGTTTTTTCATCGGGGCTGGGACCTTGTTGCAAAAGCCTCCTCTCAAGCTGCGGAAGGAAGCGGGCCCAACAAATCCAAAGAACCGGCGACTAGCCTAAAGGCCAAGTCTGAATCCGTTTCAAATCTCCTGAAGTTGGCTGAAGAACAGGAAGGAAAGGGAGATTGGGAGGGGGCTCTAAATTCATACACATCAGCTTTGGAGCAATCAAGGGCAATAAATGAACCGAAGCTTGAAGTTTTGGCAATAAGAGGTTTGTCCAGGGCTAATTTCCAAATGGGGCGTCTCGAAGAGGCTATGGGTTTTGTTGAAAAGGCCATAGAAACCAATCGGTCCATGAAAAACGCCAAAGGACGCTCGCTGGATCTTATATTGGCTGGACAGATATCTCTCGCACAGAAAGACTATCCAAAAGCAGTAAGTCAGCTTGAAGAATCACAGAAAATATTGCCTTTGTCGGAATCCGCCGCACTTCCCAATTTGTTGCAAAATCTAGCAAAAGCATACATAAAATTGCAGCGGTTTCAGGAAGCTCTTTCCGTGTTGAACCGATTGGCCGCCTTTTATTCAAAAAACAATAATACTGAACAGTTGGCTCGTATTAGGATAAATGTGGGTGATATCCTCTTAGCCAAGGGCGATTATAAAAACGCCGGGGCAGAACTAAAAAGGGCTGAAACCGCATTCCGGGAACTCAACCAGCCCAAGGAGTTGGGCCAAACGTTATTTCGCCTGTCTTACCTGGAACTCATCTCAGGAGACATACAAGGCGCCAAAAGTACATTGGATGAAGCGATAAAACTATCCTCAGGTGTTGATGCCAAATGGGCTCATACGCTTCAGACAACGCTCAAGGGGATGGAATCCTACCAAAAAGGTGAATTTGATGCGGCTTGCAAGGAGCTTAATCAAGCTCTTACCGAGATTGAACAGACTCAGCGCGTTCTTCTAAAGAGCCAAGTCGAGTTGACCCTGGCTAAGGTTGACATGGAAATGGCAAATTGGAAATCAGCGTTGGATTTAGCGTCTTCAGCCCTTAAAGGATTCGAAAGCTCTTCGAGCCTTGAAGGTCAGGCTGACGCCGAACTGACCTTAGCACAAATACTTTTCAGGCAAAGTTCTTTAAAAGACTCTGTGGAGCATGCTCAAAAGGCCCTTGAGATTTTTAAGAAACTCAAAAACAGGGCCAGAATGGTCGAATGTAGAATAGTGATTGCTGAAATTAGTGAGGTTTTCGGAGACCCTTCAGTAACGCTCAAACAACTGAAGGACGCTCTCGAAGACTCAAAGGCAGGGATAGATCGCAAGACTACGAATTATTTGAGATTGGCCGTGGCCAAGTTTCGTGTTACCAGAGAAAATCCCGAGAAGGCTCTGGAATCGGCATTGGAAGCCAAAAAGGATTCCCAGGCCATACAGGATCATCGGGGCGTGGCCGAAGCTGATTTTGTTCTTGGTCTGGCCTACGAACTCGGCGGCAACATAACCAAAGGCCGGGAGATGCTGGAACAGGCATTGAGCTTTCATGAGAAACAGGGAGATCTTTTTTCACAGGGCAAAGACCTTACTGCGCTGGGAGTTATTTACAAAAATTCCGGGGCGATTGACAAGGCTGAAGAAACTTTTACAAAGGCATTGAACTTAAGGAAATCTTTAGGCGATTCAAGAGGATATGCTGCAAACCTTGCTAATTTGGCGAATATTTACCGACGCAAGTCTCAAAATGGCCAGGCTTCCCAAAACCTTCAAAAGGCTTTGTGCATTTATAAGCAGGTCTTGGACAAAAAAGGCGAAGCGGACGCGCTAACCAACCTCGGCAACCTGGATGCCATCGAAGGTACTTATCAGGCGGCTATGGACAAGTTTCAGAGGGCGCTCCAGTTGCACCGTGAAACCTCAGATGTGAGGGGAATTGCGACAGATCTAATTAGCATCGCCTCCCTTCATCTGGTCAGAGGTGAAATAGATAATGGAGCGGCTGCGCTAAAAGAAGCTGAAACTTATAACAAGCGAATATACAACCCGGTTGGCAGTCTCGCAATCCTTTCAGAAATGGCTACGGTGGCGAAGGCTCGCAAGAATTTCCCTGAGGCGCTAGCCAATTTAAATAAGGCGATGGAACTGGCAAGGAAAAACGGAGATTCCAAGGCAACATCATCCATAAACTTGAAGATGGCGTCTGTATACGGAGAAATGGGAGATTTTCCCAAAGCCCTTGGAATTCTTAATCAAACTCGTGACCAGCTCACTCAAAGTCATGATGCCAAAGGGCTGGCCTGGGCCATAGGTGAGACCGGCATTATTCAAGCCAAGACGGAAGATTATGAAAACGCCTTAAAGAACCTTAATGAGGCAAATCAGATCCGTGCCGAACACAACATGATGTCACCACAATCTCAACAGATAGACTTCTATTTAGCTGAGATTTATCAGGGATTCAGAGTTTATGACAGAGCGCTCGACGCTTACCATAGAGCGTTATCCTGCTCCCAGACACCTGGAGGCGATAGATTTGTCGGTAAGATCTATGATCGAATCGGTACAATTTATTTTGGTATGGAAGAATACCAAAAAGCGCGAGACTTCATGGAGGATGCTCTCCGCATAAGCACAGAAACAGGGGACGTAAAAACTCAAAAGACCCAACTCATAAGGTTGGCTGATGTAATGAGCAAACTCAAAGACCCGGAGAATGGCCTAAAATACCTCCAAAAAGCCCTGTCCTTGACCAGGGACACCAAGGACCCTGTGAATGAGGCTAGAGTCCTGACCCGGATGGGGACATTGAACCAAGTTCAAGGGCGTCCTAAAACAGCCATCGAAAATTACACGGAGGCTACGGATATAAGAACCCGGATGGGAGACAAAAGGGGAATAAGTGAAAACCTCCTTCAAATCGCTCTTGTGAACGCTACCCTAGGAGATTTCGACCAGTCGGTCACAAATTTGAAGCGAGCGCTCGATATTGCACAAGCTTCCGAAGATCGGGGAATGCTTTGGAAAGCTTATTTCATAATGGGCCGCACCCTAGAGGAAAGAAAGAATTATGGAGAGGCGCTGGAAGCCTACAGAAAGGCTCTGAGTATAGTTGACACCATGGATACGGACTTTTCTGAAGATTCAGAGGAAGATGATTTCATTTTTGGCGGTACATCGGCCCTGTTTGAAACGACTCTCCGAGTGCTTATGAATTTGGCCCGAAAAGATCCAGACGGGGCATACGACAATCAGGCATTGAGACTCGTGGAGAGGCTAAAGGCCGCATCGTTTGAAAAGACACTGTCGAGGATCAATGTTCCGAGTTTTTCAAACATTCCCAATGATCTCATAATTAAGGAAAAAAGTTTAAGGTTTAGTCTGAGCAGATTCAACGCAAAATTGATGGAGCAAAGGTCAAAAATTCGTCCAAATCCTGAATTCATGAAAAAGTTGCTGGAAGAGAGGCGAGCCAAAGAAACAAGTTTCGCTAAGTTACGCGATCAACTCTCGAGAGAGTACCCCGCTTACGTTAATTTAACAAAACCTAAGCCAGTATCTATTCATGAGATCCAAAAGAGTTTGGACCCTGAAGAAGTTTTATTGGAATATATGGTGACCCGTGGGCGAACATACATCTTTGCATTAGATAAATATCGCTTTCACACTTTCTCAGTCGATTATCCGTTGTCCGAAATAGAAAAAGACGTCGAACTATTAGTTCGTCCGCTCCGCAAACATGAGACTTTGGCAAGCTGGGACCCGTCTGTAGCCTATAAACTTTATTCAAAAATAGTCAAACCTGTTGAATATACGATGTCAGGAAAAAAGACAGTGGTTGTGATTCCAAACGGTCCGCTGTGCTGGGTGCCTTTCGAGATGCTTGTCGATTCAAAATCCCATGAAACAAAACGATTTTGGTCGGCAAATGACCGTCCATCATATTTGTTGGAAAAATACGCTTTTTCTTATGCGGATTCAACTTATTCGCTATGTTTGTACAGAAACGGACGCGCGCAAAAGAAGCCAGGCTGGAATCTTGTAGCGTTTGGTGATCCTGTTTTTGGAAACCCGGACAAAACACTGGAAGAAAATCCCGGCGCTCAGAAAATATTGTCCGCAATTGAAAACCAACCGAATGCGCCACTCCAAGGAAATGACTTGCTGAGACCATTGCACGAAACCAGAAAAGAGATTCTGGAGATTACCAAAATACTGGGAGGTCCAACTCAAACTTATCTTGGTCCCCAAGCGACTGAAACCCTTTTCAAAAAGGCCGACTTAAGCCGTTACGTCTATGTCCATCTTGGAACCTATGGGGTCCTGACAACCGGATTGGGACGCTCGCAGCAACAACCTGCAATAGTTTTCTCGCTTTATGGTGACAAAGAAAGTGACGGATTTCTGGAACTAGGAGAGGTTTTTGGTCTTAAACTCAATGCGGACCTAATAGTATTGTCTTCGATTATGACTCCTGGGAAGATTTTAAGCTTCGGGTCCAATGGTCCTTTGGATCTGGCGCGGGCCTTTCTTTTTGCCGGAGCCGACTCCATGATCATGAGTTCCTGGCAGGTCAACCAGGAACACTCCCAAAGACTGCTCCTGGAGATGTACAGGAACCTAAAGGATGGCTCCAAGGCTGAAGCCCTCAGAAAGGCCAAGCTATCTCTTTTAAACAGTCAAGGTACTTCGCATCCCTATTACTGGGGATCTTTCATACTGATTGGGGACTGGCGTCCGAGATTCGTCGCTACCACCAATCACTGGGAACCGGAGAGCATTGGCTTCAAAGGGGTTTCCACTTGGCGAAAGCTTTTCAACATGTAGAAATTCTAGGTTCATTCAGGGCTAATTATGAAGATCTTGGTGCTCAATAGTGGCAGTTCTTCTCTAAAATTCATTCTCTTCAAAATGAGCGATGAACAGGTCCTCGTTTCAGGAACAATCGATAGGATTGGCATTTCCCAGTCTATAGTCAGTTTCCAGGAGTGGAACAAGCAGCCTGAGGTCATTTTAGGCAACATCCCAGACCATGGAGCAGCGCTGGACACATTGTTTCAAGTTCTAACGGTAGGACCGATTTCAGCCCTGCCGGATATTCCTGCAATCGCTCACAGGGTTGCCCATGGGGGCAAATTCAGCGAATCAGTTGTGATCAACACTGAAGTACTGGACCAAATTCGGTCAATGAATCGCTTTTTCCCTCTTCATCACCCTGCCATGATATTGGAAATTCAGGAATGTATGGAGAAAATGCCGCACGCCTTACACGTGGCAGTCTTCGACAATTCTTTTCACAGGGACATTCCCGATGAGGCCGCCATTTATGGGCTCCCTTATAGATATTTTTCGGAGAAGGGCTACAGGCGGACAGGATATCATGGCAATTCACATGCATATTCCGCTTATGAATCGGCAGAATTCTTAAACATCCCTTTGGAAAAGTTAAAAATTATAACTTGTCACTTGGGAAACGGGGCTAGTACCTGCGCAATAAAACATGGAAAGTCTGTTGACACTAGTCTCGGAATTAGCGCTATTGAAGGCCTAATTATGGGAACCAGGTCTGGAGATGTAGATCCTGGGTTGATACCTATAATAATGGACGAAGAGGGTTTATCACCGAATCAGTTGACAGATATGCTGGTACATTCTTCTGGTTTGCTGGGAATTAGCGGAATAAGTCGTGATATGAGAGAAGTCGAAGCAGCGGCTGCTGACGGTCACGAGCGGGCCGCTTTAGCTTTGAATGCCTTTTGTTACAAAGTTAAACGTTCGATAGGATCAATGTTGATGGCTCTGGGTGGATGCGATGTTCTCGTTTTCACAGGGGGAATAGGAACAAACAGCTCTATTGTCAGGGAGAAATCCCTTGAAGGAGCTGATGCTCTCGGTTTTAGATTGGACCCCATAAAAAATCGCAATCCTCTTTCTTTGACTATGACATCGCCAGTACAAGAAGTGTCGTCTGAAAATTCTCCAGTAACGATTCTAGTAATAAGAGCCAATGAAGAACTCATGATTGCCCGAGAATGTTTTAGAATTACGCAAAACGTATTGGGAGCAGAGGCTTAGATGGCCATGAGTTTGTTACATCCCCGTTGATTATGTTAATTTTTTGGAGAAGCTGTTTTGGACAAACTGGGAGTAGTGGTTGGACGATTTCAGATTTTTCACAATGATCACCTTAAATATCTCTTGGCCGGAAGGTCTCTTTGTGAGCACCTCATAATAGGAATTACCAACCCCGATCCAACGCACTCGAAAAACGATTCCTGTGATCCACACCGGCATCTAGGTTCGTCAAATCCACTTACTTATTTTGAACGTTACACCATCCTTAAAGCTGTATTGAACGAATACAGTGTATCGCACCACAATTTTTCCATTGTTCCGTTCCCAGTAAACTTTCCCGAGCTTTTCCATCATTATGTTCCTTCAGAAGCTGTCTTTTACTTAACCATCTATGATAGCTGGGGCAGAAAGAAACTTGAATTGCTTAAGACCTGTGGTTTCAGGACGTACGTGATGTGGGAAAAAACAGCAAACAAAAAAGGTGTGACAGGATCTGAAGTCCGACGTCGAATCGCGTCAGGTGAGCCTTGGGAACACCTAGTTCCTCATAGTGTGGTCGAACTGATTAAAAAATGGGATGTAGGATCTAGATTGCGCGATAAATCTACCGCAACCAGTAGTTGATCCGTATTTTTTAATTGTGGCCACTGAAATTGTTCACACGTTTAATGACCGCTTGTCACGAATCGCATAAATGTCACCCTGGAGAGTTCCAATAGAAAAGCCTCTAAATATTTGGAGGAGATTCTTCGAATTCAGCCATCCTGACGATCTGAAATGGGCGCCTTCGCCAATAGTATAGTTAAATGCATAGGTTCCAAGTTCGGCGAGTCTGTTTAAACAAGATTCCAATTCTGAAAGGCATTCTATGTGGTATTCGAACGACAGTTTTTCAACTGGAAAATTTAGCCCCTTCAAGACTTGGCACTCATAACCTTCGACATCTATTTTGCAAAACGATGGTATGCCGTATTCCTCAATGAGATTGTCCAAACATCCTACACTTACAGCTTGGGACTTTCGCCACTCAAAGTGTCTAAATCGACCGCTTGTTTTTACCGCTTCGATCCAGTCTCTCGACATCGAGGAAATTGGGGTCCTGACATCACTCAGGTACAACAAACCTTCGCCGCGCGTTTCTCCTAACGCGGCGGATTCAATTGATACTCGATGATCCTTGCCAAACCTTGAAACTAGTAATTTTAAACAATCCGTCTGCGGCTCGATAGCCACGACTCGAGCCCCAAGCTTTAGAAACACCATAACGTAATTGCCAACATTAGCGCCAACGTCAAAGACCAGGTCCCCCGGTTGAATAAACTCCGATAGAAACAACTGCAACCTTGGCGAATTAATTGAGCGCCTGACTGCTTTGTAAACGGACCTGAATTTTGAATAGTATCTTAGAACATCTTGAGTGTCCAATTTCAATCCGCCCTCGTGACAGATGGATCCCTTCAATGAGGGGGTACTATAAATTTGAAATCGATCCTAAAAAACTTCGTGCTAACAACCACTGAAACGGGTGATCATGACGCATATTCTG
>JAJYDQ010000033.1 GCA_021777225.1 Deltaproteobacteria bacterium
CTTTCAGTTTTTCGATGAGAGCGTAATTGCCTAATCCCTTCAAACTGTTATCAATCTCTATTCGTACGGCGTCTTTGTTAATGAAAATTGTGTAAATATCATCTGTCTTAGGTATGCTTTCCAGAACAATCGCCGCGTAACCAAGTTTGGCAAGAGTCTGGGAAGCCATGCCGCCTGCATTGGATTCCTTGATTCCTCCCGTAAGAGGACTCTTACATCCAACGGACAAACGACCTGAGTTGGCTGCTATTGACCCACTTAACAAGCCGGGCGCGATGATAAGCTTGTTTTCGGCGCCTAGCGCATGGCACAGCGGTGGGACTTCCTTGGCTACGATAGCGGATGTCAACGCTCTACCACCAAGGCCGGCGTACTCACCTAACGGCACTAAGGACGTCTTGGGACCTCCTTGCGCTCCCATGTCAACACGTAAAATTTTTTCCATGGGTCATCCTCCATTAGATCAGGCGAAAAGACGCAGAATTAAAAAATTGGTAACGGCGCGATGCCGCACGACCATCAAGGGTTCGAATCGATATTAATGATATGATTTGGAAGAAAGGCAGTCAAGAACAAAAAACTAAAAAAGCTAATAATATGTATATGTTATGCCTATGGTGACATAATGGAAGCCCTGTTTAAGGAAGTATGTCAGCGCTCGCACAATACGATGTCATCCTCCAGCTATGGTAGGAAATACGGCCAAACGATCATTTTCGTGCAGTTCCTGACTCCTGACTGCTGATCTCCCATTGATCAGCAGAATCAGTGATATGTCAGTGGGTAATCCCACTTGTCTCAACACATCATTTACAGAAGTCTTTGGCTGGATCTCCAACTGGATCAGGTCTCCAGCCACAGATCCTGGAACGAACCGGGTCAAGGACGCGTACAGGATGAAATCGATTTTCATTTTTCCCTACATTTTGTTTTTTATGTGTTGTTGGCGCAGAATTGCGCCGGACGGCGCAATTCGCCTCACATTTCGAGCATCCAAAAGCCTATTGTGAGGCTATCAGGGTGTTAAGGAACTGGGTTGCCTCTGGTAGAGATGTACCCATTTGTTGTGCTCTGCAAGATTGTTTGAAAATTGGTGGCTACCGTCATTTTTTGCCACGAAATATAGGTAGTCTACCGCAGCCGGCATTACCGCCGCTATTAGTGATTCTTTGCCTGGATTGGCAATCGGACCTGGGGGAAGTCCAGTATTCTGATAGGTGTTATATGGTTGTTTACGGTCAAGGTCGGTCCGAGTAATTTTTGCTCCCATAGGTTTGATGCCGTATATTACAGTCGGATCACACTGGAGTTTCATATTTTGTCGCAGACGGTTATGAAAGACTGCTGAAACTAAAGGGTGCTCATTGGGTTTGGCCTCTTTTTCAATAAGTGAGGCAAGAGTAACTACCTGTAGCGGACTCCATCCATATTTCTCAGCCGTTTCCCTGACATATTTATCATATACCGAGTGGAATCTTGATACCATTTTTTTTGCTACAAGCTTCACGTTGGACCTTTCGGACGGTCTTAGAAAATAGGTGTCAGGGAAAAGAAAACCTTCGAGGGAGACGCTTTCGATACCCAATTCATGAAGAAAACCTTGGTCTGAAGCAGTAGTGAGAAAGTCCTTTTTGGACGCAATACCCCTTTGTTCAAACAGGTCAGCAATTTGAAAAATGTTGTATCCTTCAGGAATTGTAATTGTAAACACCAGGGTTTTGCCGGAAATAAGTAAGTCCAGGACATTCCCAGGGTCGCTTCCAGTCTTCAGGAGATAGTCTCCTGCTTTCACATGGCGCTGTTCACCCCTGATAAAAGCGACAATCTTAAAAACCAGTTTACTGGAAATAACACCCTGATCCTGAAGTATGCTACCAACCTCCGACAGCGAAGCCCCCTTGGGTATAGTTACAACAACGTCATGACTGGGAACGGTCTTCTCGGAACCAGAAGCAAGTAAATGGCGGACCATTTCGGGAAAGTTGGAATAGAGATAATGTCCCCCGACGGCGAGGACAATCAGTAAAGCAATGGCGGAAGCTGTCTTAACTATAGAGAAAACAGGAATTTTCATGATTCGAACAATGCCTCGTTACGCCGGCGGTCCAGATGACCTTGTAGGATCAACGCTGCGGCAACCTTGTCAATAATCTTTCTGCGTTTGGCTCTGCTCATGTCCGCCTCCAACAGGGCGCGTTCGGCCGCTACCGTTGTTAATCGTTCATCCCATTCGTAAACCGGCAGAGTAACATTTTCAGCTATAAGGTCTTTGAATTTTCTAACTTTTTCCACCTGCTGACCTTCGGAACCGTCCATGTTGTAAGGTACGCCAATCACAATCTCTGTTACCTCATAATCACGAACAATTTCAAGTAGTCGAAGGAGATCTCTTTGTGGATTGGTTGACGATATTGTTTCTAGGGCCTGAGCTATAATTCCGGATTGATCGCTGAGGGCCACGCCAATCCTCTTTGAACCTATGTCTAGTCCTAAAGCTCGCAATTGTGTTACCCCTTGCCTAAAATAAAAAGAAGCTGTCCTAATTAAATTAAGACAGCACGTTTATTTGATTGTTGCCGGGGTGTCAAGTTTTTAGGCTTCACGCATTAGTATCTAGGCTCGAGAAGCATTTGTCAGGCCGGCTTCACATGGTCTGATCCACCCCAGTCATCGATGACGCTGTTTCGAAATGTTTTGGCATCTGACGTAGAGGGTCCTTGTAATTCAAAATGGCTTTAGCTACCTCGAGAATATAGGTAATGTCATCAGCAGTTGAGTAGGGTATGCACTTTTCGGCGCCTACTGGCAGGGAAACGCCTGTAAGCCGCTGTGGAAGTTTTGTGATTCTTACGTTGCGGAGCAGACGATCTGGTAATTTTGCTATGGCTTCGTTTGAAATCAATACCAGATTTTCATCCTCAGATACCATCGCCAGTCCTGGGATAGACCTATTTTTCCGGCCTTTGACCTCTCTCAGTCCGTCCTTTAGCTGTTGATTCAGGGAACTTAAGTTGACCCGAATTTCTGCTATCGCTGTGATGCCCTCGATTGCCTGTCGCCTTTGGATTGTGTCGCCAATAATCAGGGCCTCTTCAAAACTGTCGAGGGATTCAGGCAGGAATTTTCGGGATAAATTGGCGCGGGCTTCTATCAGCATATTGCGGGCCTCCGGTTCATCAAGCGCGTCAGGATCAAAGGCCTTGCTGTAACATTCTATGGCCGACGCAATGTCCCCTCGTTCCAGCAGTTCGCGGCCTTTTACGACATATGAGAAATCGTCAGAATTGTTGTTGCTATGCATTTTGGGTCACTCGCGATGTTTAGTTTATTGTTTACAGGAAAACTCCGGTTATCAAAAAAGGGCATGGTAAGAATAAATTCACAACCATTGCTTGATGATCAAATACAAAACTGAGCCAATAAAATGCGTGATGCCTACATTTATTATAGATTCCGCGATAATTTACGTGTTCCCGTGTTGACCAACTCCGACCCGGAAGTTACCTACCAAATGAAATGTAGGTATTATTAAATGTAATATTAAACGAGATGTTATACTCATTTAATGAAGCGATGCATAACATGTTATCGTTAACTTTACAACAAAATAAGTGATACGGTTAGTTTTAGATGAAGATTTAGAGGAAAACCTTTCCAGCGACAATTAATCTTGATACTTGTTGAAGCCAAGCCGTTAAAATGATAGGAGTGCTAAGAAAAGAAATCCTTGGCCAATAAATTGAGGCGTTACGAGAGAAGCCCCAGATAACCGATTGGTGATCGTTTCATCTTTCCATTTCTTGTGTTGAACGAAGTCCTGTTTGATGAAAATCAGAGAATTGATGCGATATCTTCCTGTCTTATCCATAGTGCTTGTCGCTGGTACTTTGCTTGTCATTGTTGTTATTTTTACAATCAGGAATATTAACGCGCAGAACCAGAGGATGGAGGAATTTACTTTAAGGCAGGGGATTTCCGTAATACGTACACTGGAAGCAGGAACTCGAACCGGCTTCATGGAGGGAGATTGGGGGATCGAATATTTACAGATGCTCATTGAGCAAGCGGCTAAAGATCCCGATGTCGAGTGGGTGGGACTAATAAATAGTGACGGGATGATTGTGGCGCACAGTGAACCGGCAAAGATCGGCCTTCGTTTGCTCATGGGCAAGGAGCTTCAGACGGTCCGTACTGTGATCCGTACTGGTGAGCCTCTTTCATTCAAACGTGAGTTGCCGGACGGGAAAACAATTTTTGAAATTTGGAAACCTTTCACCCCTTTTCCAGATCAACTGGCGGAAAGTGAAATAGCTGCGAAGCACACGCGCATAGGTCAGGAGCTACTCGATCTGTTTGATCGTGAGCAGAAGCAGGTACTTTTTCTTGGGCTGAAGATGGACCGTTTCAAGGAAATTCGACGACAGGAAATTGTGTTTGCCGTGTTCATGGGGGCGGTGCTTTTTATCGTAGGTTCTGCAAGTGTCTATTTTGTATTTGTGGTCCAGAATGCCTACCTTGTAAGGCGAACCCTCGACGAAATGCGAACATACACGAGGAATGTTCTGGAAAGCATGGCAAACGGCCTGATCACCGTGGATCGATCATTACGTGTCGCTACCTACAATCCAAACGCGCTGGAGATCTTGAGAAAAACTAAGGAAGACCTGGATGGAAAGTCGATATCCGAGATATTGCCTGTAGAAGATGAAATCAGGAAGGTCCTTTCTGACCCAAATTCAATTTTGGAAAAGGAGGTCAAAGTAAATGGAGATGGGAAGGGTAAGAATTTCCTGGCTCTGACTGTTTCACCATTGAAGGATCAGGAGTCCACAAGGCCTCGTGGCGCTGTCGTTATCTTGCGTGACATGACCATAATTCGTGAGCTTGAGCAAAAGATTATCGTGAGTGAAAAGTTTGCGGCCCTTGGCCGTTTGTCCGCGGGGGTAGCGCATGAGATTCGCAATCCGCTTAACTCCATTCGTGGTTTCATTCAATATTTCCAAAAGAAGCTTTCAATGGAACCCGAAGACTATCGCTACACTGAGTTAATGTTGACTGAAGTCGACCGACTCAATCGCGTAATATCTAAGCTCCTGGCCTATTCGAAGCCGCGCGAGCCCCGCCTGACCATAAGATCGGCAGAAGAAATTGTCGATCATTGCGTGAGAGTGGTAGAGCGTGAAGCTCTTGAAGCAGGAGTGGATATGGTGGTGGCCGCTATTGAAAATGATCTTCCTTTGGTGCTTGTTGATTCGGACCAGATGACTCAAGTATTTCTGAACATACTTATCAACGCGATCGAAGCCACACAAAGAGGTGGAAAAGTTACAGTGAGATTGCTCACGGACACTCATGGAAGATTACAGGTTGTCACTGAAGATACGGGTGAGGGGATTCCTCGAGAAAATATTGACAAGCTGTTTGATCCGTTTTTCTCCACCAAGAAAAAAGGCACTGGGCTGGGACTTGCTATTGTAAAAAGTATTATTGAGGGCCATGGGGGTGAGATTGAGGTTGAATCGGACAATAGCGGCACAAAATTCATTGTTATTCTAAATCCCTATGAACCGCCCCAAGAAGTGTCGTTAGAACAGGTTGAGGCCGAGGTTGACCGGGCCTCTGCCATTTCATAATTATCAATCCAGCCGTTAGGAATTTTGGAAGAATCATGCCATGATGACGGCGAATATCCGTATTTGTAGTTTTTTATCCAGGTAAATGGATCTCTTATGAATGCAAGACAGGCGAAAATTCTAGTCGTTGATGATGAGCCATCCCAGAGGAAGATGCTAAAAGCCAACCTTTCCTTGGACGGTTATCAAGTTTTTGAGGCTGAAGATGGTAAAGACGCCATAGAACGGGTGTCAGACGAATTTTTCGATTTAATCCTCATGGACAATAGAATGACCAATGTGGATGGTATCGAAGCTTTGCGTGAAATCAAAAAAATTTCACCTGGGATCCCGGTCATCATAATCACAGCATACGCTTCTGTAGAAACGGCTATTGAAGCTTTGCAAGCCGGAGCGCATGATTATCTGACCAAACCTCTCGACATAGAAGAATTAAGAATAAAGGTTCAACAGACACTAGAGTTCTGGAGATTAAAAGAGGAAAATATTCTCCAGAAAAGACGCATAGAGAATTTATTTGACGCGTCTCAAATTGTGGGCCGTTCCCACAAGATGAGGCAGGTCCTTGAGACCGTCGCAATGGTGGCGCCCACCGAGGCTTCAGTGCTCATCCTAGGCGAATCCGGCACTGGTAAGGAGTTGATTGCAAATGCTTTACACCAAGGGTCGTCAAGATCAGACAAGAGATTCATCAAGATCAACTGTGCTGCGCTCCCGGAGACACTTCTGGAAAGTGAGTTGTTCGGTCACGAGAGAGGCGCTTTCACAGGCGCCGTGGGACGACGACCAGGCAGGTTTGAACTTGCTGATGGAGGCACGATATTTCTCGATGAAATTGGCGAGATGACACCCTCTACTCAGTCCAAACTTCTGCGTGTCCTCCAGGAACGCGAATTTGAACCTTTAGGGTCTACCAAGACCGTGAAAGTCGATATCAGAATATTGAGCGCCACCAACAAGGACCTCAAGGAGGAAGTCAAGCGAGGGACGTTTCGTGAAGACCTTTTTTATCGGCTGAATGTAGTGCCCATTCAGTTACCGCCATTACGAGAGCGTAAGGAAGATATCCCACTCCTGACTGAACATTTTCTCAAAATTTACAATGAAAAGAATGGACGTCATTTAAAGGGTTTCCATCCGAGGGCCCTCGACGCGATGATGCGCTATTCCTGGCCAGGAAACATCAGGGAACTGGAAAATGTAGTAGAGCGCGCTGTTATCTTAACCCGTGATGAGTACGTTTCGCTCCCTGAGGTGCCTGAATCTATTGCGCGTGCAGTTGAGGACCCAGTGCAGGGGATCAACACGGACGGCATAAGGCCTGGAGCGACAATACGTGAGGTTGAAAAGGAACTTATTCTTGTAACATTGGCACACAACGATGGTAACAGGACAAGAAGCGCTGCCGAGCTTGGAATTACTCGCCGAACCTTGCAGAACAAGTTGAAAGAATACGGCATTGATCATCATGGAACTGATGGTCACCTGGAATAACCCGAGTCCATGCTGTTTATTTGATCTCTATTTTAGGCATGATCAAGAAGTTCACGCCTGTTAATATTCCAAGCAATTAATCTCCCATGTTTAGGGGAGATTCTTGCGCTGCAAGCCATACTAAGCCGTAGAACCTGCGCCCCGGAATCTTCGGATTTAGTTTCAGTTAAATGAAATTACATCAGATATGTTGATATGCAAAAAATGGGATTGGGGGAACGCCTCGTTTTGCGAAACGGACCCCCAAAAAGAGGAGGTACGATTAACGTGGCATCTTAACTAGACGCCTGTTGGTGAGCAAACGGTCAGCTTCCACCTGGAGCAGGGGTGGGGAAGACCGCCGGGGTTGCCGAAGTCGAGGGCGCAGACTGAGTTGTGGTTGGTTGATCCGTTTCAGGCTGCGCGATCGTAGTTTCTGGTTGGATTGAAAGACCTGGAAGCGTCGGGTCCATCTCTGTTGTGCCGTCAGGTGTTCCTGACGATGTAGTTTCCACTGTAGGGGGATGGCTGTAAGGGCAGCTCGATGTCATCGTAGTTGTTGTGGTTGATGATGTTGCTGGGGAACTAGATGTCATCGATGTCTGAGGAGTTGCGCTCAAGGCGTTGGAACTCTTCACAGCCAGTGAACTCGAGCTGGTCGGATCCGTCTCGCCTGTGACCTGTTCATAAGTCTGCCTCATGCGGTTCAGAAGGTCAGATGTCCGAGACAATTGATCCTCAATACTGCTGAGTGAAACAGTAGAAATGACTGACAGATCATTCTGCATGCTGGAAACGGTCTGGTTAGCCTGGTCTTTTTGCTGCTGGAGTTGATCTCTGAGCCGCTGAAGCTGTTCCATCTGAATTGCCAGATCTTCTTCGGACTTCTGAATTTGTTGGCCAATTCTTAATCTGGCGAGTTCAATCTGGCTGTCCGAAGATGAGCGAGCAGCTTTTATTTGCTCAATCTGCGCCTCTATCGAGGCCTTTAAGTTGTTGATTTGGGTCGAAAGGCCAGTAGCGGTCTGTGCACCTGCCGTCGAGGCTACAAGGCAGATCCCGAGCAAGATTGTGAACGCTTTGGCTAATAGTTTCATAAGCATTCTTCCGATCAATGGCTTCAGTATAATTCTAGGCATAATATATCATTTATTACAAATTGTTGCAATATATAATTAAAGTAAATTATTATTTCAGGGAATCCGTTGAGATCGAAAAGGCGGGCTGCAGAATGTTTTCTTCCAAAGCAGGAAAATAAACTCTAAATTCAGGATACCTGAGAAGATTTCGCGATATGTTTTTTGCTGTCCTTGGAATGGATGACAAATATCGTGGGAGCCTTCTGACCGAAACCTGATAGCCAAATGTTCCAAGGGCCTTAATGTTCCTTTGTAACGATATGATATCAAATATTCTTCGGAAATGATCATGGCTTGGATCTATAAGGTGATCCGCCTTTTCAAGATAATGGACAATTAATCGCTCCACGAGATCCTCAGGCAGTGAAAGATACGAATCTCTAAGCAACGATGCGAGATCATATTGGGCCGGGCCCATCCTCGCGTCCTGGAAATCGATCATGTAAAGACGGTCATTCTTAATCATGAGGTTTCTGGAATGGTAGTCGCGATGAGTAAAAAACCTGGGTTCGGCCGCCAACTCCTTACAAATCTTATGAAAAAAAGAATTCATTGCTTCAATTGTCACGGATGATGGATTCTTAGCCGCCCAACCTCTAACAAAATGGGTCACAAAAAAATTCATTTCCTGCATCAATTTCATTTCGTCAAACGCAAGGTCAAAGGCTCTACAACGCAACGAGTGTTTCAAAGGGGTTTTTTGCAAGTGAACAAGTGTGTCCACTGCAAGCATGTACAGATTTTTTAATCCTTTAGTGTTGGCGCCAATCGCCAGGCTTTCCAGAAGGTCATCTCCCAAATCCTCCAGAATAATGACCCCTAAAGCAGCATCATGGGAAAAAATTCGTGGGACTGCCACTCCTAGATTTTCCAGATATCGTTGAATTTCAACAAAGGCGCTTTCTTCATTTGACCCGGGTTCTCGCACAACCATTGATATGGCGGATTGCCCGTCCTGAAAAGTAACCCTGAAATATATCCGTGTTGAAGCGTCCCCCGCAAGTTGTTTATATGAAATAGGTTTACCGATTTCGGATGCGGCCCTGCCAATTCTTTGCACAATAGTGGAGTTTTCAATCAAGCGGAATTTCTCCATTTCTAGTAATCACTCTATTTTCAAGGTCCCCTTTGAGACAAACACCTCGTCCCACTATACAATGTCTAATCCTTGCGCCCCGACGTACGCTGCAATTTTCCCACAATATTGAATCTCCAATTTCACAATCTTCTTCAATTACAGACCCTTGACCGATTGCGACATATGGCCCCATTCTTTCCGGTTCCCGTACAATCACTCCATTACCTATCACGCAAGGTGGCCTAATGCGCGAATAGTCAAAGACTTCTTTCTGAGTTGCAAGATAACGGGCTGGCGTGCCCAAATCATTCCAGTATCCCTGAACTGGGCACCCACAAATCTTCAAGCCTTTGGTTATGGACGGTTCGTATACATCAGCCACTATTTCTGAAAAGCCACTCGGTTTGATGAGTCTAAAAATGTCCCTGGATAAAACCGTTATGCCCGTGAAAACATATGCCTGTCCGTGATTTCTCGAATTTTCTCTAGTCCTGGGGAACGAGTGAATCCGATAGCTGGAATCAATTCTTATCGGGGTATGTTGATATGGAGGGTTTTGAGGCCATAGCGCTAATGTGGCCAGCGAGTCGTTCCGAACATGAAAGTCAATCACTTTAGATATATCAAATTCGAAAAAAATGTCACCATTGACCATAAGAAATGTTTCATCCTTGAAAAATGATTCATTTGCTTTAAGCCCACCGGCTGTCCCAAGAATTTCAGGTTCATAAGAGAACGAAACGTCTGAGGTATTCTCAAAGACCAAGTCGAAACACTGTTTTATTGTTTCGGGAAGGGTATGGAGATTCAGTCTAAACTCCGTAATCCCGAACGCTCTAAGCTTCTCCAATATAGTCCGGACCAAAGGGTTTCCCAATAATGGGATGGCGGGTTTAGCCCTTTCCAGTGTCAGGGGTCTTAGACGCGAGCCACGTCCGGCAGCAAGAACCATTGCCTTCATTTGGTTTAACTATCTATCTATTAGAATGGCATTTTTGTCATGGTAACGTTCCAACGCCAGCAAAATGAGCTTGTCGACCAATTGATTGTACGCCAATCCGCACGACTCCCATAGTTTGGGATACATGCTGATGGATGTGAAGCCTGGTAAGGTGTTTATCTCATTAACTACGACTTCGTCGTTTGGAGTCAGAAACATGTCAACACGAGCCAGGCCACTTCCATCAACAGCCCGATAAGCCGTTAAAGCGGCTTGCTGGGCCATGGCGACTTCGTTAGCGGTCAGTTTAGCGGGAATAGCCAATTCCGCTGTATCACGCAAATATTTCTCTTCATAATTGTAAAAGACCGAATGGGAAACTATTTCTCCTGGGACAGACACTATTGCGTCTTCATTCCCCAGAACGCTTACTTCAATTTCTCTGCCTTGTATTCCATCTTCAACCAGTATCTTCCTATCGTATTTTGCAGCTTGATCAATAGCGTCTTCCAGCGCCGACAAGTCAGAGACTTTCGAGATTCCAACTGAGGACCCAAGATTGGCCGGTTTTACAAACAGAGGTAATGGGCGGTTTCTCAATTCATTAACAATGGTTTCAGGGTCTTTCTTCCATTCCAGGCGATAGAACCATGAGAAGGGCCCGACGTTGAGACCACACTCCCTAAAAACAGCTTTCATGATGATTTTATCCATGCCTACGGCGGAGGCCAGTGTTCCACACCCTACATATGGAATATCGGCCAAATCCAGTAATCCCTGTAAAGTCCCGTCCTCTCCAAAAGTGCCGTGAAGAACTGGAAAAACGACATCGATTGGAAACCGTTCAAAACAATTATGTCCCGTCAACTTTAAGAATCCGCCATATTCGGGATCAGGCGCCAGAATCAATCTTTGGCCGGCCTGGGGACATTCCAGAGGACTGAAAGAGCCTAACGCTTCTTCCCTAGCGTACCACGATCCGTCTCTCGTTACAAAGATTGGGGTAACGGAATATTTATCCCTGTCCATAGCTGCGAAAACCGACGCGGCAGACCTTATGGAAACTTCATGCTCGGCTGATCTTCCACCGTAGATTATCGCTATCCTTAGTTTAGTCTTTGTCATCCGACCTCCCGGACACATCCTACGATAAGTGGTCAATAACACAAAGCAGCTCGGTTAGGAACCATTTTGCAAGCCAATGGATTACCGATCGGTCGAGATCTGACTGGCTGAATTCGAAAATACCCATAGGCGTCGGTTGCAACCGAATTGCAATTGTGACAATAATATGTGCACCGCAAGCTTCAGCCCGATTGAAATTTATAACTTATTATGTTCAGGACTAATCCAAGAGGCCGATATGCCGCTTCATGTAAGATCAAAAATTTGGATTGAAAACGACGAAGGGAAGCTGATTATTGGAACTGGCCGCCTGTTAATCCTTGAAGCTATCATGGAACAGGGATCTATGAACAAGGCGGCCCAGAAACTCAAACAACCATTCAGGGCGGTCTGGGGAAAAATACGCGCAACCGAAGAACGCTGTGGGTTTAAACTGGTTAATGCCACAAAGGACGGCACAAGACTTACGAGCGAGGGGCTCCAACTTTTGTGGGCGTACACTAGACTTAGAAATAGATGCGAGAAATTTACCGACGCTCAGTTCAAGGAGCTTTTTGATGACTTTTAGAAAACGATCTCGAGAAAATATTTGAGAAATGGGTGGGAAGATTGTGAAGAAAAATATTGGCCGGGATCAGTTCACTGGTTCCGAAACAGTGGATCAAACAGAAGATTCGGAATTGACTCAACAATTTCCGGTGACGCGATTTTCAGACGGGTCATTTTCCAACCGTTTGATTACTCTTGCCAAGGAAACTCCATACACACTGTTTGTCAATGATGAGGAAATACTTTCGATTGCCACTTTGCCAACTAACCTGGAGGATCTCTTCATAGGCTTTCTGGTTTCGGAAGGAGTTTTGACTGACCCATCAGAAATTTTGGCGACCAGGGTTGATCGATTCAGCAGAATAGTCTCAATCGAGGTGAATTTGCCCGAAGATCAACTGGGAAAAATTAAGAAGAAGGGTATGTTAACATCAGGCTGCGCTGGAGGCGTCGTATTCTCCGTGGAGATGGCCTTGCAACCAAAACGTGACACTGGTCCTGTTCCAACATTCACTGCGGACCTGATATTGAAGAGAATGAAAGAATTGGACACATTTAAGGGAGTTTATGATCTGACAAGAGGCGCCCATGCGGCGGCGGTGGCTTCGGTGGATCGAACCATCGCAATACGCGAAGACATAGGGCGGCACAATGCTATCGACAAGATAATCGGATATTGTTTTCTTGGGGGAATTGACCCTTCTGATAAAATCCTGCTGACCACAGGGAGAATCACTTCGGAAGCTGCTTCTAAGGCGTCCAGGTCAAAATTTCCCATCATTGTCTCTCGTTCAAGCGCAAGCTCAACCGCCGTCAACATTGCCCGACAGGTAGGTCTTGATATTGTGACGTACGCTAGGGCCGGCAGGTTTAATTTTTTCGGCCACGGCGCCGTAAACCTGTCTCCGGTACTAGATCAAAAGCGAAATTCCCCGGACTAATCACAATCGGAGTTTCAGACGGGGGCTACATGAATCGACCCGGAGAGAATTCGTCGTGAATGATCTCTCCAAGTCGTTGTTCATGTCAGTCTGATAAAAGGTTGTCAGGCGTTTGCGGCTACCTCTGTCTCCAGAGAGTTCGATTCTTCCAGTTTTTCTACCCTAACAGCGCACACCTTGTATTCAGGTATTTTACATATTGGATCAAGCGCAGGATTTGTCAGGACGTTCGCATTGGCTTCCATGAAATGAAAGCTCATGAAAATAGTTCCCGGTTCTACTATGTCAGTGACCACAGCCTTTGTGATTACTGTGCCGCGACGCGAAACAATCTTGCAATTTTCACCACTGGTTAGCCCTATAGCTTTTGCGTCATGTGGATGGATTTCAATGTATCCCTCAGACATTTCATTTTCCAGCGTAATGGAGTTACGTGTCATTGTGCCGGTGTGGTAATGCGGAAAGAACCTGCCAGTGGTCAGCAATGTGGGAAATTCTTCATCAGCGAGTTCCTCAGGTGGTCGGTATTCCAAGGCGTGAAACAGTCCTCTGCCGCGTGTAAACCTGTCCTTGTGGAGTATCGGAGTGCCGGGGTGGTCCTTGGTGGGACATGGCCAAGGTATGGGACCCTTCTCCAAACGGGCGTAACTTAAGCCGGCGTAACTGGGAGTCACCAAGGCGATCTCGTCGAAGATTTTTTCCGGAGATTCATAAGTCATTGGCAAGCCAAATCGTGTTGAGATGTCGCATATTATCCGCCAATCCGGTTTGGCGTCACCAGGGGGATTGACAGCCTTCCTGATTCTCAGGACATTGCGTTCAGTGTTGGAAAAAGTCCCATCTTTCTCCGCAAATGAAGCCCCTGGAAATACCACATCAGCAATCTTGGCCGTGTCGGTAAGGAAAATATCAATAACCGCTAGGAATTCAGCCTCCTCGAGCGCATGCTTAACATGTTTTACATCGGGATCGCTGCCCGCCGGGTTTTCGCCAAGGATCACCATGCCCTTGATTGAGCCGTCTTCAAGCCCATGCATCATCTCCATTATGGTAAAACCAACCTTGGACGATAACTGGGTATTCCACATCTGTTCAAACTTTTTACGGTTATTTTCGTCCGTTACAACCTGATAAGCCGGGTAAACGTTTGGTAGTCCACCCATGTCGCACGCTCCCTGGACGTTGTTTTGGCCGCGCAATGGGTTAACGCCGCAGGAGGGTTTACCAATCTTCCCCGTTAACATGGAGAGATTCGCTAATGACTTCACATTATCCACGCCATGTGAGTGCTGAGTAATGCCCATAGCGTACAAGATCGTTGATTTGTCTGAGGAAGCAAAGGTAATTGCGATCTTTTCAAGATCTTCAACGGATACTCCCGTTATTTCGGAGACTTTTTCAGGAGGATAATTTTTTAACGTTTGTTCAAGTTTTTCAAAACCTTCTGTTCGTTCCTCAATAAAAGGTTTGTCATGAAGGCCTTTGGAAACAATAACATTCATGAGGCCATTTATCAGGGCGACATCCGAGCCTAGTTTCTGCCTAACATGAATGTCGGCGACAGACGTGACATGAATTCTGCGGGGGTCCGCTACGATAATTTTTGCGCCCTTTGCTTTGGCTTTGTAAATTCTACTGGCTATAAGTGGATGGGCAACAGAAGTATTAGATCCGATAATGAAAATGCAGTCGGCGTCCTCAATCTCGGGGATCGAGTTTGTCATGGCTCCACTCCCGAAAGCGGCGGCAAGACCTGCCACCGTTGAAGAGTGTCAAAGCCTTGCGCAGTGATCTACATTATTTGTTCCAAACCCTACCCGGCAAAATTTCTGAAAAAGATAATTTTCTTCATTGCTACATTTTGCTGATGAAAGGAAAGCCATGCTGTCCCCACCATACTTTGCCTTTATTTCCTGTAAACGTGACGCGGTGAAATCCAGCGCCTCGTCCCATGAAACTTCCTGAAGAACCCCATCCTTTTTCAACAGGGGTTTTGTCAATCTCTGAGGACTCTGAACAAACTCATGGACGTTCCATCCCTTGATACAAAGCTTCCCCTGATTCATCGGATTGGTTTTGGAAGGCAGAGTTTGTGTTATTCTACCGTCCACTGTCTCCAAAAGTATCTCGCACCCACATCCGCAATAGGGACATGTCGTTCTTACATACTCAATTTCCATAATGCCGCCTCCTCAAACGAGATCACTCTCTGCCCACCAATCTGGTAACAAACTAGCCATAGTTTCTATATAACGGAATTGAAACCGCAAATGAGATAAATCAATGGGTTCGTTTTCAAATATGGGCCGACACAAAGACGTATTAAGTTATAATGTATCATCAGCGCCAGGTGTAATCAAGAGACTTCGAAGCTTTGTTGTAAATGGCCTTGAAATGGCCCATAAAAAAATTGCCGAGCTTTTCGCCGGCTCGGCTTTTTAGGAGGTAACGAAGCGTGGAGGCTTGCAGCAATAATGCTTCGCTTTAATTTATGAACTTATTATATTAATTTAACTACACAATGTCAACAATTAATCCGAAATTGGACGTTATGTGGAAAACGCCAGTTCTGCAGGGGCTACATCCGGAGCCGCTACACATCATGATTATGCAAACTAAATCCAGGAAGTTTTCATATTGAGTTAACGTCGTTTAGGTTTCCTTGATGTGTCCATATTGGATTTTGTGGCTGAACGCGAACCAATAAGCCACCCAAGGACGATCACGTTCATTGCTAGACTTCCAATCTCAAAAAATTGTGTGAGTCCAGAATCCAGATAACCTTCATCCGCCATCCTAAGTACATGGAAACCCAGGATCGGAGTGTCGATAACGAGGTAAACGATGGCGCAAACCACTGCGGTAGCTTTTTCATTCCAGAAAGCCACTCCCAGCAGAAAGGCCGGTATCAAGGCTACCGCGAAATAAAAGATTTCAAACTTGACTGCGGTAGAATATGGAGTGGGATCCAACCCCAGCATATACAGGTAACAAAAGTAAAGAAAGCTTTTTAGGTAGAACCACAGCCCTGCCAGCCAGAAAATTAAAGGGAAGTCGACATCGAACCGTCTCTCGGGAAACAGTTTAAAGTTTCTTAATGTTCCTGCGCCGGCCATCTTAGATTCCACCTTTCCCATTCATATAAAGAGGAAATTTGACACACAATTCTCTAACATTTTCCCCTATTCTACGGATGACCGACTCATTGGTTCGGTTCTCTATCGCTTCAGATATCCAAGACGCAATTGTGCGCATTTCATTGGTCCCCATTTGTCTGGTTGTAATTGCAGGGGTTCCAATCCTTATACCGGAGGCTTTTCCAGGGGGTAGGGGATCGAAGGGTATGGCATTCTTGTTTACTGTTATACCAGCAGCTTCCAGGATTTCCTGAGCCTGGGCGCCATTAACATTTTTATCCGTTAGGTCAACGAGCACCAGATGGTTATCGGTTCCGCCCGAAACAATCCTGAAACCATGACTCATCAATTCCTGAGCAAGAGTTTTCGCATTCTGGACGACTCGTGATTGGTATTCTCTAAACTGCGGGGTTGCAGCCTCTTTTAACGCTACAGCTTTACCAGCGATGACATGCATCAGAGGTCCACCCTGCATTCCAGGGAAGATGCACGAATCTAGGACAGACGCCCATTTCTTTTTGCACATTACGATCCCTCCTCTGGGACCGCGCAATGTTTTGTGTGTGGTGGTGGTGACAAAATCGGCGTCTTTAGCTGGAGAAGGATGCAATCCGGTTACGACCAGCCCGGCTATGTGGGCGATATCCGCCATCAAAACAGCGTCCACCTCTCGGGCTATTTCACCAAAAATTGAGTAATCGATAATTCTCGGATAGGCGCTTGCCCCGGCTATAATCATTCTGGGGCGATGTTTCATAGCAAGTGTGCGGACCATATCATAATCGATAAGGTGATCTTCCCGTCTGACCGAATAAGGGACCACCCTGTAAATCTTTCCCGAAAAATTTTTGGGGTGCCCCATGGAAAGATGGCCGCCATGCGCAAGATCCATACCCAAATAGGTCTCGCCAGGTTCCATCACAGAGAAGAAAACGGCCATGTTTGCCTGAGTTCCGGAGTGCGGCTGAACATTGGCGTGGTCGACCCCGAATATTTCAGCAGCCCTGGTTCTAGCAATTTCTTCTATAATATCTACGTTTGAGCAACCACCGTAATATCGATGTCCGGGGTAGCCCTCGGCGTACTTATTTGTGAGGATACTCCCTTGAGCCTCCATTACCGCAGACGATGTAAAATTTTCCGACGCGATCATTTCCAACCGATATTCCTGGCGCATTCTCTCCTGTGCGATTATGTCATATATTTCAGGGTCAGTTTTTTGAAGTGGATTCATGTTTTTCCTCTATTTGAAGCCTCAAAGGACGCGTAGCCGGTCGCTTTGGAAATTCTGTAACCGTATATGTCTGACAATTTTGGCGGACTTTAGGGATTTCATGATAATGAAATATTGATTGACCGGTCTACGATGAGAAAAAATTAAAATGATTCGATAATGTCTATTCGTCTTTTGTGACGCCCAGCTTCGAATTCGGTTTTGAGCCATACGTCCAGGATTGATATAGCCAGGTCCTGTCCAAGGACCCTGGAACCTAAACAAAGGACATTGGAATCATTATGTGCCCTGCTCATACGCGCCTGATATTCGTTTGCGCATAAAGCCGCTCTTATACCCTTGAGCCTGTTGGCCGCCATAGACATACCGATACCGGTACCGCAGACCAAAACCCCTTTTGGGGCCTTGCCGTCTTGAATTTGCTTACACAGTTCAGCGGCAAATACTGGATAGTCGCAAGAGTTTTCAGAGAAACAACCTACATCAAGAACCTCGTACCCTTTTTGGACGAGTTCTTGCTTGACTATTTCCTTCAAATTGAACCCAGCATGGTCGGACCCGATCAAAACAATCGCCATTTTACTAAGGTCTCCTGAACAAAAGGGACACGTTTTGGCCACCAAATGCGAAGCTGTTCGATATAGCGTATTCGACACTACGATTTACCCGCACGTTGGGCGTGTAATTAAGATCACACTCCGGATCTGGTGAGTCAAGGTTTAATGTTGGAGGTATCATACCGCTCTCCAGAGTCAGAGCGGTAAATATCGCTTCTATGGCGCCAGCGGCCCCTAAAGTGTGACCCGTCATGGACTTGGTGGAACTGATGGACAATTTATAGGCCGATTTCCCAAACGAACTTTTAATTGCGAGCGTTTCCGTCTTGTCATTCAATTCGGTGGATGTACCGTGAGCATTTATATATTCAACCCGTTCGGGTTCGATGCCAGCGTCTTGAATAGCCAAACGCATTGCCTGACTGGCGCCGGCGCCATTCGGATCCGGCATCACTACGTGATAAGCGTCTGATGTGGCGCCATATCCAACTATTTCAGCATGAATAGTTGCCTCTCGACTTTTCGCATGGTCCATTGATTCCAGGGTCAGCATACCGGCGCCCTCTGCCAACACAAAACCGTCTCTGTCACGGTCGAATGGTCTAGAGGCTTTTGCCGGTTCGTCATTCCTGGTTGAAAGCGCCCTCAACGCATTGAAAGCCGAGATGGCGAATTCACCCACTACGGCTTCCGCTCCACCGGTAATTGCAACGTCCGCTGATCCAGACGCTATGAGCCTGTATGCTTCGCCTATTGCTGAGGCGCTGGAAGCGCAAGCGTTGACAATCCCAAAATTGGGTCCCTTCAGACCGAATCTCATGGCGATCAATCCGGGCAACAAATTGACTACCGCCATAGGGATCATCATTGGGGGCATCCTTTTTGGGCCCTTTTCCCTCAACACCTCATATCCAGCCTCGATCGTAGAAAGGCCGCCAATCCCGGATCCTATTACAACTGCGTAACGATATGGATCAGCGGGAGGGGTGATCAACCCAGAGGCTTGAACAGCCTCACAGGCCGCAACTAGACCTATTTGCTGATGACGGTCGAGACGGCGTAACTCTTTGACCGGAACGTATTGCAACGGGTCGAATTCTGACGGAACTTCCCCTGCAATTCTGGTCTGGCACCTTTTAGGATCAAACAAGGTAATTGGGCGAATGCCCGATTGGCCACAAGTGAGCTGATTCCAGTTTTTATCAACACCTGTGCCGAGACAGGTGACCAAACCCATTCCAGTGATTGCAACCCTACGCCGCAAGCGTTCCTCCCAACTTTTTACGAATAGAAAGAATATTTAGGACTTCTTTTGACTAACCTTGATGAAATCAGCCACATCCTGAACCGTTCGGATCTTTTCGACCTCTTCGTCGCTGATTTCCATCCCAAATTCATCTTCCAGTAAAGCAATCATGTCGTAAATATCCAAAGATTCCGCGCCCAGATCCTCTACAATCTTGGAATCTAATCGAATATTTTCTTTGTTAACGTCCACCAGTACTTCAGCGACAAGGTCAACGATCTTTTTTTCAATATCATCCATACCGGATCTCCTTGAATTTTTTTCACTATTAACAACAGCGAAAAGAGTTCCTAGTCTAAAGGAAAACAGATTTCGCTGTTCTGTTCATCCCATTGGCGTTACATATATAGTCCGCCATTAATTCTAAAAACCTGACCAGTAATATAATTAGCCATGTCTGAGCAAAGAAACACAACGCAAGCCGCTACATCTTCCGGTGTCCCAAACCTGCCTAATGGAACATGCTTCAAAATCGCATCGACCTGTTCCGGATTCAGTTGATTTGACATTCCCCCAGATATCATCCCCGGCGTCACGCAGTTTATCAATATATTGCGAGGCGCCAATTCCCTGGCCAGAGCCTTAGTCAAGCCGATCAGACCCGCTTTTGCCGCTGAATAGTTTGCCTGTCCAGCGTTTCCCAGTTCTCCCGCCGCAGATGATATATTCACTATTCTACCGTAGCGCTTCCTAATCATACTTTTGGTCAACATCCTACACATGTTGAAAGCGCCCGTCAGGTTTGTGTTCAGAACATCATTCCAGTCCACGTCCTTCATTCGTCCCACGAGGCCGTCTCTCGCGATCCCGGCATTATTAACGAGTATTTCTATTGACTTGCGTTGCTGAAGGATGTCGTTCACATTTTTGTCTACTTGCTCGGAATCAGAGACGTCGAATTTCAGCAGGGCCCCGTCGCCTCCCAATTCGACAATTGTTCGGAAGGTTTCAGTGGCAGCGTCATCATCAGATTTGTAATTGATTATCACGAAGGCGCCATACCTGGCCAAATCAATAGCAATCTGACGCCCTATTCCGCGTGCGCCTCCAGTAACCAGAGCCGTTTGGCCTTTAAAATTCATCCATGGAACTACGCCGCTCATGCAAACGCTCCATGGATGTCGTTGATTGTCTGAGAGTCTGACAGAGAAGTGACGGAGACGGTGCGATCAATTCTCCGCATCAAACCGGACAAAACTTTTCCAGGCCCAATTTCCAGGAATTGTGAAGCCTTTAAAGAAATCATCTTTCTGATACACGACTCCCAGAGAACAGGAGACACTAGCTGTTTTAGCAATAGAGCCTTCATATCCATAGGGGTGTCAGGATAAGGTTCAGCGTTTACGTTGGCGATTACGCGAAAACGGAGGGGAGAAAGAACAGTTTCATCGATTACCGATTTCAGGCTTTCTCGCGCGGAATCCATGAGACAAGTGTGAAATGCAGACGAAACAGGTAATATGACAACGCGCGACCGCCTTTCTTTACTCAATATGTCAGCGGCCCGTTTTAGAGCGTCACAAGTTCCGGATATCACACACTGGTCGGGTGAGTTGTAGTTGGCTATCTCGAGGACCGATCCCCTTTTTTCGGATTCTACAATCTCGTATATTCTATCAACCGGTACCCCAATAACAGCCGCCATACCGCAGGTCCCGGGAGGCTGAGCTTTGTCCATGGTCTCCGCTCTAACCTTCACGAGTCTTAGAGCGTCTTCGAAAGTTAGCGCGCCTGCAGCGCACAATGCGCTATACTCGCCAAGAGAGTGTCCTGCCGCAACTATTGGATTCAGACCCGGTTGGTTTTCCACTAAACGCCATACCAGCATGGAATGGACAAATATGGCAGGCTGGGTATGAACTGTTTGGTTCAGCTCATTACCGTTGACGCCTCCCATAATTCGGCTCAATGAATATCCGAGGATTTCGTCGGCCAAAGCAAGAGTTTCGCGCGAATCATTGTTCTCACGGACAATGTCTAAAGCCATTCCTGGAAACTGTGACCCCTGTCCGGGGAACATCAAAGCTACGGAATAGTCGCCGGAAGGTACGGGTTCGGGGGCCATTCTTTCTTTCAAAACTCGCTAGTCAACATTGAGGACGGTCCGGTCTTTATAATACCCGCAACTCGGACATACTCTGTGGGGCGCTACCGGTTGAGAACATTCCGGGCATTTTGAAAGATTTATCGGCGTCAACTTCTTGTGAGTTCGCCTCTTATCACGTCTTGTACGGGATACCCGTTTTTTGGGGACTGGCATTTTAAATCCTTCTCACATCAATTGTTAAGTCTTGACTTCAGTATTGCGAGCTTTTTCCAACGAGGATCAACTGATTCCCCCGCAGAACAGGAGCAACCATCATGTTCGATGGCGCCGCCGCATTGGGGACAAAGCCCGAGACAATCGTCTTTACACAATGGTTTCATCGGAATGTCCAGAGAAATTTCCTGAACGATCAACTCACCAAGGTCAATTTCTTCATTATGAATGATGACTTCGTTGAAATCCAACTCAAAGTTCATCTCATGTTCGTCGTCTTGTCGAATCTCTCGTCGCGCCGCGAGGTCTAGATTGATAGGAATTGAAGACTCGAATTGACAAAGACATCTAGAGCAATTCATGGTAATATTGACTTCTACGGCGCCGGAAATCAATATTTCATCAATATCTTTCATAATTGTGACATGACCCCTAATCTTGGGATCAATGACAACATCAGTCGGCAATCTTAGGCCTGAAAGCGCCTCGCCCAAAATATTTTTCGATTCATCGAATTGAATTTCCAAACCATCGGGCGATATGTCTTCAACCGGAATTTTCATTTTAATGGCACGGCCTGAAATACTTTTGTCAAGTACAAACTGTAAAAATATAGAGATTTATTAATTAAGTCAAGCTAAAAAGCTAATTTCCAAATATCATGAAACTTTTTAAGAGTCTCAGTTTTGCGTTCCAATACATTTCTGAGAAATTACACTGTCCCATCTAGCTAACCATTTTTCTATTATTGGGAATACTTCCTCACGCGCCCTCTTGCCCAGCAACAGGTCCACATGACCATAATCCTGCTCTAGTCCCGTCTGTTTACCCAAAATCACGCTTTCTCTGACGCAACCGTCGGCGCTAGCTTCACAAACCGATAAAACGGCCTTCTGGGGAGCCATGATATCTTTTGCCCCAGAAATGGCAAGCAATGGAGTCTTTGATTCTTCGATGCCTTGCAAATAGGGTCTGCCGGAAGGACCTGCGAACTTACCTTCTGAAAGGAATCGAGCCATGTCCGACCACAGGGCGCTTGAAGATACCGGCTCAATCCCGATAGCTGAAATCTTGCGAATAACCCACCATTCAATATTTTCCGAACAAAAAAGCGTCGAAAGGAGACCCGGGCAGAATCTCAAAATCGGGAAAAAACACTTTATCAAAAGAATCATGGGATTGAATGGAATCACTTTTAACACTGCGCCTATTTTCAGGACATGCCTGAATTGATGGGTTTGCATTCCTGTAAAATCTGTTGGAGACCCCAATGCTACTGCGGAAGCAACACCTGATGATTTTTTACGCGAGATGTAGGCTTCGATCAGCATACCACCCATGCTGTGTCCGACCCAGTGGACGGAGTCCGCTCCCGTTTCATTGATCACGTTCCTAATAATCGCCTCCACATCATAGTCGAGGTGATCGTCAAAACTCCAATTTAGCGGGTTGTCCGACAGAAGTATTCCTGGACGTCCACTGCAGCCCGACCCTCTGAGTTCCGCCACCCATACGTCCCGATTCTGACTTCTAAGGTAATCCGCAAGCGAGGGGGCATTGTTCAGGTCGAACATGAATCTGTTTCCGGCAATTCCATGACAAAGTATTACAGGTTTACCGATTCTTGGGCCTCGCGGCGCATAATTGTGAAGGGCGATCCTCCAGCCATCATCCGTCAATGCAAAAATAGTTCGGTCCTGCTTTGTCTCAGTCGACTCCAGATAGGACCACAAAGTGGGCAAAGCATATATTAGGACGCATCCGATAACGCAGACCATGATCACGTCCAAAAAAAAATTTAGCATGACATCCTCATATAATTTTAAAACGAACGAGACACAGAAACTCCAGACCATGCCTATTTCGGTATAATTGTTGACAATATGGGCATCCTCTGCTAATTGCAAGCAAATCAGAAAAAGGCCGTTATTTTGCGGCTACAGGCTCTCTCAGGAGCGAGTAATGCGAACTTCCCGGCGTTTTCTAGGCCGTTTAATCATAATTCTTCCTTTGATCGTTTGTTTAACCCTCTTCAGTCGAGGCGCTTTTGGTGATGATTGTCGCAAAGTCATCAACATTCTTGTGCTGTTTGACGCCTCGGGTTTTATGAAAGAGAAGGATCATTACCAAATTCTGTTAAGACAAATGGATTTATTTGGGAAAGCCATGCCCTTGACAGCAGACGGTTTTTTTAACGTAGGCCTTAGACATTACGGCTTAAAGGTCGGAATGGGTTGCAATAGCACTGAAAGTATTCTGGCTATACAGCCGTGGGACCCGGAGAGATTTATTAATTCATTTCCCAAGACAGTATCTTACGGGACCAGCGCTATTGCCGCCGGATTGCGCGCCTCCGGTGACGAGATCGCGTCAGCGAATGGCAAAAGCATCATATTGCTTATTGGTGGTGGTATGGATTCATGCAAGGCGGACCCAATCAAAACAGCGGAGCAGATTTGTAGGAATAATCCCGATCTTGAGATACACACTTTCCAGATCGGAAACTCTCAGGATGGGACATATTTTCTCAAGGGAATTGCTCAGGTAGGAAGAGGAGAGTACCATAACGTTGCGGAATTTGGTTCGCCGGCGGGATGGCACGCGTGGATGCTGAAATATTGGGTCAAACCGTGTGCTGGAACGTCTAGGCCCGCCCCGGCCGGATTTAGCCCTATATTGTTCGATTTCAACAGTTTTTCCGTAGCGTCCAAGGATCCTGCCACAAATGCTGCGAACAGGGCTACTCTTGACGCTGTTGCTGTGGCGTTGCGACAAAATCCAAATTCCAGGGTTACGCTCAATGGTTATTCTGATGGACGAGGAAAGCCTGAACAGAATCTCGCCATTGCGCGTAAACGCGCTGAGAGTGTGGCTCAATTTCTTGCTACCATGTATGGTATTCCGAGATCTCGGATTCGCGTTATGGCCATGTCCGCCGGTCAGTCGCCAGCGTCCAGTCCATATGGTCAGGATGATCGAGGGAGTCGTAGAGTAGAAATAGAGTTGAACCAGTAATACGGAGAGGCTGAAACTAGGGGGAAATTGGCTTCATTCCGATCAGATACACCATTGCTTTGCATGCGCTTTTACAGGCGCAATTACCTCACAAGATCCCTGTCCGCAAGTTCTTCTCATTTCAGCATGGACATACTCTCGCAAAAACAAATGTGCCGCACAAGACAAGAAAAAGCTGCGAACCGCTTGTTACATTTATGCGATTTGTTTAAAATGTACAAACGAACCACACCGTGTCACGTGGAGAACAACATTTACAACATTTTGGGCAAATATTGGTTGGCCGCTTTTTTTTCTGCTATGATTGTTATTTTTTGGACGGGTGAGCCTTTCGGCCAAAACAATGGAACGCAAGATTTACAGGTCCTAAGGTTGTTGAATGTCGGAAAATCACTTATACAAAGGATGCATTACCTTGAGGCCTTTGATCTGCTGGAGGAAGCCAGGGATTCTCTGGATGTTTCTGGATCTGATCGACCAGAACTTTATGCGGACATTCTCTATGAATTGGCCCAAGCCAAGATAAAGGCAAGATTGTATCAAAATTTTCCGGCTTATTATGTGAAAACCGCACTAGACGATATTCAGGCTTCCAACAGGATTCGGGAGCGATCGGACACCACTGCTCCGCAAAAACTCGCTGACGGATATTATCTTGAGGGTTTTATCCATAAGAAGTTTTTCATGCGTAGAGAACAGGCTGAAAAGAATTTCTTGAAGGCTCTCAAGATCGATCCAGGATCCGTAGCTGCAAAACGGGAATTGAGCGAGCTGATTGGAAATGACGATAAGGAAATCAAATAATGTGGCTTCTCAGTCTTGGTCTGCCCCGAATACAAAATTGTGGAACATGAGGAATAAATGTCACTAGATCTTAAAGGATCAGTCGAAACTGACAATTTTGATGTTGGTTTAGAGAAGCTAAAGGTAATAGTGGAAAAGATGGAGAGTGGAGGGCTTGGTCTGCAGGAAAGCCTGAGGTTGTTTGAAGAAGGTGTGGGAGTTTCGCGAACATTGTTCGAAATATTGAGTCAGTCGGAAGGTAAAGTTGAGGAACTTTTGGCCGATCTGGACCGTATTTCGTTCAGTCGTGGAGAAGGTTAGTTTATTGGATTCAGTCCTTGAAAAATTTATTTCCCAAAACCGAGACCTAGTAGACGAGGCCCTGGACAAATTTGTCCCGAGCGCTGAACTGGAACCTCAGTCTCTACACGAGGCCATGCGATACAGTATTTTCGCTGGCGGGAAACGTATCAGACCTATTCTGGCAATGACCGCTGCGGAGATTGTCGGCGCTGACAAATCGGACATAATGCCTTTAGCTGTAGCATTGGAGTGTGTCCATACGTATTCTCTTATTCATGACGATTTGCCGGCCATGGATAATGACGATTATCGCAGGGGCAAGCCAACTTGCCACAAAGTTTTCGGGGAAGCCACTGCAATTCTGGCGGGCGACGCTTTAGTCACCCTTGCCTTTGAGATTCTCGGTTCTGTAGAATTATCAAGGATATTTCCGTGTCATCGTGTCCTGGCGGTCATCCGTGATGTGGCTGAAGCCTGTGGTTCGAGAGGATTGATAGCAGGACAGGCGTTGGACATGTATTTCGAGGGGAAACCAGCGGACAACGCAGCGATAGAAAAGATAATACTTAACAAAACAGCGGCCCTCATAAGGGCCGCTGTCACAAGTGGGGCCCTGCTGGCGGGGGCGGACAGAGCTCAGTTAGACATCTTTTACAAGTTTGGAGAAAAACTCGGGATCATTTTCCAGATAAGGGACGATTTGTTGGACTTGGAAGGTGATCCGGAAAAACTTGGCAAGGCGGTGAAGAAAGATGGAAAGCGGGGTAAGGCCACTTATCCGTCTTTACATGGAGCCGATCATTCGAGACGGTTAATTCTAAATCTTCTAGCCGAGGCTAGAGAATTGATTAAACCTTTTGGCGAAACAGCTCGTTGTTTGGTATTGCTCACGGAATTTGTCGCCCGGCGGATGAGTTAATTTTTTTGCGGATGGGAAATGGAAGAGCATCAAATTAGAAATACGGAATATACAGTACTCAATCAGGTTCAGTCACCGGAAGACCTCAAGAAATTGCCTTTTGAATCGCTTAAGACACTTAGTGATGAGGTCCGGGACCTCATCATTAGAACAGTCTCGGACAATGGAGGCCATTTGGCGTCCAGTCTAGGGGTCGTCGAATTGACGATTGCGCTGTTAAGGGTTTTTTCTCCGCCGGAGGATCGGATTGTTTTTGATGTAGGACATCAGGCATATGCTTACAAGATATTGACCGGCCGACGGGACAGGTTCCATTCTTTAAGGTCAAGGGGAGGAATTGCGGGATTCCCCAAGCGAAGAGAAAGCGAGTATGATTTTTTCGACACAGGCCACGCCGGCAATGCTATCAGCGTGGCCGCCGGATTTGCCCAGGCCCGCTGTTTGAGTGGAGAGGACCACAAGGTCATTGCGCTGGTTGGTGATGGATCTCTTACTTGTGGTGTTTCTTACGAAGGATTAAATCAGGCCGGCGCCGCAGAAAAGGACCTTATAATAATCCTGAACGACAACGAGATGTCTATTTCACCGAATGTGGGGGCCATGGCCGCCTACTTGAACCGGATCATGACCGGTCAAGTTGTTACCCGATTCAGAAACGAAATCAAGAGTATCCTGAAGAATATTCCGGGATTTATGGGCCGTTCCATTTACGGTGTCGCCCGTCAATTCGAAGATGCTTTAAAGGGTTTCATTACGCCGGGACGTCTTTTTGAGGACCTTGGTTTCAATTACGTGGGGCCAATCGACGGGCATCACTTGCGGCATTTGATTGAGACCCTAACCAATGTGAAAAGATTTCGAAAGCCAGTGCTTTTGCACACTATTACTTGCAAGGGGAAAGGTTATTGTTGCGCTGAGGAGGATCCAAGCATGTTTCACGGCGTTGGGCCGTTTGAAATAGCAACTGGCAAGGCACGCGCATCCGACAACTCTCCTACATATACTGCCGTGTTTGGGCAAACAATGATCAAACTGGCCGAAAGAGACCCAAAAATCATGGCAATAACAGCGGCCATGGAATATGGAACGGGTTTGGCCGTATTCGGAGAAATCTTTCCCAAAAGGTTCTTTGATGTCGGCATAGCGGAACAACACGGCGTAATTTTCGCCGCTGGTTTGGCTTGCGAGGGTTATAAACCTGTTGTGGCTATATATTCAACGTTCTTTCAACGTGGTTATGATCATATAATTCATGATGTTTGCATGCAGAATTTACCGGTAATTTTCGCTATGGATAGGGCTGGTGTCGTAGGAGAGGATGGTCCGACGCATCATGGGGTCTTTGATGTGGCCTTTACCAGAAATGTGCCGAATCTAGTGGTAATCGCCCCTTCCTCAGAAGATGAACTGGCTGACATGCTCTTTACCGCGATTGAATCGGGATCGCCTTGCGCTATACGGTATCCTCGAGCAAAAGGCGTTGGGGTTCCAATAAAGGATTTCCCTGAGATCGTTCCCTTGGGTAAAGGGGCGATTGTCCGGCACGGGAGTGATCTTGTCATGCTGGCGTTGGGGTCCATGCTGTATCCAGCTCTCCAAGCGGCTGAGATTCTCGAGACATTTGGTATTTCTGCCTGCGTCGTAAATCCAAGATTTGTAAAACCTCTTGATAGTGAGTTGATTGTACGACTGGCGCGGGCCACTGGTCGTGTGATAACCGTCGAAGAGGGTGTTCTTGCCGGCGGATTTGGTAGCGCAGTTCTAGAACTGCTGGCCGACGAAGGATTGACTGACGTTAAGGTTATACGCCTTGGAATTCCAGATGTGTTTGTAGAACACGGGACTCGAAACGAACTTCTCGAGGATTACGGATTAACTCCGCAGGGTATAGCCAATGCCGCTTACACTTTTTATAAAACTAATACTGTATTGAACCGGACTTCCCATAATGAATCGCTAGGCGCAGGCCCTCACTGAACACTCGGATCAAGTGTATGGCGCAGACGCCTGGAGCTGTGACATTTCCTTTCCGCTCCCGATAAATTGGTGGTTTACCTTGAACTAAATTCGGCCAAAGCCTTAGTTTTTTGTATTTCCTGATAACCCGTCTGTGAGTTCAAGTAGACATATAGTCATAAAAGGGGCAATTCAGAGTTCCTGCCAAGTGGCGCCCCTATCAGGGCAGTGGTACTCAAGTTAAGAAGTCTGGGACGGACACTTTCTGCCATGTGATGAATTTGACTAATGGTTAATGCGTCACTTCAGTCACAGGCCTCCGCTGAAAGCCGCCGCATTTGCGACCGCAGTAGCTACTGCGGGGCACACGCCCTTGTTGAAGATGCCTGGGATTATGTTTTGATCAGCCAGTTCATCTTCCGGGATTAAGCCAGCGATTGCGGCGGATGCCGCCAGTCTCATCTCC
This sequence comes from Deltaproteobacteria bacterium, assembly GCA_021777225.1. Lineage (GTDB taxonomy): Bacteria > Desulfobacterota > Desulfomonilia > Desulfomonilales > Desulfomonilaceae > CAJBEZ01. Next base: position 28,815 of record JAJYDQ010000033.1, read on the forward strand.
CGCGTAATTTTCCTTGCGCGGACACTTAAGGCCCCTTTGAAAATTCCAGGGAAAACAAGAGCGTTATTAATCTGATTAGGGAAGTCACTTCGACCTGTAGCGACTATCTGAGCATAATCGAGCGCCTCCCATGGGTTGACTTCAGGTATAGGATTAGCAAGGGCGAAAACGATGGATTTCGGGGCCATGACTTCAAGATCCTTTGGATCGAGCAGGTTTCCTGCGGATAGTCCAATGAATACATCGACTCCAACCAGCGCTTCCTTGAGTGGACTCTGGATACCTTCAGGATTGGTGAGTCGGGCAATTTCTTCCTTGATTGGATTCATACCTTCAACCCGACCAGGATATAAGGCCCCCGAGCGGTCGCAACAGAGAATTTGGCGCGCTCCGGCTTCTAGTAGAGTCTTGATACATGCCACACCAGCCGCGCCTGTTCCGGAAACAAGAATTCTAACGTCACTCAAGCGTTTACCCACCCTCTTGAGGGCGTTCCTCAAAGCCGCCAGGACGGCAATTGACGTGCCATGCTGATCATCATGGAACACTGGGATGTCGAGTTCTTCCGTCAACCGTTTTTCAACCTCAAAACATCTTGGAGCTGAAATATCCTCGAGGTTTACGGCGGCGAAAACAGGGCTGATGGCTTTAACTGCGGCCACAATTTCATCGGTGGTAGACGCGTTTAAGCAGATGGGGAATGCGTTGACCCCGGCGAACTCCTTGAACAACATGGACTTTCCTTCCATGACAGGCAGGGCCCCAAGAGGGCCGATGTTGCCTAACCCGAGTACAGCGGACCCATCAGTCACAATTGCTACCGTATTTCCTTTTATGGTATACTTATAAGCTTCTTCGGCGTTTCTAGCTATGGCCATAGAGATTCGACCAACACCAGGAGTATAGGCCATCGAAAGATCTTCCCGGCCTGCTAGCCTCTTTGTGGGGGTTATCTCTATTTTCCCACCCTTATGATATTGAAATGTCCGGTCGGTGACGGCGATTACTTCCACTTGAGGCATTGCCTTAAGGGTATCAACTATTCGTTGCTCGTGATTTTCATCGCTGGCGTAAATGTCAAAATCCCTTATGACATGGTCTTTTTGAATTTTTACAATAGGAATTGAGCCTACCAGAGCGTCCATCTCACCTATTGTTGTAGCAATTCTGGCCAACGCTCCGGGACGTCTCTCAAACCTGACTCTAATGGTGAGACTATGACTGGGACTTGATTGAACGAGCATGGTTCCTCCTGCTGAACAGAAAACCGTGAATGACGAGCATGATCATACAAGATGTCAATGCGATTTGGTATCTTTTTAAGCCACATTTATAATTGTATCATATCACTTCTCACTTGAGGAAGTAAGTTCAGTATGCAGACCAAAGATATCATGAATTAGACATTTGGAACCATCCATCACTTCTTAATCTGCGCAGTTCTTTACTTGTGAGGGTGGTTAAAAATGTTTTTGATTTCCAATTTTCACGACCGATTCGTTAGGTTTATGTGAGCGAACAGAATTTGCAACCATCAAGCAATGATATACTATAAAATGAAATATTAAGATCGGGTATAACAAAATCGGATCAAGGTGAAAACATGGCGCTTCCGCTTAACAAAACGAAAATAGTTTGCACAATCGGTCCAGCTTCCAGGTCGCCTGAAACCATAGAGCAGATGGTACTGGCAGGCATGAATGTGGCCAGGATCAATTTCTCTCACGGGGACTTTACAGATCATAATGAAGTGATAGCAAATATACGTGAGGTTTCCTCCCGACACGGGCGAGATGTGGCTATTCTGGCGGATCTGCCCGGTCCAAAGATTCGGATAGGAAACCTCAAAGAGGAGCCTGTGGAATTGAGGACCGGGGATCAAATTTCCCTTACCATTGACGAAATTCAAGGTGATCGGAACCGTGTTTCTGTGAATCTGCCCAATCTTCCACAAACGGTTAAAAAGGGTGATCAGATATTCTTGAACGATGGTCTCATTCAGCTCGAGGCAGTCAGCATTACGGGCCACGATGTAAATTGTGTCGTTCGGGTGGGGGCGGAATTACGGTCCAGAAAGGGTTTGAACCTCCCCGGGATATCCTTGGGTATAGGAGCGTTTACAGACAGAGACTATGAATGTCTTCGATTTGCCTTGGATCATCAGGTGGACGCCGTAAGCCAGTCGTTCGTCGAGTCAGCTTCCGACATAGGCGCTCTTCGAGACGCAGCGTCGGTACTTGGGGCCAGCCCGTTTGTAATAGCCAAGATCGAAAGATCACGAGCGCTGGACAATATTGATGAAATTCTTGCGGCTGCTGATGGCATAATGATTGCTCGCGGTGATCTCGGGGTTGAGACGCCAATCGAGCGAATTGCGCTGGTTCAAAAAGAGATCATGGCAAAGGCGAATACACTTGGCAAACCTGTCATAACAGCTACCCAGATGCTTGAATCCATGACCAGTAACAGAAGACCAACTCGGGCCGAATCAACCGATGTAGCGAATGCGATTCTTGATGGGACGGACTGTGTAATGCTATCGGCCGAATCCGCCACTGGTCAGTACCCTATAGACGCTGTAGCCACACTCTCGAGGATTGCTTCTGCCACTGAAGCCTACCGATGTCAGCGGCCGATTGGACATTTCCTGGCTATGCCGGAAATCGACGAGAAACTCAACATACGAGACTTGATCGCTGTCAGCGTGAAAAACGCGGTGGAGCATGTACAGCCCGCCGTGATCTTTGCTCCGACTCGTTCAGGGGCTTCAGCTCGTAGCATGAGTCGTTTTAAGCTCCCGGTCTGGGTTGTTGCTGTGAGTTCCCTGCAGACCACGTGTAGGAGGCTGCAATTCTCCTACGGCGTTATTCCTGAGCTTGTTGATGAGGATCCTGACGACTGGCGAGCCTTTACCGGCGAGTGGCTAAACCGTCATGACATTGACGGAAAACTCGTTGTTTTGACTCAAGGTCCATCAGCCAAGCATCCGGAAACCAACAACCGCATGGAGATAGTCGATCTTTCAAGAGTGTTCTGATTGTTCGCCGAGGGCATAATCAATGATGAGTTATTAAATCAAAGCCTCAGTGTTATTGTGTCTACACTGAGGCTTCGCTGTCGGGATAGCGCAAGGAGGAAGCTACCCGATATCCTTTAATGGGGTAATTAAAGTATATGTATATTAATATCATATTGATCATGAATTGCAACACGTTTTTCAGCCGGTTGTAACTGTTGACCGGTAGGCAAAGATTGATATCGCCACGACGAGGAGCAGCCTTGGTTTGGGACAGTCACACTGAAATTCAAAGTGACTCTGTTAACAATGACGGATTCCTATCCTATCGATAGCCTTGGTTTTTTGTTTTAAATATCCGGTGAATAACTACATAAAAGAGTGGAATGAAGAAAACCGCTAGGAATGTTCCAGTTATCATTCCTCCTAAAACGCTTGTGCCGATTGCTTTTTGAGCGCCCGCGCCGGCTCCCGAGGCTAATGCCAGCGGTAGTACTCCGAAGCCAAACGCCAGCGATGTCATAACTATCGGTCGTAGCCGCAATTTTGCCCCTTCCAGGGTTGCTTCGACTATTCCTATTCCCTCTCCCAGCTTATCCTTTGCGAATTGTACGATAAGAATGGCGTTCTTGGTGGTCAACCCCAAGGTAGTGAGAAGCCCTATCTGGAAATAGACGTCGTTTGGTAATCCTCTAAATGACGAAGCCAGTACCCCTCCAATCGCTCCAAGAGGCAACGCGAGCATGATCGAAAATGGAACAGTCCAACTCTCGTAAAGAGCCGCGAGAAAAAGGAAGATCACTAACATGGAAAATGCGTAAAGCATGGGCGCCTGGGAACTCGCCATGCGTTCCTGGTAGGAAAGACCGTTCCAGTCAAATCCGATACCTGTGGGTAACTTCGACACAATCTCTTCCATGGTCCGCATCGCCTCGCCTGAACTCCTTCCCGGGCCTGGTTCACCCCATATGTTTATGGACGGAAAAGAGTTATAGCGCTCCAGTTTTGGAGAACCCGAAATCCAGCGTCCGGACGCAAAAGAAGAAAAGGGGACCATCTTACTCGCTGCATTGCGCACATAGAGTTTCTCGAGGTCTTTGGGCAACATCCGATATGGAGAGTCCGCCTGAGCATATACGCGTTTGACCCGCCCGGCCTGGATAAAGTCATTGACATAGGCGCTACCGAAGGCCGCTGAGATGGTGGTGTGGATGGATGTGATGGGGGTTCCCAGAGCGCCTGCTTTTCTCCAATCCACGTCAATTCGATATTGGGGAACATCTTCCAGACCGTTGGGACGAACCCTCGTCAATCTTGGGTCTTGCATGGCCATTCCCAAGAGTTGATTACGGGCCATCATCAGGTTGGTGTGGCCTAAACCTCCACGATCCTGTAATTGAAAATCAAACCCCTTGGCCTGACCGAGTTCGATGACAGCCGGTGGCGGAAACGCGAACACCATGGCATTGCGGATCTTTGAGAACGCATCCATGGCCCTTCCAGCCAAGGCATCAGCCTTCAGATCGGGTCGGTCGCGAAGCTTCCAGTCTTTGAGCTTAACAAATGCCAGGCCCACGTTCTGTCCATTTCCGGAAAAGCTGAAACCGGCGATCGTCATGCAGGATTCAACAGCGTCTTTTTCAGTTACCAGGAAATGGTAGTTCACCTTCTTCAAGACCTCCTCGGTTTGTTCCATTGTCGAATTTGCCGCAAGCATCGCCTGAACAAAAAGTATTCCCTGATCTTCATCAGGGAGATACGCAGTGGGCATGCGCTGAAACAGGAACCCTAACGCGACCACAATTAGCAGGAATACAAACAGGTAGCGCAGTTGTCTTGAAAGGACACGACCGACCATCATCATGTACCTGTCTCGGGCCCAAAAGAACATGTGGTCGAACCACAGCAAGAACGGCCGAAAAAGAAAAAATCCGGTCTCAGCCGCCTCATGGCCTTTTCCCGTAGTTTTGAGAAGCGACGCGCATAGAACTGGTGTGAGTATTAGGGCGACGACAACCGACAGGAGCATAGAGGCTATAATGGTCACGGAAAACTGTCGGTAGATAACACCGGTGGAGCCTGCAAAGAAAGCCATCGGGCCGAATACTGCGGAAAGGACCAAGCCAATTCCGATCAGCGCGCTGGTTATCTCTCCCATAGACTTTCTGGCCGCTTCCTTCGCCGAAAGACCTTCCTCACTCATGATTCGTTCCACGTTTTCCACCACCACGATGGCGTCGTCTACCAATAGCCCGATAGCCAGCACCATAGCAAACATAGTCAGCATGTTGATGGAAAACCCGAATAGCCCCAGAAGCGCAAAGGTCCCGAGGATCACCACCGGCACAGCGATGGTCGGAATCAGGGTAGCCCGGATGTTTCCGAGGAAAAGATACATGACCAGGAAGACCAGCAGGATGGCCTCAAAAAGGGTCTTGACAACCTCCTCGATGGCTGCTGTGACAAAGGGGGTTGTGTCGTATGGATATATTACCTTCATCCCCTGCGGGAAATACCGGCTCATCTCTTTCAGCTTTGCTTTGACAGCGTTAGCCGTATCAAGCGCGTTAGCTCCGGCTGACTGCCGGATGGCCTGCGCAGCCGCGGGTTTACCGTTGTAGACGGCAAACTGATTGTAGAACTCGGCGCCTAATTCGGTCCGTCCCACATCCTTTATCCGCACCACGGACCCATCCGGATTCATACGGATTGGGATTGCGGCGAATTCTTCAGGGGTCTTGAGAAGGTTTTGGACAATAATCGAAGCATTCAAACGCTGACCTTCCACAGCGGGCGCTCCGCCGAACTGACCAGCCGAGACCTCCACATTGTAGGCGCGAAGCGCAGTAATGACGTCTTCAACAGTCATTTGGTATTCAGTAAGTTTATCAGGGTTTAGCCATACTCGCATAGCGTACTGGGAGCCGAAACTTTCAACCTCGCCCACTCCCGGCACACGTGCCAGGACCTTCTCGAGATTGGACTGGGCATAGTCTTCCAAGTCCTTGTCGTCCATGCTTCCATCTTCTGAGATCAGGCCTACCACCATTAGATAGTTTTTGGTCGATTTGCTGACCTTAACGCCTTGGCGCTGGACGACCTCCGGCAGGCTTGCCGTGGCGAGCTGGAGTTTGTTTTGCACTTGAGCCCAAGCAAGATCCGGGTCAGTTCCCGGAGCAAAGGTCAACTCGATGCGGGAGGCTCCGGTTGAATCACTGGTGGAAGACATATACAGCATTTTGTCAAAGCCGGTCATCTTCTGTTCAATGATCTGCGTCACGCTGTTTTCAACCGTCTCAGCCGAAGCCCCAGGATAAATGGAGTCAATCGCGATTGATGGCGGAGCGATCGGTGGATACTGTGATATGGGTAGATTGTATATTGCCAGGCCGCCCGCTACGATCATGATAATTGCTATGACCCAGGCGAAGACCGGACGGTCCAGAAAGAACTTTGATAGCATTATGTTTCCCCGTCAGTTCGATTTTCCCGCCGGCCAAGTCTTAGTCCCGGTTTCCGAATCAGCCTTCGCTACAGATTCAAAAGGGATGACCTTTACTGCAACACCTGGCCGAATTTTCTGCGTGCCTTCGACGATCACACGATCGCCTGATGCAAGGCCCGAAGACACGAGCCACTTGTCCCCGATAGCACGATCTAGCGCCAGCCTTCTCTGCTGGACCTTGTCGCCGGCTTCCACGACTAGCGCAGTGGGATTACCCTTTGGGTCGCGTGATACTGCTTGCTGGGGAACAAGAATGGCCTGATCGTTTATACCTTCCTCCACCACTGCCCTGACGAACATGCCCGGAAGTAGAAGTCCTTCTGGATTTGGGAACACCAGCCTCAGGACTACAGACCCGGTTGAGGGATCTACAGTGACATCACGAAACAAAAAATTCCCTTCCAACGGATACGATTTGCCATTTTCCAGGATGAGCTTGACTTTCTTCTGATTCGCTCCGTCTCGATTCAGACGGCCATCTTCCAGGCGTCGCTTTAATTGCAGCAGTTCAGTGGTGGATTGCGGAACATCTACATATATGGGGTCGAGTTGTTGAATGGTTGCCAGTACCAGGGCCTGATAAGCTGTCACCAAGGCGCCATCGGTCACGTTGGATTTGCCGATGCGCCCCGAGATGGGAGCGGTGACACGGGTATAGCTCAAATTGATACGGGAAGTATTAACAGCAGCCTTGCAATACTCGATATCAGCTTCAGCCTGTTTCAGAGCGGCCTCCTTGTCGTCGTAGTCCTGTTGGCTGACAGCGTTTTTGGCAAGCAATGTTTTGGATCGTTCAGCCGTCAACCAGACAGCATGACAATTGGCCTCCGATTTCGCGAGGGCGGCTTCAGCACTGTCCAGTGACGCCTGAAAAGGAGCGGGATCAATCTGATAAAGCACCTGGCCAGCCTTAACATCGGAACCCTCCTCAAACATGCGTTTCTGAATGATTCCATTGACCTGCGGTCGGATCTCAGCGACGAGAAAGGCGGACGTTCGGCCAGGCAATTCAGTTGTCAGCAGAAGCTGCTCAGGCTGAACCATCATTGCAGTCACTTCAGGGAGACTTTTCGAGGTATGTTGCCTCTGTTGATCGCATCCAAAAAGAAGTAACGCTGCGCTAGTGACTGCCGCAAATGCCAAAAGCCTTTGCAAAATCATGACGAACCGTTGATGGGCAGTGTAATCGTGAATCTCAGCGTTAGAGCTTTTACATCGATCGTTTCCCTTTCGATGGTAATATTTCGTGGTTTTTCCCTGCATCATTTTATTCCTAGTCCAGAACACCATTGAAAAAAATTTCCGCGGCGGCTGACAAGTTATCCGTCTCGCGAGATCGGGTGGGATCTTCCATCATCCGGAAAAGAAAAGAGTTGATTGTTCCTTCAAGCGCCAGAGCCATATAATAGGGATCAAGGCTCCGAAACACATGATCTTTGATGCCCTTCTCAAAGATTGAAGCCAATAGCCCGATTCCTTCATCGTAAAGCTTAAGAATGTCCTGGTCCAAACCAGCTTTTATGTTAAAGCTCGCTCCTCTGGTTTCGGCAAAATACAGGCGCATGACCGGTAGATTGTTGAAAAACAGTTCTCGACGGACGGCGATGTACCTGTTGATGGCTTCAAGAGGATTCCGTTCCTGTTCGAGGACCTGCATGAGAGCATGGTGATACTTTTCTGCCATCTCCATGATAAGGGCTTTGTACAAGTCCTCCTTATTACGAAAGAATTTATATAATGTTCCGATTCCGAACTCTGCTTCACTGGCTATCTCATGCATGGAGACGTTGTGATACCCTTTTTCTGAGAAGAGTTTCAGCGCAGCTTCGAGTATTTCTCCGCGCTGCCGCAATTTTTCTCGATCCCTCCGAGGGAGGCTTTCAGGTATTGCATTGGCGGCTTCCATCGATGAAATACTCATTTACTTCTCCTTGTGACATCATATTCAGAATGTGACGTCACATTCTCTTACTCCCTGAGGTGACAGTCAAGAAAAAATCATCATTCAACAAACAATTATGAGAGTTGCGAGATTTCGACCCCTGGGGTTAGATCATGGGGGTTTCGGGAAACATGCCACGTAAGTTTCCCATTTATAAGAATTACTTGTTTGCCCGAGAGGTAACATTGGCGATGATGCCGTTCGGTAGAAACACTAGGCGGAGGGACGCTGTCAATGTTCTTGGTGTCGAATTCCGTAATTATGATAGATAATGCGTGGTTTCCAAAAAGAGTTGAAAAATCTTTTGGATTTTAAGACCACGTCCTATTGAACTACAGTTTCGCGATTTCTGAATGTTTGAATTCGCGCGGATAGCGCGGCTGGTTGGTTTTTTGCAACTTAATGATATCTGTGGCCTCAGGAGAAATTCTAATAGAGAAATGACTCCTTCTTGCCGACGCGAGCATGTCGGAAAAGGTGAAAGATTTTTTTGACGATACCATGAGCGGTGAAACACCGCATAAATCTAATCCCGTAAATTCCAAAAGGATATGGTATTTCTTTTTTCATCTTGGCGTTCCTCCTTCCCCCTTGTTTGTTTCCAAAAAACGGGTTCGCGCGGAACGCCTTGTTTTTCAACCATTATTCACCCGCCCCACTGACTTTTCATACAAAAAAGGCGAAACTTTAGACCAACATAATGTTGAACCTAAATTGCAATACTTTTCTCAAAATGAACGCGACAATTATCTGTGAACACCTGGACGACCAATGTTACAAGTGGTCTTAAAGCCGCACAAATTAGATAGATTTGGTTTCTTTTGGGAACTCGGATTTCCTGTGGCTCGGATTGGAATTGGATTTTTGTCTTGAATTCAACAGGAAATATGCGCCCGCTAATGACAACATCAAAATACCCATGTCAGAAAAAGTTAAACTTGACAGCTTGCTCTGATCCAGAATAATAATTTTTCTCGCCATGGCGACCAGCGCCACGATCAATATGATTTGAGCGCTTATAATCCGGTCCTTGTGAAACGAGTATATAGTTTCCATTAATTCCAGCCCGATTAATACCAACAATAACATCCCGAACAGTTCCAGAAGGTTATCTACCTTCAGAATTAAGACTGGTGGGGCAAATACATCCTTCACCATCAGATAACCAACATCGACAGTGGCCAAAATTATAACGACAGCAATTATGATCATCAGAATGTAACTTATAAATCTCTCAAATTTTTTTAGGAGATTGGATACATCCATACTGGACTCCATAAAGACGACAATTTACATGGACCGAGACGTTGGTTATGCTTTTATGCCACTTCATTTTCCAAATTTGATCGACGCATTCATATTCAACACTTGGGGTAGATATTTCTATATAGAGGCGGTCTTATTCGCCTTTCTGGCAGCCAGAGCGATGAAGATGTAAGACCATCCGTTTGTGATAAGTTCTATAGCGATAAAAAGGCCTATAACAAAGAGGCCGGATAGTGGCCAATGGGTCAGAATAATTCCTCCCAAAATTATAGATATTACACCCCCGACCAAAGGCACAAACCAGCTTCCCATTCCTCGCATCTGCAGGGCCATGACTACGCGGACTATGCCGATGCACATGAGCGCAGCCCCAAGCACCCACGTCAGAAGCATCTTAGCTGCAAAGGGTTCTTGAATGACAAAAACACCTGCAATTATATAAAGAGCAGCCATCAGAACGTGGTATATGACGCTTTTCCATCCCAGACATTTTAGGGCTTCGATCAACTGCGCCACCCCACCAACGATAAAAAGTATTCCAAAAAACAAGGTGCCGGCCAAAGAAAGAACAAAAAGTCTTCCAAGACCGACTAACCCCAGGATGATGAAAAGGACTCCCATACCGAAGAGCCATCCCCAGTTCTTGCCCAAATCGCCTAAAATGGCTTCCGAAGCCTTTGCCGAAGATTTGTCAACTTGACTTGCCATTACAAAATCCTCCTTTGGAGCCGTGATTACAAGCCCATGACATGAGCTTACACCAACCGTAATTGAATTCCTACAAATTTACTAACGTGATTTTTTCGAATTCAAAGCAAGGAAGAGTTCTATAAATTTAGATTTCCAATGTTGATATTGTCGTAGAACAGCGAAACTATAAATAGAACAACTATGACACAAAAATAATGACAGGTCCCCGACATGCGCCCTGTTGCCCAACGCCACAACTTTGATTCTTCTTGCGCCAGTGATTATTCGTGTGGCGAAGGAGCTTAAATCAGATTTTGTCGATCCGATCATAATGACGGCAATCGTTAGCAATTCTAAAGGGATGCTCACACTGGTTGGTGATCCCGCGACCTTTCTGGTTGGCGGTTCAATAGGCATGACTTTCGGCCATTAACTTCAAAAAGTCAGTCTTGGTTGTTTGCTGGGAGGCATCGGCGCAATGTCGCGCCTGCTTGCCAACATTCGGGCGGTTGCCGCTTCGGTGGTGATGACCAGGGGTTATTTTGTGGTAGTAGAAGCTGTCCCGGACGTAGCGCCCGCTGCCAGCTTTACAGCCTGGCCTGCCACCACGCTGCCGGTATTCATCGTCAATGAGCCGACTGGTTCGGTTTTCAACCTCAATTGCTCCTATTGCTTCTACCGCAAGAAGGAACTTGTCTGCCCTAGCAGAGTAGCTTTCGCATGAGTGATGAAGTGCTTAATAAATACATATAGTGACTAACTGAGTCGCACCAGGCTGGCAAAGTGACCGTTGCCTGCTAGGGCGACAAACCGACCCTAATGGGCGTCGGCTTATACCGACGAGCCATCGATCTACAGGAAAGATATCGCAGGTCGGGCATGACTTTCGAGAACACCTTGCCGACAAACGTTACCCCACTGAACCACGAACGGCGTGAGTTCCCTGGAGAGAATGACTTCCTTACAGGTATCGGCTATGTTGTTGCGGATATCATCCTTAGTGTAGCGCCCTACCTGTCAGCAGCAACACATGATGTTGAAGAATTTTTTCACATCCCCAATCTCAGGTTTGAGAAAGGGTTTCGGAATAAAGCAGCACTGGACGAATTTTTACTGGCGTGACTATTACTAATCGATCACATTAAAATGGAGGCTCCGTATGACTGAACAGAAGAAGCCTAACGAGAACATATCCCGCAAGATCGCAACGCGGGATGGCGTGCATGAACTCAAGGACGAAAACCCGATCAGGCATTTTCACAAGAAGGGGAAAATGCCTTCGAAATTCACCGTGGAGATGCAGCAAGAACTTCGAAAGACTCTCCCATTTGAGGACCAGCGGGATTTTGAGGAAAGTAAAAGAGGCTTCATCGCCGCGCCACCTTACAAACAGATCAAAGCCGAGGCAGGCAATGTGGCCTGGGATATTGGCAGTTACGAGTTCCTTCTTGAAGACAAGGACATTGACTCCATCCATCCCTCTTTGCAGAGGCAGGCCATCCTAAACATGTCTTACGGTCTATACGAAGTGTTGCCGGACAAGATTTACCAGGTGCGCGGCTTCGACCTTGCCAATATGACCTTTATCAAGGGTGACACAGGCTGGATAGTGTTCGATACGCTAACCACCAAAGAAACCGCAGAAGCAGCGCTGGCTTTCATCAATGAAAATCTTGGCCAGCGTCCGGTAGTGGCAGTTGTCTATTCGCATTCCCACGTAGATCATTACGGAGGCGTTCGAGGTATCGTGAACGAGGAGGATGTCCTGAGCGGCAAAGTACCGATTATCGCACCAATAGGCTTCATGGAACACGCTGTTTCCGAGAATGTACATGCCGGTAACGCAATGAACCGGCGTCTGTTTTATCAGTATGGAGCCCTACTGCCAAGAAGCCCATTCGGTCATGTGGATCAAGCTATTGGCAAGAGCGTTGCCCTGGCCAATATTGGCCTAATTCCGCCAACTCGGTTAATCGCGCAAGACATCGAGGAACTGAGCGTCGACGGCGTGAAAATGGTGTTTCAAAATACGCCTGGCACAGAGGCGCCAGCGGAGATGAACACATGGTTTCCGGACTTCAAGGCTTTCTGGGCCGCGGAGAACATCACAGGCACGGTTCATAACATTTACACCTTGCGCGGCGCTCTCATCCGTGATCCGCTGTTGTGGTCTAAAAAGATCAATGAAGCGCTTTATTTTTTTGGCCAGGAGGCTGAGGTCATGTTTTCGTCACATAATTGGCCACGTTGGGGAAATGCTCGTATCCAGGAAGTCATGCGAACGCAGCGTGACATCTATGCAAACCTTAACAACGAGGTCCTTCACCTGGCCAACAAAGGTGTGACTATCAACGAGGTGCACAATGTTTACAAGCCACCAAAGAGTTTGCAGGAACAATGGGCTGCTCACAGCTATCACGGTTCAGAAGAACATAACAGCCGTGCGGTTATCAACCGGTATCTCGGTTACTGGGACTGCAATCCTGCCACGTTGACACCACTTTCACCACGCGATTCAGCGCCTCTCTACGTGGAAATGATGGGGGGCGCCAGCAAGATCATAAAAAAGGGAAAAGAACTGTACGATCAAGGGAAATACAGATACGCTCAAGAGATCTTGAACAAACTTGTCTATGCTGAACCGACCAACCGGGAGGCCAAGGATCTGCTAGCGGATGTATTTGAGCAGATCGGGTACCAGAAGGAAAGCTCAAGCTTGCGCAACAGTTTCCTCGCAGCAGCCCATGAACTGAGGTCAGGTATTGCCAACATTCCGGTGAAGTCTTCCAGTCCGGATACGATTCGGGCAATTTCCACGGATTTGTGGCTCGACTTCTTGGGGATTATGATCGACACCCAGAAGGCAGAAGGCATTAAGTTCATCATGAACTTAGTTCATCCTGATATCGACGAGAAGTACGTCGTCGAGATGAGTAACGCTACTCTTACCAGCGCAAAGGGTTTTAAGGCGAACAACCCTGATATTACTTTAACCATTAATCGCTCAGACCTGGAAACTGTTATGCTGGGCAATTCCTCATTCGTTGAGCAGGTTAGAGCTGGCAAAGCAAAACTGGAGGGCAATCCAGAACCTTTAATGCAACTAATGAGCGTTTTGGTTCAATTTACACCTGACTTCGAGATAATGCCTGGAACTAAAGGCCAAAGACCATAAACCGGAGAAGGGGCACTTCGGACAAACACGGTCAGTTCGAGAAGATGAAGAGCGATATTTGAACTACAGTAAGCGACATAACAATTCACACTAGGGAACGCGACAAATTGATGAACCGTTGTTATGAAACTGTCCTCTGATTTCTTTGGCGAAATACTCGGATGCAGCGGTCTGTTCTGAGAGCAAGCCACACCGAAGTGGAGAAATTGAGTCAAGAGTATAAGGCGGCCAGGTGGCCCTAGTGTTCATGCGATAGAAGAAATGGGCCTGCATATACGCCGAGGAACGCAAGGACTTCGAGATTATACAACATATTTAGGGCCCGCTTCTGGTTAGTCAGGGCATGGCCGAACGTGTGGCGCCTCGGAGTCTGGGAGTGGGGGCAGAATGTTTCAGGAATTGACTTTCAAGTATTGACGAGGAGGACTAGCAGCTTTTGAAAATGGGCCGTGCCAGGGCTCGGGATTACAATCATGGATAACCCCATTTTACTCATGTTTGTCACCATGACTATTTTCAGCCTCATGCTCGCCATGGGGGTTAGCCACTCCTTTCAACAACTCACATCCCTGTGGCGTCGACCTGAGTTATTGCCCCGCTCCCTCCTTGCTGTAATCGTGCTGGTCCCGCTGGTGGTGGGCTTATTGTTATGGGTGTTCAATTTATCACTCTCTGTAGCCACCGGCCTCGCTGTGTTGGCCGCCGCGCCTGGCGCCCCGCTCACCTGCAAACGGCCCCAAATGGCCGGAGGGGATCCCACATACACCGCCAGTCTGCAGTTAACGCTGGTTTTGCTGGCTGTAGTGACTACACCACTTATACTGGCTATTTTTAGGGCTCTGTTTGAACTGCCAGGCCTGAGGCTGACCCCTTTCGAGGTGGCCCGGCAAGTAGCCCGAGTCACATTCTTGCCGGTTATCACTGGTCTGCTCAT
>JAJYDQ010000034.1 GCA_021777225.1 Deltaproteobacteria bacterium
CTTGAGTCAGTGTATTGCATGTTCATTTAGTGTGCGTAGGGTATTTAGAAACTCCTCAAGGTTGACAACGAGGCTTTCAACGTGGAAGATTACTTGCCTGAGTTAAGGCGATAAATGATTGTGGAGTTCCTATGAGCGAGACGATTTCTCCCTTAAATTTTCGAAAAAACGCCGCTGCAGCAGTTAAAGACAGAACTCTCCGACATGCCATGCGGACAGCCACTGATATGTTCATTGCCAAGAGAGGTGAAGGAGTGGCGGCTGTTCCAATCGAAGTTTGGAGAGACCAGGCTTCGGCGATAAGACTGGAGGTCCTTGATAATCTACCGGATTATGTAGACAGGTTTTCTTTTCATGCGACAAAGGCCGGCGCGGTTGTGCACCATGCTTCTGACGCCGAAACAGCAAGGGAAACCATATTTCACATCCTGAAGGATCGTGGAGCAAGAAAGATCGTTAAATCCAAGTCCATGATTACGGAAGAGATCCACCTTAACGAATACCTTGAGGATCAAGACTTCCATGTAGTGGAAACCGACCTCGGAGAGTACATAGTCCAGATCGCAGGGGAGAAACCATCTCACATCCTTGCGCCCGCCATCCACAAAGACCGGCGACAGGTCGGCGCACTGTTTGCGGAAAAACTCCATGTGCCATATTCTGACGATCCTGCCGTCCTCACCAAGATAGCAAGAAATGTCCTCAGACAAGAATTTCTAACTGCTGACGCAGGGATTTCAGGGGCCAATTTTGCAGTGGCTGATACGGGAACCATCGCAATATTCACCAATGAAGGCAATGGACGTATGGTGACTACGCTCCCACCCCTGCATATTGCAGTGTTTTCAATTGAGAAGATTATCCCGACGCTAAAGGAACTGTCCCTTTTTACAAAGCTGCTTCCCAGAAGCGCTACCGGGCAGATGTTGTCAAGCTATGTCTCCCTCATAACAGGGTCAAGAAAGCCTGGAGAGTCTACCGGGACGAAGGAATTTCACATTGTGCTCCTCGATAACGGCAGGTCCGAAATTCTGAAAGGTGAGTATAGAGAAATTCTCAAGTGTATCCGATGTAGCGCCTGCTTCAATGTATGTCCTGTATACAGGGCCATTGGCGGCCATGCTTACGGCGCAACGTATCCTGGCCCAATGGGTGTCGTACTAACATCCTTGCTTGAAGGAATAGACAAAGTTTACCCGCTGCTCGACGCTACAACGCTCTGTGGAGCATGCATGGAAGTTTGTCCTGTACAAGTTCCGTTGGTAAAACTGTTGACCATGTTACGCGAAGAGCGTGTGAGCAAAGGACTGACCCCTCTTACCGAACGGGCGGCCATGGCAATGTACGGCGTCGCGACGAAGAGACAATCAGTGTTTTCCCTCGCTCAAAGGGCCTCAAAAGTTTTCTGGCCTGTCTTAAATAGAATCGCTGAAAAAGGCCGATTGGATCGACTTCCCGTCCCGGCGCCGCAACGGTTCAACGGTGGGAATTCGTAGCAACAGGTTCAATTAACTGAACCCTGTAATGAGTGGACCAGAGGTCGAGGAAGGTTAAGTTTGCCGCATTAGTACATGTGGAATTAGTGTTTTCGTCCGAGGTAGGCTTCTACAATGCGAGAATCAGATTGGAGTTCAGTAGCCGGGCCTTCCTGCGCCACACGTCCACCTTCCAGCACATATGCGTAATCAGCTATTTCCAACGCCTTCCTGGCGTTTTGCTCCACCAGCAGGATCGTGGTTCTCTCTTTCAGTTCACTAATAATCCTAAAGACTTCCTGGACAATTAATGGCGCCAAACCAAGTGACGGTTCATCAAGCATCAGAAGCTTTGGACGGGACATGAGCGCCCGACCGAACGCCAGCATCTGCTGCTCACCACCAGAAAGCAAATCCGCGATCTGTCGATGACGATTCTTTAAAACAGGAAAACGCAAATAAATTTCGTCAAGATCTTTGGCGACTGCCGAATCCTTACGAGTGTAAGCGCCAAGGAGCAGATTCTCTTCCACCGTTAATCCCCCCAGAATCTGTCTTCCTTCTGGTACCTGCACCAGCCCCAGAGTAGTTACTCTATCGGCTCGCCATCCTGCGATCTCACGATCCTCGAAGCGGATAGACCCGCTATCCGGTCTTAGCAACCCACTGACAGTATTGAGTGTCGTCGATTTGCCGGCCCCATTGGCGCCCACCAAGGCGACAACACTGCCATGAGGGACCTCAAAACTGACACCCTTAAGCGCCGCAATCGCTCCATAAGAGCTATGAAGATCCTGGACTTTTAGCATATAAATTGCCCCCGGCTCTTGCCGTCAAAAACCAGCGATTTTGGCCTATTGCTCGCTACCAAGATAAGCCTCAATGACGTGAGGCTCATTTCGGACAAAATCCGGTGGACCCTCAGCGATTTTTAATCCGAAATTCAACACAACAACCAAATCACTCATACGCATGATCATATCCATATCATGCTCTATGATCAAAATAGTTAGAGAACTTTCTCTAAGGCTCAGTAAGAATTCACAAAGCCCGTCAGTTTCAGTGCTGTTCATACCGGCCGCAGGCTCGTCCAGAAGTAGGAGACTTGGTCCCAGGGCTAACGCTCGAGCGATCTCGACCCGCCTTTGATCACCGTAAGAAAGCGCCCGGGCCTGAACATTGGCAAGATGTTCCATCCCCAATATTGCTAGCAGTTTAAGAGCCGCTGTTCGTGAATCCCGTTCGCCTGACCGGCTGCGGGGAAGACGTAACAGAGTTTCAATTAAAGTCCCACGTTGTCTAAGGTGATGCCCCAAAATTACATTCTCAAGCACGGACAGGTCTCCGAAAAGCCGAATATTTTGGAACGTACGGCCTACACCACGCTCAGCAATTTTATGCGGAGCCAAGCCGCTGATCAATTGTCCATCGAGTAGAATCGCTCCTTCAGACAGTGGCCCCAAGCCGCTTACCATATTTATCAGCGTAGTCTTGCCAGCTCCATTGGGACCAATCAGACCACAAATAGCCCCACGAGGCACATTGAATGAAACATTCTCGAGCGCCTTTAAACCACCGAATACGCGGGCGACGTTCCTGATTTCCAGCAAAGGCTTGGGTTGTTCCGGTATCATGACACTCGCTCACGTTTCGGAAACGAGACCAATCTCTTAAAAAGACCCCAGATACGTGGATCCGCAAGCCCTGCCGGTAGGTAGATGATCGACAGCATTATTATCAACCCATTGACGATATCACGTTGATCCTTGAGAAATCGCAGCGCCTCAGGCAATGATGTGAGCACGGTGGCGCCAAGGATAGGACCGACCCAGTGTGTCATGCCTCCCAGCACAGCATAAGCCAGAATATCTACACCACGGCTAAAAACGTAATTATGCGGATCGATCACACGGACGATCGGAGCGCTGAGCGCCCCGGCTCCGGCCGCAATTGCCGAGCCGAGCACGAACGCGAGAAGTTTATAATGCACTACATTGACCCCTAGCGTTGATGCCGCTGTTTCGTCTTGCCTTATTGACGCCAGAATCCGACCAAAGCGGGAGTTATGAAGTGTAGCAAGTATATATACGATTACTATTACATAGATCAGTATAGGCCACGTAGTATCAGGTAGCCCTAACATGATGGTTGGTGTCCTATAAGTCAGCGTGATTCCCTCAGCGCCATTAAAGATTATTAGTTCCTTATTTTGGCTAAAAAGGTGGACAACCTTATCGCCGTTAAGAGCGATGATCCTGACAATCTCACCAAAACCAAGCGTCGCAATTGCGAGATATATGTCGCGCAGACCCAGCACAAGCATTCCAATTGGTAGAGCCAAAGCCACTCCAAGCGCTATGGCCGCCATAAGGCCAACAATAAAAGGAATATTGGACTGGGTTGAAATGATGGCGACGGTATATGCTCCTATCGCCATAAAACCGGCGTTGGACAACGAGAGAAGGCCGGTGGCAAGAGTAATGTAGATGCTAAGCCCTAACGCGATGTTGATCAGGATAAAATTAATTGTCGAAATATTGTTGCTGACAAATTCGAGCATTATCTTTACTTATCTGTTGATGATACTTGTGTTTTAGGCTCGTACGGCTTTGCTGCGTCCAAAGATGCCACTAGGCCTTATGAGCAGGACCAGAATCAGCAGAGCGAAAACAAAAGCGTCACGAAAACTGCTGTCAATATAAGCAACGCTGAGGACTCGGATCATCCCGACGAGAAAAGCCGCCATGGCAGCGCCTCCTATGCTCCCCATTCCTCCTACAATTATTACGGTGAGACCCGCCAATTCGACCTCACCGCCCATGGTCGGTTCCAAGCGGTTGAAGGCAAGCCCAAGGAGCACACCCGCAGCCCCAGCAAGAGCGCCGGAAATGAAAAATGTCTGGGCAATCACGTAATCCACATTTATGCCGAGCAGACGTGAAGTTCGTTCGCTCCAGGCAATCGCACGAATAGCTCGTCCCATTTGGGTCCGGTTGATGAGCAAACTTAAAACCAGCATGAGCGCCAAAGAAAGAATTAAGACCAAGGTCTGGATGGGGGAGATAACAGCGTCCGCAGTGATATGGTATGGTTTAACCGGAAACAGATTGGCTGGAAAGCGGGAAACCTGTGCTCCGAATTCGTTGATGGCCAAGCTGACCAGGATAAATGTGGCCCCAATTGACGAGATTATCGGCGCCAGGTGAGGAACCTCCCGGATGCGCAATGGCCGAATACTACGATAATCAATGACAAACCCCGCCAACATGACTGCTGCCCCTGCGATTGTAATTCCGGTCTTGACAGGAAACGCCCATCTACCAACCATCCCCACCAGTAGTAAAATAAAACCGCCCCATAAGACTAGACCACCGGATGTTAGAGATCTCAGGGGCTTAAAAGCGAGTCTGTCCAACAATACCGCCAGGAATCCGGCGCCTACCATTGCAACCGGGATCGCATACCAGATTGGCCAATTCAATTTTGTCACACAGATAAACGCGAAGAATGCGCCCCACATGAATGTGGCCCCTTGCGCCAGATTAATGATGTCGAGGACGCCGAAGACGAGGGTGTACCCCATAGCAAAGAGGGCAAGAGCCGCCCCTTGCCACAAGCCATTAATCAATTGCTGAGGGAGTTCTGACATACACGAACCTTCAATGGAGCGGATAAGAGCCGGAGATGAGTCCGGCTCTTCGTTTCGTAGGAGTTATCTCCTATTTATATAGCACAAACTTTCCGTTTTTTATGATCTGCACCACAGGAGGATGTACCGGCTCACGTCGAGCGTCGAATGAGAACTTTCCCAAGACCGTATCCATATCCCTAATTTTGGCCATAGCGTCCCGGATCGCTGTCGGGTTGCTTGAACCTGCGGTCTTAATGGCGTTGGCAAGGATATAAACCCCGGTGTACGCCTGTGCTGCGAACTGGTCAGGATTGGCGCCGTATTTCTTGTTATAGGCTTCCACAAAAGCTTTATTGCCGGGCGTATCATTACTAATCAACCAGGCTGCGCCGGTAATTGCGCCTTCAGCCGCTGGTCCGGCGAGCTGAGCCAATTTCGGGGAATTGAAGCCATTACCACCGATGAAGGGGACAGACTCCGGAATACCAAGCTGCCGCCCCTGGCTCATAATGCCGGCCGCTTCTTCAGCCAAAGCGGAGACAATAATAGCGTCAGGTTTGAGCCCCTTGATTTTTGTTAGCTGCGCGGAAAAATCACTATCGTTCTTGTTAAATGTTTCAGTGGCCAGGATCTGGATGCCTTGATCATTTAGCGCCTTTTTAAAAGCGTCATAGCCACCTTTAGTAAAGACATCGTCATTCCCATAAAGTATGGCCACTTTCTTGTATCCCAGCTTGTTTTTTGTCTCTTTGATGGTATTGGGTTGGACCAACATTTCGGGAAGACTGTCACGGAAAATGAAATCTCCCATCTCTACAATACCGGCGGCGGTATTGGATACCGCTAAAACCGGCACTTTTGCGGCTTGAGCAATAGGATCAGCCGCTTTGGCTGAGTTAGAAAGCGTTGGGCCCAGAATGGCGACCACCTTATATTCTTTGATCAGCTTGTCAAACGCGGTGATAGCGCCTTCTTTTGTCGAACGATCATCCTCGGTAATCAGTTTTATCTTGGCTGCTCCAAGCATTCCGGACTGATTTATTTGTTCGACAGCGAGTTCTGAGGCGTTTTTCTGAGTCGAGCCGTAAACCGCTGCGGCTCCGGTCATCGACCAGACAGCCCCAATCGGAATTTCTCCGCTCAAAGAGCTTGCGCTCTCTGCAGTGGCGGAACTTACATCAATAGCAGTGAAACAGACCAAAAGTAGCATAAAAATCATAGGGAATAAAAACAAACGGGCCTTCATGTCTCATGCCTCCATTTCGGATATGTGTGAATATAGACGGAAGTCCTCCGTCTCACTGAATTTTTACAAAATGACAACTGGAAAAGTTATATAGACTGGCCAGTCAAGCTTGCGTCAACACATAGCTCAACCGGTCGTTGTCCAGGTCGACGACCTTTAACTTCATTTTCATGCCAGGTTTTATGTTTTCCTCTTTGAGAGATTTGTCGAGACGCCCGAAAACTTTAACCCCATCATCAAATTGGGCCACTCCAAGAATGTAAGGAACGTCATTTTCAAATCCGGCCGGAGCATACATGGCCTGAGTAAAAGTGATCAAATCACCAACACCCGGAACATCGAACCATTCCATTTCGTCACTCAGACATGCATTGCAGTCGCTACGAGGCGGAAAGAATTTTGCGCCGCATGATTTGCAGGCTGTCCCGCAAACTTTTCCTTCTTTAAGAAGATCAACGAACTTTTCAGCCTTGGTTGTAGACGTAAAACTTACGATGCCAAATTGTTCAAACCCCATGTTCTCCTCCGATATTTTCAGCCGATCGGTCATTATTGTTGTTGTTAGAGACGCATCCTGCGTCATCGGGTCAGGTTCAGCCTGGGCCGAATCTTCTAGAGAATTCGATGGTCCATCTTGAATGGGCTGATTCCTTGATGCCGGAGAAGACCTTGTGGCAGGCCGGCTCGGATTCTATCTTCTTCTGGTCCGGCTCAGGGTCATTGTAGTCTTCAGTTTTCTCTATGTCCGCGTTGGCTGACACGGCATCCTCTATAAACTCATCATATCAGGATTGAGACATTTAATGATCAATCTACGCTGAATATGCTCACGTTCCCGTAAATCCCCACTCCACCGATATTGTGAACTAGTCCGATCTTTGCGTTAGGGACCTGCATTGGACCAGCGGCTCCACGTAACTGCAAGACTATTGTCCTGATTTGAGAACCCCCAGTCGCACCGATAGGATGCCCCTTGGAAAGCAGGCCTCCATCTACGTTAACGGGAATTCGGCCTTCTTTGTAGGTTTCTTTATTCCTAATCAGTTCTTTTCCTTTTCCCGGTTCTGCAAACCCAAGGTCTTCGTAAGCCATCATTTCCGCTATTGTGAAACAATCATGAACTTCAGCGACATCAATGTCTTTGGGACCCAAACCAGCCATGTCATAAGCTCTACGGGCCGCCAACTGAGCGCATTTGAGACCGCTGAATGTGTCTCTGCCGGCCATGTTTATCGGGGCCGTCGCCATGCCTAGCCCCCTAATCCATACGGGTTTTTCACAAAGCTCTTTGGCCTTCTGTTCAGAGGCAAGAATGACACAGGAAGACCCGTCCGCATTTGCGCAACAGTCCATCATTTTAAGTGGAGTGGCGATATATTTGGGTTCCATGATCTTATCAAGGGTAAGCGATTTCCGGAACACCGCTTTCTCGTTGACTACACCGTAGGTCGATGACTTCAGACGAATCAAACCCAAGTCTTCTTCTGTTGTCCCGAATTTTTCAAAATGGCCTCTAGCGTACATTGCGTAATAGGCAGGCATCATGGTGCCGAAGGGCGCTTCCCACTGAATGTCGGCGCCTCTTCCCATTCTCTCCTGGGATTCCGCAGAAGAGATCTCCGACATTTTTTGAAATCCAAGTACCATTACGACATCATGAAGACCCGACGCTATAAGGGCGTACGCCGTCCTCAATCCACTCGAACTTGACGAACACACGCTTTCCACATAAAAAGTCGGCTGAGGATTCAGCCCCAAATATTCAGCTACCAACCCTGCGGGGGTCCTTTGTTTGTCATATTCGGGGGCCGAGCAAATTACGGAAGCGTCTATTTGCTCTGTTTTTATTCCCGATCCACCAAGCGCATCTTTAAACGCCTCAAAAGCAAGTTCGCGAATTGACCCAGGATACGCGCGAACAAATGCGCTTTGTCCAACCGCTATGACCCCTACTTTTGGCATACAACCTCCTTGTTCAGGAATCTTCACTCACTGATAAATTCTTTTTATGTTACCACACCATCAATTCAAGAGCAATGCCATTACCGGTTTAATTTTTGTCGGAAACTCTTGATCAAAGCTCTACTCTCTGATAAATCTGAAAAGATGTTCAAAACATACCTTTTTTCAAATTCTATAGTTAGGGTCTATTAGTTCCCATTTAGAAGGGAGAATTGTAGATGGAGATCAAAAGAATTGGCGTAATAGGCGCAGGGCTTATGGGCGGTGGCATTGCTCAAGTAGCGGCTCAGAGCGGCTTCCAGGTAAATCTTATGGATGTCGAAGAGAGATTCATCGCCAAAGGCATTGCTACGATCGAAAAGAACCTCAAACGTCAGGTGGACAAAGGCTCTCTCCAGGCTGATGAATCCGCCGCTATTCGGGGTCGTATTACCACTTGCCTCAACTTGGCTGAATTGGCGCAAAATGTGGACATGACGATTGAAGCAGTTATAGAGAACCTTGACCTGAAAAAAAAGGTTTACAAGGAACTCGATTCTCTGGCCGCCCCTAATGTTATCTTCGCATCAAACACCTCAGCGTTGAGCATAACAGAGATGGCAGGCGCCACAAACAGACAGGACAAATTTATAGGCATGCATTTCTTTAATCCTGTTCCAGTAATGAAACTAGTGGAACTTATACGAGGTTACGGGACGTCGAATGAGACAGTCAAAATCACAAAGGACGTCGCAAATAGAATGGGGAAAACCGCCATTGAGGTCCTGGAAGCCCCTGGATTCGTGGTTAACAGGATCCTTGTTCCGATGGTTATCGAAGCGATTTGTGTGCTTCAGGAAGGGCTGGCCAGCGCTGCTGAAATTGACGAGGGCATGAAGCTTGGAGCCAACCATCCGATGGGACCCTTGGCGCTTGCTGATCTGGTTGGTTTGGATACCTTACTCAGTGTTCAGCAACATCTTTATGAAGAATTCGGAGACCCGAAATACAGGCCACCGGTATTGCTAAAGAAAATGGTAAGAGCAGGCCGACTGGGTAGAAAAAGCGGCAAGGGATTTTACGATTATTCATAATTGAGAGAAGTCATTTTTGGAGGACGACATGGAAGAAATGGATCGCTTCGGACTTACCGAAGAAGAACAGATGCTTCAGGACATGGTACGGCGGCTGGCTAAAGAGAAAGTGGCTCCTACCGCCGAAGAACGAGATAAAAAGGGCGATTATCCACGTGACATGCTGGAACTCATGAAAGAAAACGGGCTTATGGGTGTAGACTTTCCGGAAGCTTACGGTGGAATGGAAGCAGGGATGCTGGCCCACTGTATAGTCGTCGAAGAACTTGCGAAGGCAGACGCTTCGGTGGCGCTAATCCCATCAGTCCAGGAGCTTGGTAGTCTTCCGATCATTCTTGCCGGAAATCACGAACAAAAGGAAAAATATCTCACTCCTCTTTCGTCTGGGGAGACAACTGCCGCGTTTGGCCTTACCGAGTCCAAGGGAGGTTCCGATGTGGCGGCTCTGAAAACACGCGCAGTTAAAAAAGGTGATAAATACATCCTAAATGGCTCAAAAATGTGGATCACCAATGGTGGTATCGCTGACACATTCAGCGTCTACGCTATCACAGACCCCGATGTGCCTTCTTACAAAGGGGCTAGTGTTTTTATCGTTGAGAAAAGCTGGCCCGGGTTCTCGATTGGAAAGAAAGAAAGCAAACTGGGGATCCGCTCTTCAGACACCAGAGAACTGGTCTTTGAAGATGTCGAAGTCCCCGTCGAAAACCTCTTGGGTGAGGAAGGTATGGGTTTCCATATCATGATGAAAACCCTCGACTTCAGCCGGCCTTCGGTAGCCGCTCAGGCGTTGGGTATAGCCACGGGCGCTTTTGAATACGCAACTCAATACGCCAAAGAACGGGTGGCGTTCGGCAAACCTATCATCAAGCATCAAGCTATCGCTTTCAAACTCGCCGATATGGCTATGAAAACTACGGCAGCGAGAATGCTCCTCTGGAAAACCTGTTCCCTGTTGGACAAGGTTTCTAAAGACCTGTCCAAGATTCCACCAGAAACAATCAGACACTCATCCATGTCAAAGGCCTTTTGCTCCGATGTGGCCATGTGGACCACAGTGGAAGCCGTTCAAGTCCTTGGCGGTTTTGGATACAGCACCGAATATCCTGTTGAGCGTATGATGCGAGACGCCAAGATTACTCAAATCTATGAGGGCACAAACGAAATTCAGCGCCTGGTTATATCCGGCACTCTTTAAACCGGATTAAAGGGCCCTTTTTGCCGATTAAATTAGGAACGTTACCGGCAAACAACCAAAGCCTTTCCTGGACATCATTGCATAATCTTTGACCACGAAGAGGCGTTTTATCGACGCCTCTTCTATTATGGATCACACGTAGGTAAACAAATCATGGACGAAATAGTTTTCAAACCGATAGGAATAATACGAAGCGGTTTCCAGGATATTGAAGGAATGCCTGTGGGCGAGGAAATCCGATGAAAGGTTCAGGTGAAATCCGGATAGTTTTTTATCTGAGACATCAGTAAAAGAAGGATTGAATGCCGTGAAGGAGGAATGCGGTTAAGATTAAAGCTACCACAAGATGTGGCAAAACCTCCATCAATCTCCTGATTGTCAGTTTGGGGGTTTTCCCTCTGCTTAATCTATAGCTGATAACAATTGCGCCTAGAGCGCCTATGAAAACTAGTACCTGTTGAGCAAACAACGTCCATGAAGGGGGAACTGTTATCACCAATCGTTCAAAAATACTGAAATGAAATGTCTGCCATAAGACAATGGGGAAATAGACACCCATATTTATTAGATAATACAAATGGTAGGCCATGAATCCTGTCATGACTAAGGGAAGTAAAGCAAGTCCATAACGCGCGAAATTTTCTTTTGTAGTTTCTCCTGAAATTTGGGAAGAGACGGTGGCGGCGACAAGGGTAAGCGCATTGGCGCAAAGAATAGCCAACGTGAAAAAAAACGTGAAAACAACTATGTCCGGCCAATCAAAAAACAAATGATAAAAGTGATCATATATAGTACCGGTTTCGAGCAATTCGCTCATCAGACCGCCATACATGCTTATGACTAGAAATGAGGTAACGGCGCCTACCTGACGCATTTCCCAGATTTCTCGACCTGGTATTCGAAGATTAAGGTTCATGGCTCCATGTGGGCAATTCTTGACGCAATTTCCACAGAGTTTGCAAAAACGGTTGCTTCTCAAGGAAGGGGCCATTTGTCCGAAAGGGCACCCTTCATGGTTCTGAGTTCCGACGAAACACTCGTTGGAGGAACACTGGCTCGCACATACGTTTCGATCAGCTCTGAGTTCAAATGGTGAAACCTTGGCCAGGACTCCCATCATTCCCCCCAGAGGACACAGGTATCTGCACCATGATTGCCGTTCAAAAACAATAGAAAAAAATACTGAGAAAAGCGTAATGCTAATTAACAAAATGCCTGTATTGAAAGGGGAAGATCGAATATCGGTAGCAATTTCCAGCCAAATGATGAACATCGCTGACGTCGCGATGATCAGGTCACTTTTTTGTTTAAGAAAAGCAGGAAAAGGAATGTCGAAAGAGATCAATTTCTTAGCCAGATGACCTATGGCCCCCATGGGACACAACGAACACCAGAATCTGGCCCAGATAAAAGCCCCAAATATCATGGTAGGCCAGCCGATGGCCCAACTGAATAACGCTCCTACATTAGATGACGGATTCACGGGGCCAAGGAATAACAGTACGAGAAGTATAAAAAAGAATGGGGCTGCGGCGCTCTGAAATATAGCCGGAAATAGAGGACTTCTTACGGCTCGCAATATTGTAGGTGAACTTAATAAATTTATCTTGCCATCAGCTTCAATACGTCTGAGGTCAAAATATATATCTTGGGGTCTCAGAATCCCATCGGCGGAAAGTAGTACCGCTCTTTTAAGAGTAGTCGCAAGCTCTCTGTCGTTACCAGGCCAGGAATAGCCTACCAGGGTCTTAATGGTCTCCTTCGGTAGCTTGGTGATTTCTTTGTGAAGTTCCTGGCCATATTTGCTGACATAATGCTGGACAAGTGTCGGGATTTCTTTCCTTCGTTGGCGTAAAGGCGGCACATGTATAGAATGTTCGAGCATCCAATGAAGCAATGGATGTTTGTCGGCCGAAATTTCCGAAGCGTCCAGATTCGTCGTTCCAATTATACGAGTGTCGCAGTTTTGATAACCAACTGCGCCAACTTTCTTAAATTTTCCATTTTTGAGCGTGAACAATAGCCTGTTCTGCATGAGCAGCGTCAGATGTTCCATTCCACGAACAAGCAGGGTTCCTTCTTCTGTAAGTTCCAGATATCCCGGTGTTTCAATTCTGGTTTGTCCTTTGCCTCGCGTTTCTGAACCGAAGAAAAGCCTCATTTGTTGTTCAGTTGGATCTGCCGCATCTTCAGGAAGTTCGCAATAGTTAAGGGCTTTATCCTCGGCAGTCATAGGCCGCAATAAATCCAGAAAGAGGAAAACTCTTTGGTGGTGCGGGGATCGCTTGTACAGGGCATGAGCAAGAAATTCCTTTCCCACTCCGGTTTCACCGGTAATCAGGACCGGCCAAACAGATCCAGCCAACTCCTCTAGCTGACGCCCCACGCGTTTCCTGACTGTTTCTCCTACAAAATAGTCGGGAAAGAGATGGTCTTCACGACTGATAATATTTTGAAGAGCCCTCTTTTTACGGGCGTTTTTGTAGACATTCTGGTCAAGCCTGATGACTTTACGGGCAAGGTTCTTCAACACTGAGATCATGAAATCAGGATTGGATTTTAAAACACTTTCAAAGCTGGTAGCGGGGATTTCAAGGATGGTGGAGTTTTCTTCCGCGATCACTTCTGAGTTGGTGGGGGTTGGGATACCAGTTAGAAAGCTGATTTCACCTACAATGTCACCGGTGGAAAGCCTGTCGACAGGTATATCAGGACCACCTTGCTCGTGGACAAGAATCTGGGCTTTGCCGGAAACCAAGAAACGGACATTGTCGCCTAAATCCCCCGCTGAAACTATACAATCCCCTTTAGCAAAGTCGCGAAGGACTCCCATCTCCCATAGCGCTGAGCGAACTGGGTCTGAATATTCCAGAAACGGGTCTTTAAGACCTCTGGAGGTTAAGTTTTCAGCTATTGATTGCTGCATTTAGCTACTGTACTTAAATTTTCAACCGGTTTTCAACAAATCCATCTCGGGAACACCACTGCTGGATAATACACAAACACATTATCAGAACCGTCCATGAGTTTTCATCCTCGTTTTACAGTCGTTTCAATTTTGATACCGTACTTTTCTATTTTGGCAAGTAAGGTTGGTCTTGAAAGTCCCAGCAATTTGGCTGCATGAGACCGGTTCCCGGAGGTTAAGGATAAGGCTTCTGTCAAAAGTATCCGTGAGAATTCATCAACCATGGAGTTAAAAACAGTGTTCCCTCCTCGATTGAGTCCACCCCTTACCCATTCCTGAATAGAATCCGGCTGAAGTTGTTCCGATGTTTCCCCAGTACCCGTTTCTATCATTATCGCTTGGGATATTTCCTCAGAACTTATAGGGGCCCCTCGACTAAATATCAGTGCTTTTTGAATCGTGTTGGCCAGTTCTCTCACATTACCGGGCCATGAATAGGCTTCCAGGGCGGCCTTGGCCTCCTCTGAAATTCCAGGACAATTAACCCCCATTTCAAGAGAAAACCTTTTCAGGAAAGCGTCAGCAAGTATTGCAGTATCACCTGTTCTATCACGTAAGGGTGGGAGAAACAAGGTAACAACCTTGAGTCTGTAATACAGATCGTCACGGAAACGGCCTTCTGTCAAAGCGGATTCAAGGTCCCGGTTAGTGGCCGCTATAACCCTAACATCAACGGGAATCGGAGAACGGCCTCCCAAGCGCTCTATACTCTTTTCCTGGAGGAGTCTCAGAATCTTTGCCTGTATACTAAACGGCATATCCCCTATTTCATCGAGGAATACCGTCCCTCCGTCAGCCTGTTCAATTTTGCCGATCCTTCTGTTTGCCGCCCCGGTGAAAGCTCCCTTTTCATAACCGAATAATTCACTCTCTAAGAGCGTTTCAGGGATGGCTACACAGTTTATGACGAGAAAAGGCTTGTTGGAGCGATCACTGTGTTGATAAAGCGCCCGGGCCACGAGTTCTTTTCCTGTGCCGGATTCGCCTCGGATCAGGATTGTGGCTGCTGTAGACGCTGCCCGGCCTATTTGCTTGTAAACCTCCTGCATTGACTTGCTGCGTCCGAAGATTACTTCTGCGGAATCTCCATCAGAAGCTGGATCGATTTCCACTCTCGAACGCATAAACCTCGAGGCTTCAAGGGCTTTGTCAATATTCGACAGCATCTCGGGTATGTCGAAGGGCTTGAGCAAATAATCAAAGGCCCCTAGTTTGGTAGCTTCAATCGCTGTGTCAGTCGTGCCATAGGCCGTCATGATTATGACGGGCAACTTGGAATCCATCTCGTGCATGGCCGTGAACGTTTCAAGACCGTCCATACCCGGTAACCGGACATCCATTACCACGACATCAGGAGGATCTATCCCGACGATTTCCAGACCACCCTCGCCAGTCGCAGACATCTGCACCTTGTGCCCTTCCGCCGACAGTATCTTCTCAAAACTCAAGCGTAACTGTGCGTCATCATCGACTATGAGTATTTTGCCCACGACACGTCTCCAGATAAAGGAATCTTGATTCGGAAAGTAGCCCCTTTGCCTTCAATTGATTCCAGTTCAAGCCAGCCACCATGTTCTTCAACAATTCGTTGAGCAATACTCAACCCCAACCCTGTCCCTTCTTCTTTTGTACTGAAAAAAGGCTGAAACAGTTTTTCCTGTATTGATTGCGCGACACCCGGCCCGTTATCGCTCATCTCGATAATCATGACAGGGCCTTCCTGCTCCAGAATTTGCAGGGTCTCCCGGATGACAACATGTCCTCCATTGACCATTGCGTCGCAGGCATTGACCATTAGATTGACGAGTGCTTCTTTGAACTGATCAGGATCAGCCTGGATTTCCGGTAGTCGTTTTTCGCGAATCAGATCTACCTTTACATCGTAGGACTCTAGTCTATGTTTGAGCAGTTGCAACGCCATATCCACCGAATCAGACGGACTGATTTTCTGCATTTTTAACTTTGGCGGTCTTGAGAATTCCAGAAAATTCCCAACAATTGTGTCAATATGCCTAATCTCCTCTGATATTACTTCAAAATCTTCCTTTTGGCTGGTAGAAAGGGCCAATGTGCGTTCCATGGAAAACAGCCTCATTTTAACAGATGTTAGTGGGTTCCTGACACTATGGGCAACTCCGGCCGCCAGTTTTCCCACAAGGGCCAACTTTTCCGCTTGTTGCAGATGTTCCTGACTCAACTCCAGTTTTGATCGAGTCTGGTCAACATCCTGAATTAGATTTTCAAAGCGGCGGCTTAAGGCCTTAACTTCGTCATTTTCAACACCGGAGGTCTTCTTTTCGTCAGCGTCCACAGCGAGGCGTCTAATCGGGCCGAGAATCTGGCTGAGCAATATGTAAGCAAGAATAAATCCCAGAAACAAAACTAGGACCAACCCTCCTATGGCCATAGAGTTAATTAGCACCGCCCTATCCCTTATCTTTTCCTGGGCTTCAGTGATCCTGTCCACATAGACAGCATCGAACTTTTTACATAGATCGATTATTTCAAAAAACTGATTGCGAGCGGTTTTGTGAAGATCAAATCCTTGATCGACTTTGCCCTGTTTGTAAAGATTCACGACCGAATCTCGCAAAGAACCATATCGAACATAGTGGGAGTCGATTTCGTTGAGTATCTCACGTTCCTTCTGGGTTTCGGACAATTGTCCGGCCAATTTCAGCCACTTTTCAAAAGAAGCGTCATGTTTTTCAAGCTCTTCGAGCCAAATTGGGTCCCTGTCCTGAAAATAGTACGTAACGTAGCCCTTTTGCATGACGAGAGCGTTTTCCAATTCCTGGGAGGCTTGAATTGCCTGAAGATCTGTCGCCAGAAACCTGTTCATATACCCATCAACAATATAGGTGTGCGAAATGGAGAGGATCGCTCCGGCGATTGTTATCAGCATCAATGCCCCAAGAATCAAAAGAATTCGCGTTTGCAAGCTCACTCTATGAAACATTTTCTGTAGTTTCCTCAACTTTGTACGGGGATGCGAATTTACCAACTCAACCCCATACTCAAGGTCTGGCCGAGAAGCCTCATGCGCAAACCCGAAAAACTTAAACGGATGTTGTAAATTCAATTAGTTACCTAATCACCTCTTCTACCATATCACCCAAAAGTCCTGGGAACAAGACAGCGGCTTAAATCCTCAAACCTTGACATGAGGATTCATCGCGGTTAAAAGAGTTCCCTTCTTGAGAGTGTTCTAAAGATAGGAGCACAAACTCAGGAAATACTTTAACCTCGGAAAGGAAAATATCTTTCATGCGAGGCATTATTAAAACTAGATTGGAGATTTATGCGAGTAATAATAGTTCTCATCCTGCTAATAATTCCTACACTTTCTTCAGCGACAACCCATCAGGAATATTTTGACACATACCTAAAACATCTCACATCCAGGTTGAATTGTTCTGAATACCCTGGCCCACTCAGCCGATTAATAGCTAAGGTGGCGCTGGCCAGACAGTCCTTGGAGGATGGCCTGAACAGGGGATCGAGTGTCAGTATAGCTGGAATATCAACTGGAGGCTTTAATAAGGAGGTGGTGGATAGCACCATTGCAAATAGCGGTCTATCGGTAAGCTATGCTTTCGATTCCGACGGAGGTCGATTTTACGTTTTCAAGGGTGATCACGCAAATGTCTTTTCAGCCCTATGTATCGGGAGACTATTCAACATTTACGTAAAAAAGTTTCTAAATAGGGATCAGAAATCGTGGAACCAGGCAAAGGAGGTTTCCAAAGCCATATTTCAGAATCCCGACTCTTTTGAGCTAAATCACCTTTTTTATGTTAAACTATGCCCGAACAAAATTTTGGAAAGGGCAAACCGGCTGTATGGGCCGCAATCCGAATCCGTTATAAGAATTGCTGACGGATACGAACCCAATGGTGAAGTCCTGGATTAGATCGAACTTAGGGCAACTTGGCAGGTTATTGTAAATTCTGAACAAGGAGGACATTGATGGAACATATATATACTGAACTAGCGACTCGAATAGGTTTGGGGCAATCTGAAAGAATTGCCGGGCTATTCCAGTTTATAGCTGATCCGCAGGAAGCTCAACTGCTTCTGGCATTACCTGGGACACCTCCTGATCTGGCAAAAACACTAAATTTAACGGAACCTGAAGTGTCCTCAATATTACACAGTCTCTTTATAAAAGGCGTAGTATTTCCCTCTTCAAAGTCTGATCCGCCCAAATACAAGATGTGCAGGGACCTGGTCCAATTCCATGACGCGTCCATCTTGTGGCCGGAGGCTCCAAGAGAGTTCCTTGATGTGTGGCAGGAGTTCATGGAATATGAATGGCCGGAGATTGCAAAGAATTTCAACAAAATATTCCCACGCCCATTTACCAGGGTTATTCCGGTCGGGGTAACTATTGAGGCCAAGACGCATGTTCTGGCCTTTGAAGACGTCAGAGAAATCATCGAAAAAGCTAACGTCATATCTGTAACAAAATGTACCTGCCGTTTAACTGCCCGCAAATGTGACCGTACTTTGGAGGCCTGTCTCCAGATAAACCGTGGCGCAGAATACAATCTAGCCCGCGGAACCGGGCGGCGACTCACAAAAGAAGAGGCGCTTGAGGTTGTTCGCAAAGCGGAAGAAGACGGTTTGATCCACGTTGTAATGAACAAACAGAACGTTGACCAGTTTATCTGTAACTGCTGCCCATGTTGCTGTCAGACAATGCCTATACTCATAAAGCACAACATCAGCGTAATAGAACCAAGCAGGTTTGCCGCATGCGTTGCCCAGGATCTATGCTCGGCCTGCGGCACATGTCTTGACCGATGTTACTTTGGAGCAATAGTGGCAGCGGAAGATGGGACCGCCACGGTCAATACCGAGAAATGCATGGGATGTGGACTGTGTCAGGTCACCTGTCCTACAGGCGCCATTAGTATGAAGGAAACCAGATCGACAGATTTTGTCCCAGAAAAGCTATTCAACTAAATCAATCAACTCTAAAACGGTGCTATCCAAAACCTTAAAAGCCGCACTTGATATATTCACAGGCGATCACGTTGTTAATATGTCAAGGCGGCTCTATCTACAAAACGCTGCTAATCTTTCAAAACAATTTGTGCCTCTTGGGAATCCTTAGCACAAATCCAAGACATTTTTGTTATATTTATATGGGCAGCATATTGCATCCATCAGCATCAGACTTAACATCTGGATCATGCCAGGAAAGGGTAGAACACATCGTAGACAATCAGGTCTTCCTCTACATCGTGAGGTTGATGTAACACCCCCTTGGGGATTCTCACGAAAGTACCAGGGACGGCAGATACCTCTCCAATCCCTTCGACCCAGATTTTGGCCTTTCCTTTGAGGACATAAACGATATCGTCGCACTCATGGGTATGCTTCGGAGCATCGACACCAGGGGGAATATGGACTAACATACAGGTGATGTCCATGTTTTCGTCCCGGTGGGATACCAAATAAGATACCTCGACGTTGGGCAACTGGGGATGAGGCTCCCATTTCACACCCTCTTTTTGAATAACTTTAACATCTTTCATCTTTTTTACTCCTGTGGAATTTCGCTGAATCAACCAAGCATTACAAAACAGCTCAAGTTATGATCCAGGTCCATACGTCATCTAGATGGTTAACTGGGTGTGTCCTTATTTCATATGAAACCAAAGGGGAAGCCCCATCGCTGCCCAATTGGCCCATGTAGGGTCCCCGACACTGGTGATCTTTCCAAATCACTCTTGTGTTTCATGCCAGATTTCGCACCGTCCTACGTAGAGCCCAGTTCCCAAAAATGGAAGCTTTCTTTCATTGATGTTTCATGATCACCGGGAACCGCGCGACGAAGGGCCAGAAAAACCGCCGAATCCACCTGAGTTGCCAACTCCGCCGTAAGAACCTCCGTAGCCACCGCCATAACCTGATCCGCCTGTATTTCCTGCGCCAGAATAGGCTCCTCCATAGCCACCGTAACCACTATATCCCCCGTAACCTCCGCCCGTGTAAGATCCACCTCCGCCACCATATCCTCCTCCTCCACCGCGACCGCCCCCTCCACCATAGCCGCCTCCGAAGCCCATAGCGTGAACCGCTGGCAAAACAAAAATAAAGGCTGACAAAAAAGCTATCAAAAGAAACAATTTCCTTTTCATGGCAGATCTCCTTTCAGAACCAATTGCGGGGTTCGATTACCTCGCCTCCAAGATACATATCTCTCATAGAAAAGATATGGCTCGTCAGTCGGTTACGCAACCATTAGAATAGGTCGATGATATCCAAAAAAAGAGGCTAAAATCCTACTGCGATTCTATGCCACCGTACACGCAAAACGAACCGTTGAGACCGTAAAAGGTCTATGAGACCTAAATGGTCTAAAAATTCTTTTCCAGTAACACGACCACTTTCCTAAAAAATAGTAAGGTCGGCCCTTACCACACCTATTTCCCCGAGCTTGACCAACCTATGAAAGGAAACTCCCTCGACTCGTCACAGGATTTACCCGCCCTAAGTTTATTATGATCGCAATGTTTCACCGGTCAATCCTAATTGACACAGATGTAGCCTGTTAATGGACAACATTTCGGCCATTAGCTCCCCCGATGAAATCGTAAAACTTAACCACTTGTAATTATTATATAGATGGTAGTGTCATGCACCCGTAGATACGAGTTTCCCAACTTTCCCTTTTTGAGCAGTTTACTTATTACGACTTTTCAGGGTATCACTCTCAATCATTTCAATAGGTTACTGGTGGAGGCGGCGGGAATTGAACCCGCGTCCGAAAACCTTCGACCTGAGGCGTCTACATGTTTGTTTCGAGTTTTGTTGTCTCGCCTGACTCGTCCCCCTCGAACACGGTACTCATCAGACCAACCCGCTAAATTTTTCGCCTCATCCCCAACGGGTCCGAGAAATCAGCTATCCTGCTTTCCCTCGCCTGCTCCCCTCTCACAGGAAAAGAGAGGGCAGACGCTAGCCTACGCGGCTAGAGCGTACTCGTAATTATCGGCGAGTATATTTATTTCCAGCGGATTACCGAGTCGCCGGAGGGCTCGACATGCAACCTCGATCTCAACTGTCCCCGTCGAAACCAGTGCGCCCCCTTTCGTATTATTTCAATTCCATTTCTAAAGACAAGTGTAACTCAACTTTGTTCCCTTACTCACATCGCATCACGGGTCTAAGCATTTCCATTCAAACCTGTCCAGATAGATTAGCGGCCCTGATGACTGAATTTCACCAATCGTTCCAACTCGCGTCTCTGTTCCTTTTTCTTTATGGATTCACGCTTGTCGTATGTCTTCTTACCACGAGCCAGGGCCATTTCGAGTTTTACTTTACCATTCTTGAAGTACATTTTCAAAGGTATTAAAGAAAAACCCCGCTCTGCGACTTTACCGGCAAGGCGTTTTATCTCCCTCTTGTGTAAGAGTAACTTTCTTTCCCTCAAAGGATCGTGGTTCTCGCGATTAGCCTGTGAATAAGGTGATATGTGCGCATCTACGAGAAAGATCTCACTGTTACGGACTTTTCCGTAAGAATCCGACAGGTTCGCCCTACCATTTCTGAGGGATTTTACCTCCGATCCAAGTAAAACGATCCCACATTCGAAAGTATCCTCAATCTCAAAATTGAAATGAGCTTTCCTGTTTTTGCAAATGACCTTTATGCTTTCGCCCTGGGGATTTTTCATGATCACTGCTGACTTAAAAAGTAGTCCCCGGGGAATCTCTCAAATATCCATTTCTCAAGAAAATCATGAATCTCTTGAGCAGCCTGCATCTGGAAAGCTTGATGAGTCAATTCCAGGCAGTCGTCGTAAGAGATTGATCGGATTAATTTCTTTACAAGTGGGATCGATAAAGCATTCATGGAAAGTTCATCTATCCCAAGTCCTATCAGAATTGGAACATTTACGGGATCACCGGCCATTTCTCCGCACATCGCGACACTTACGCCATAAGCCTGACCAGCATTGACAACCTGTCTGATTAACCTCAAGACTGCCGGATGCAACGTGTCATACAAGTAATTCACATGTTCATTAAGACGGTCAATCGCGAGCGAGTACTGAATCAAATCGTTGGTGCCGATGCTGAAGAAATCTACTTCACGAGCCAGGAGATCTGCAATTGCAACAGCTGCCGGGACCTCAACCAAGATTCCAAATTTTACGTCTTCTCCGAAAGGGATCCCTTCGGATGCGAGTTCTGATCTAACTTCCTGTAATAGTTTTTTTGTGTCATGGACCTCAGTAATAGATGAAACCATCGGTACAAGTAGTCGGCAGTTGCCGTAATGGGCAGCCCGCAAGATTGCTTTCAGTTGTGTCTTGAACAGATCCTTTAGGTTTAAACAAAGTCTGATGGCCCTTAGCCCCATTGCCGGGTTCGTTTCCTGTGGCAAGTTCAGACTACTGGCGATCTTGTCCCCACCGATGTCCAAGGTCCTGATCGTTACAGGATAAGGTTTGTTAAGCGCCAATACGGCTCTGTAGGCCTCAAATTGTTCTTCTTCAGAAGGAAGGTCTTCTCTTCCAAGGAACAGATATTCTGTCCTGAAAAGGCCTATACCCTCACAGCCGTGAGCAATAGCTATATCTACCTCATCGACCAACTCTATGTTCGCCAATATACGGATCTCCCGGCCACCATCGCGTGTTACCGCCGGCAGACGTCCGAAAGCTAAAAGGGACTGATGATAATTCCTAAGTAGTTCCTGGCGTTGGCGATACCGAAAAATCATTTCGGCGTCAGGATTGAGGATTACGAGACCAGTACTTCCATCAACAATGATCGTGTCCCCAGTCTTAACCAGCTTGCAAATCTTCTCTAAACCAGTCACCGCCGGGATCTTGAGTGATCGCGACATGATCGCCGAGTGTGAAGTCCTGCCACCCATGTCAGTAGCGATGGCAAGAACTGACTCCCTTTTTAGCTGCGCTGCGTCGGCGGGAGAAAGATCGTGAGACACCAAAATTGAGCTGGCGGGAATCTGATATATTTTCTTTTCTGAAGACACACCCAAAAGAATTCTTAACACCCGTTCGCCCACGAAATGGACATCTAAAGCCCTCTCTCGCAAGTATTCATCGTCAATTGAATCAAACGCAGCCGTTATCTTGGACATTACTTCCGACAAGGCCCATTCTGCGTTTTGCCGTCCCTGTTCTATAGCGCGTTTTGTTCCCTCATAAAGCATTTTGTCGCGAAGCAACAAGATGTGCGTGTCAAGTATATAAGAATGGTCCTCGAGAGGATGATCACTATCAATATGGCTCTTTATGGTTTTAAGTCTCTTTTCAGCGCTTTCTACAGCCTCCTCAAATCTGGCGATCTCGCCTGGGATTTCCTCAGGCGTCAAAATGCGGCACGGGCAAATCTCAGTAACAAGGCGTTCCATGAGCACGACTTGGCCAATGCCAATTCCCACTGAAACTCCGATGCCCTTGAGCATGGTGTTTTGAGGAACTTCCTTGGATCCATGCTCATGAGTTTCGGTGTTTTTATCCAACATGGTCTGAACCATTGTTCTCCAATAATTTGCTTATTTGTTCGACAGCCTCTAGAGAGCCAGGTCCATGAGCGCGTATGGTCAGTTCAGCTCCCGGAGTAGCGGCTAATAGCAGTAATCCGAGGACGCTTCGAGCGTCAACCTCCATGCCATCTTTTGCAACCGTCACCTGACAGGTATGTCGTTTCATTGTCTGGACCATAGCGGTGGCTACCCGTGCATGAAGGCCGAGCTGGTTACCAATCGTCACGGTCCTTTCAAGGAGTTCGGATTCTAATACCATTTACCTCATGTCCATCTTTGCAAGAGGGAAAAACCTACCAGCATTACGATCAGTAGTGGATAAATAATCCTTGTCTGAGAAAAACTCTTTTTTAGAATAAGAAAACAGGTAAAAAAAACCACTAGAACAAACAAACCAAGTCCAACAAAATTTTCTACGTCATTTGCTTTGGCATGCTCCGCCGCGAGAATTAGGGCCACAGCGGTAAGCGAACCGGAACACAGAAAAACCAGCCATCTGAGAAAGGTTACGGAATCTTCGACCCAACGGGATTTGAATCTTCTAACCACATGGACACCATCATGCCAACCCGCATCAAACCCCATATATCTTATAACCAGATTCGGAACGTTGTAAATTAACAATGCCACAAAAGGGGCCCAAAAATAAGAAAGTGATGTCATGGCTATCGACACACCCAGCAAGGAGGAAGCAGGTCTTAAAACCCCCCAGAATATTCTGTCACCCTGAGCGGCAAGTGTTGACATCAGCCTCTTTTTTATGAGTGGAGTTTTTTCAGAAAGTTCCCATTCTTCAACTCTGGTGACGGCGCCAATACACATAGGCGCCAGCGCTGGGTTGGTATTACCCGATTCGAGTTGTCGGTTCACCGCTTCCCTTTTGATCGCCTCTTCAGACATGAGCCTATCCAAGGCTGGAAGCAAGCAAAACGTAAAACCTATGTTTTGCATGCGCGGATAGTTCCACATGATCTCGATCAAGAAGGATCTCAGAAAAACCCGAAAGCCAACCCCCTTCATTGCGACTCTGCGCTCGTAGGAATCATCCATATTGTTAAAATAGAGTAAGACAACCGCCCTGTCAATCGATCACAATCCAATAATATCAAAAAAGTATCACTCTGCATCGTGTCGAAACAACACGCGAAATATGTTTCCTCTGTCGCGGAACACAACTTTAATGCCGCTCCTTTACGTCAATAGCATTTAAATTCGGCCATACTATAATAAATTACTATAGATAAATATTGTAACTATCTAAATTAAAACTTGTTTCATTAATAGAATATGATATATGAAGCATTGGAAGCAAATTGCTGCCCAAGCAGGAATTCCTCACAGATCTTTGTGATCCGTTTGGCTCTAGTGGAGAATTTACATGAAAAAACACCTGGTTTATTCAGTTACCGTAGTGTTGGTGGGATTGATGACGATTGTTGGAGTTGAAGAGTCTCACTCCCAGGAATTACTGGTAAAAAATTGCTCTGAATTGATCACAATGGCCCAAACCCTTGAAACGGACCTGAAAACGGTAGACACCATGCTGGGGTCTGCTATACAGGCCGGCAACATGTTACAGATCCGTAAATATAAGCTCAAAAGGGCCGCTGTGCAAAAGGACCTCAATTCCGTACTTTCCGCGATCGACGTCAAGTCATGCGCCAAGAGCCAGTAACAAAAACCACGCTACCCAGAGATTCATTTCTCGGATCGCCGACGGAACATGATGATTAGACGGTTTAATTGACGCGCAGGAGATGGCCTATTCCTATTGTGTCATATGTGCGGGATATTTTTGCCATTCGCCTACGTTGACTGTCTTTTCTTTGAATTTACCATGTGGTGTGTTCGGGCAATCACAGGTCTTATTGTTCTCGAAACATTCAGCTCACATTTGGATATCGGGAAAAGCACAGGCTTCTCAGCGCCCACTTCTATCTCACGGTTATCATCTAACGACCGTATAAATATCCTGGACAACTGTTTGTCAGCGAACATACCGAACAGTTCGTGCGTATCGCTATCCACCCAAGCGATCGTCTTCTTGAAGGTCTGAGACGAATGGACCCCAAGAATTGCCTCCGCATATCGAATCGCCCTATCCGGGGCCAGTCCCATATCCAGAATGGCGAGAGCCAGTTTCAGCGTAACCAGGTCCTGTATTAGAAACGATTCTTTTTTGCTGTTACGGTTTACAGGTTGTATCAAACCCTTTTCTTCGGCTTCCTGTAGTTTCGAAACATCTTCCAGGTCCAGCAAAAGGAGGGCTTCTTCAAGCGTCACATGTTTGGTCAGCATCTCAAATCCTCGAAAAATTGTTCAAGCTCAAAAAATTTGGTCTCAAGAGCACCGTCATTGTCTCGATAGATCATCAGCCCTGCAAGCGGCTGCAGCGATTGTTTCCATAAATACACCCCGCGTCCCAGCTTTTTCCATTATTTTTAAGCCGCTGATTGTAGTGCCTCCAGGGGAAGTGATCATGTCCTTCAAATCACTAAAACTTTTGCCCTGAGCCGCCATTGCCGCAGCGCCGGAAAAAGTCTGGACAGTGAGTTTTCGAGCAACATCACGGGGAAGTCCCAAGAGAACCCCGGCGTCCGACATAGCTTCCATAACTGCGAACAGATAACCCGGTCCGCCCCCGGATAATGCCGTTACTGCGTTAAGCGCCTTCTCGTCAACACAAACAGTTGAGCCAACAGCGTTGAATAATTCTTTTGCTGTTTCCAGATCTTCGTCGTTAGCCGCACCTCCCTTGCATAGCGCCGTGGCGCTTTGCCCAACCATAGCCGCCGCATTCGGCATGGCCCTTATGACCCGTTTGTCATTACCCAGCCTTGTAATCAACTGAGAGGTCGATATGCCGGCAGCAATAGAAATCACTAAAGAGTCCTGTCGAAGCAAGCTGGAGAGAGAATCCAGAACACCAAAAATTATTTGTGGTTTCACTGCGACAAGGATCACTCCGATGTCATGTCCGACCACTGAGTTTAGTGAATCAGAAACAGCTACCCCGAATTCAGAATTTAACCGGGCCATCTTGTCTTTGTCGGGATCGAATATTATGACATTGTCAGGCTCCATTACAGAAGAAAGAATCAACCCCCTAACAATAGCAGCTCCCATGTTCCCAACGCCAATTATCGCCATTTTCAACTTATCGTTTTTCATGTTTTAACTGCCCAAGGATAGATTATAACTATTGCTTTTATCAGCATTTTGAATACATAATTCACGTATGAACGAAAATGTTCCCAACACCTGCGCGCTGCCATGACGTTCTGGAGTCTCACATTTAGCCTTCCTCGAGGACGCAATTGCAACGCTGGGAGTTCTAAGTCTATACACCTTTATTTTAACATGGAACAAATTTGAATCATAATTTTTAGAATTCAGGAGCAAAAAGAGTGTCACAGGAATCTGTCTTTACCTTGGATGTAAGGGGCCTTAGATGCCCCGAACCTGTAATTCAAACCAAAAGGATCTTTGATAATGGCAAATTGGTACATTTCCTGGTGATTGTAGACAACGATGTTTCCAAGGAAAACGTTGCTCGTTTCGCGCGTAATCAGGGAGCTTTTGTGAATGTGACGCAAGACAAGGGTTCTGAATGGAAAATTGAGATCCGCATAAATGATCCAAAGACACAACAGGCTCAAATTGAGGAACCGTTAATCCCCTGCCCTATCACGGTTGAACAGGTTTTTGATCCCAAAACGGTCATATATGTTGGCAGCAATATTATGGGAAGAGGAGATGATGATCTCGGAGCCAAGCTTATGCGTGGATTCCTCAGGACCATGATAGATGTAAAACCGTACCCGTGGAGAATGTTGTTCATAAATTCAGGCGTAAAACTCACCTCAATTGATCATGAGGCGGTTGAAGCAATCAGTTTATTGGCTGAGAGAGGTGTTGAAATACTCTCGTGCGGGACCTGCCTGGACACTTTTGGTCTAACCGACCGGCTGATGGTAGGCCGGGTAACAAATATGTACGAGGTCCTGGAATCGCTGAACCTTGCGACAAAGGTGATTGCGCCGGATTAAACGGATCATTTCGTTCGCGTCTCGCTGAGCATTAGCGCTGAAATTCTTTGGAACCTGCTAAAGGTCATTTCTGGCGCACTGGCAATTCTATTATAAAGCAGGCTCCGCCATTATTGTTTTCCTTGACACGAATAAAACCGTTATGGTCTGCGACAATTGCGCTGACGATGGTTAAACCTAGGCCAGTTCCACCCTGTTTTCTGGTAAAGTACGGATCAAAAATACGTTCTCGGTCTTGAGGGCTGATCCCCGGACCATTGTCACAAACGCTGATAAAGGCGATCCTCAACACTGGATCATACTTTGAGTAAATCTCCACCTTGCCTTCTGCGCCCGCAGCGGCTATGGCGTTATCAATAAGGTTCATAACCCCTCGTGTTAATTGTTCTTTATCAATATTAAATATCGGGACCGATTCGTCGGTGATGAATTTGATTTCCATTCTCTCATTCGCTGCCCGATACAGTGCGACCAGTTCTCTCAGTATATCGTTTAATTTGTTTGGGGTCGGGTTCGCTGCAGGCATTCTTGCAAATCTCGAAAATTCATTGACCATATTTTTCAACTGTTCAACCTGATCAATTATTGACTTGGTGCATTGATCAAGTACTCGCCCATCATCTCCCAGCGATGGAAGATATTTTCTTCTTAAACGCTGCGCATTAAGCTGTATTGGTGTAAGGGGGTTCTTTATTTCATGAGCAATTCGTCGTGCAACCTCTCTCCATGCGGCCATACGCTGAACCTTGACGAGAAAAGTCAGGTCTTCAAATACTAAGGCCACCCCTAACTCGTCGCCTGCTTCATCTTTTAGAATGTTGGCAAAACATAATAGAGTCATGGACTTGTCTGAAAATGATATCTTGAGCTGCTTCTCTATGGCCCCTGAATCCGATCCCCGCAGTTCATTTAAGGTTTCATGAAGTCGCAAGGCGACATTCTCGTCGAGCTGTTCAAAAAGAGGCCAGCCAATTTTCAATTCTGATTTTAGCCCGAGAAGTCTTAGACATGGCGCGTTGAAAGCTGTTACTTTTTGATCGGCGTCGATCGCTATCACGCCTGCCGCAATGTTAGTTAATACGGTTTGGATATATTTACGGCGATTCTCGAGGTCGGCATTGACCTTTAAAAGCTCATCCCGGCCATGTCTGAGATCCGAGGCCATCTTATTGAACGAACGAACCAGTGCGCTTAGTTCATCATCGCCTACAGGTTCCACAAAGACGTCCAGATTGCCGGTAGCAATTTGTTGAGTCCCTCGCGCAAGGCTCTGAATAGGATCTGTGATTTCTCTGGCCATACTCATGCCGAACCAGAATCCGACAAAAATGACGAGAAGCGCTACTATCAAAAGGATGAGAGTGTATGTGGTCTTGACCGGACCCTTAACGCGTTTGGCCTCCTGATAGTCGTCAAATGCTTTGGTTATACCGAAAAGCTTACTCGACAGCGCCTTGGGAATAAGATAACCAGCTACGACTACCCCTTTTGTCTTCCTGTTTTTTCCGTTGATTATGGGGGCTATGCCCCTCACTAGGTCCTCGCCTGA
This sequence comes from Deltaproteobacteria bacterium, assembly GCA_021777225.1. Classification (GTDB taxonomy): domain Bacteria; phylum Desulfobacterota; class Desulfomonilia; order Desulfomonilales; family Desulfomonilaceae; genus CAJBEZ01. Next base: position 28,686 of record JAJYDQ010000034.1, read on the forward strand.
ATCCAGTTTGATTACGCTAGAAGCTACGGATCCCTGATACCCTATTTTCAGGAAGCTTTCCATAACGGCGGGGATGGTTACATCGCCAAGGTTTGGGGACACTATTTCTATTGGTTTGCTGTGACCTGCATAATAAACGGAAGCTATGCTCAAACCTAAAGGAGGAGCTTCGGACGATAAAAGGTCTCGCGTCTCCTCAACCTTACCGACCCCCGCAACAGGCATCTGCGCCAATTCTTCAGCCAACCTGCTTGCGCCTTTCATAGCGTTTTCCGCGGCTTTCTGGTGATAGGCCTGTCCAATTACAACCGCTGAGGTAAGCGCCTCTTCTATTTGGGCCCCGAACCAACTATCTATTGTTGTGTGCAGCACACTCGCGCTTGCGATAAATAGCACCACGGTTGGCACAAGCGTTAGCGCCACGAAAGCCAATATCAGCCTGGTCTTTATCCTCGCCCCCAGGACTTTACCCCTCCGCTCGAAAACCAGTTTAAACAGGTTTCGAATAAGGAAGAATATGATCAGAATCATCAACAAAATGACGATTCCCAGGAGGGTAAACAGGAGAAGATGACCGCTAAAAGGCCCCTCCCCTCCGGACCTGGAAAGCTCGGATCCAGCGAAAAAAAGCCCGACAATTACTAATGCCGAAATCAAAGATACAATGAGTTCCCGGCGTCGTTTTTTTCTCTCAAGTTCTATTTTGATTCTTTCGATCAAAGGGTTGACCCCTTCATGTCGAGCAGTTCGTCATCGCTAAAACCGAAATGATGACCAATTTCATGCACTATCACGTCTCGAATAGCTTCCACAATGTCCATCTTGCCATCATGAGATCGCAGTATGGGAAGGCGAAAGAGGTAAATACGATCAGGGAAAAGAGTTGTCTGGAAAAAACTCCGTTTGGTCAAGGGATGCCCAACATATAGTCCCAGTAAATGCCATTTTGAGTCTATGTTCAAGGACTTCAAAATGTCTGAATTGGCAAAATCCTCCACTATGATTTCAACATTTTGGAGGCGTTCAAGGAAATTCGCTGGTATTTGTTCCAGGGCTTCGAGCGCTTTTTCTTGGAATAAGGCTTCATTCATGGGAGATTAGATTTGACACGATTGAGTAATCGAGATTAGACGATGCTCTAACAGAAAAGGACATAAATGTGAAGTTGTTGGATGAGAGTGATAGCAAAATGTTCGCGGTGATTGGTCTTGGCAATCCTGGACCAAAATATTCCAGACATCGGCACAATGTCGGTTTTATGACGCTGGACGCCTTGGCCGACGATCTCGGAGCCGCATGGTCTCCCATTAGGAATGAAGCCATCACTTGCGCCACCGAATATGCGAACCGCAAATTGATTCTGATAAAGCCCCAAACGTTCATGAATTTGAGTGGCAAAGCTGTCAATAAAATTATTTCAAATCGTAACATCAATTATGGGTCGCTAATAGTCATTCATGACGAACTGGATATAAATTTTGGCAGAGTGAGAATTAAAGTGGGCGGTGGAGATGGTGGTCACAGGGGAGTTCGCTCAATATCCGACTCTATAAGATTCAGGGATTTCATACGAATCAGATTAGGTATAGGCAGACCTCCAGAGGGAATGACTGCGGAAGCCTTTGTCTTGAGTTCCTTTCAATTATATGAGGGGCCAATTGTAAAACGTCTTATAGATTTAGGTATCCAGGCGACAAAACTCATCGTTACTGACGGTATAGAGCGTGCCCGCAACACGATTAACACTATAAAGGACGATGAAACAGGGCCAAGCACAGTTCAATGAGGTTTTCTCTTGCCTAAAGATATTATTTGTATTAAAAAGGAAATTTGAACCTTATGGAACGTTTGTAGGGGGTAACCACACAAATGAATGAAACTATGGTGAGCGAAGATAACGCTCCGCTTCAAAAACTATTGAGACCAATAATTAGAGCACTTAGAACAGCATACATTCAGGGCACTAGTGTATGTAAGCTTATGCCTTCGGAAAGGGCCATTCAGCTCTATTACAAGTACCGCCGTAAGAGTTATGATTTGCAGTGGTCCATGGACCCAGGATATAAAAAGGGGTTGCGTAAGCTGGTCGAACTCGTGATCGAGAAAGGTGACCACGTGCTGGATGTTGGATGCGGGACCGGTTCAGCTACGGTAGTAGCCGCGCCTCAAGCTCGGGAAGTAATAGGAATCGACTTGTCTCCACACATGATTGAACTGGCAGAAGAAAAGACCAAAAAGAAAAATATTTGCAATACATGTCTGTTCGCTACCTCCGTTGAGGACTATCATCCGGACACGCAATTCGATAAAGTGATAAGTTCGTTTATGATTCCTCATGTAAAACCCCATCTGCGCCCAATGATTTATTCGTGCATGTACAGCTTTTTAAAACCGGGAGGCTTGGTAGGTCTGTTCGGTTCTCGTGGTGAGGTTTGCGACGTATATGAGACGAGAGAGGAAATCATCGAGAATCTTACTGGGTCCGGATTCACCGATATCAAGCTTTATGACGTTTATGATATTTATCGCATTGCGGTCGCCAAGAGACCAGAAAAGGCATAATAATAATATTATCTTTGTAATTCAGAACAGAACCCCCTACCCTTATGTATGGCAGGGGGTTTTTTTTGATTAGCTCACGTTTTCATTAGCGTTTTTCTATTATCTCACTGTCCGACGGAAAACCCAAAAAGTAGACAAAGTTTTTTGGGAATAAATAGCCGGGACAGATTTCAGCGCTTTGTGTAGTCTCGAAGGGCTTTTACCACAAAGTCAGAGAAAGACTCATCTCCTCTTTTCAGATCAATCTCTTCAATAAGACTTACAGGAAGAGTGACTGCCTTTATCCTGGTGATCTTCTCGAGACCTTCCATTTCTGTTACTGGTGGCGCTTCCTTTCCTTTATCCCTGACTGTCTCTGTCAACTCCAGGACTCGCTCTGACGCATCCACAAAGCTCTGGAGAAGCAACCGAAATTCATCATCAGTCAGGGAGAGATGACTAAACCCAACTCTGTAATGGTTCCCGGATTCGACTCTTTTCGCGTAGTCAATCCGCGCATGACAGGTTATCCTGCCAGGTCGATCCTGCAAAACAACTCTAAGTTTGACGTAACGTCCCTCTTCTACGCTCACGGGTGAAAACACTTCGATCCCATATTGATCCGCTAGTGGGGAGTTTATGATCGGCGGAGTTGCGGCATAACGGCAATAGGCCTGGCCATTTACATTTTTGTATTCCATTTTCCCTCTCCTTGATCAGAATTTATTTCACCGTTCCTTGCAAAAATACGAATGGCTGCGCTGGTGCGAACTTGCTTGCCGCGCTCCCGGAATAAGTTTTGCCACCAACCAATGTGAGCTTCTTGACTGGAGCGCCTTCCTTTAGGTCCAACTCCCCCAACGGTACCCAAAACACTGTAGGGCTGGTCGCAGAATCAAAATAGTAGACCTTGTTTTTGTGGTCCGAGAACGCGCGCCAGTACGTCGAGGCAATGTTTGGCTGACCCGGTGTGGTAATACCCAGCGGCACTGAAACACTACGAATCACTCCAAAGACACCAGCCACCGCCTGAAGCATGTCGGTGGTCTTAGGGATAGCGTTAATGTAAAACGACGCTCGAGCGAAGCGGTCCGATGCACGGCTGGTACCCGGCAAAAAGGTCTCACCGCCGATCTCCCGCCAATACTCGTTTAGGGCCAATTGCTTGTCAAACACCGGGGAGTTGGTCATCACCTGATAGTTTCTAGCGTGATGAATGAACAGCTTACCGCCGATGTATTCGAAGATGGCCGAGTCACCCGTTGGATCGGAAATCGCTAGATGCCCCTTCGCAGGGCTACCATTGGGAAGCGTCGGCGCAATTACCACAAACGGGTCCTCGCGCAAGGCTTTTACTGTCTCAGCGACGTTAGCATAGTTGTCGAGAACATACTGCGCCCATGCGGCAATCGAGATTGTCGGTCGCATGCCATCCGGCTTGTCGTATTCAGATTCGTCGAGATAAAGAACGTTTGCGACAAGCCCCTTTTCGTTCATGCCATCGACGGTGCTGGCATTATAGAAAGAACAAACCACACTGCCATACTTTGACACCCACTTGATCGAGGTCGCGCCGGCCGCTCCATCGCGTTTCATGCCAGCCGGAAACGCCCAGAGGTCCGTTCCAGTGTTTTCCTCCCAATCCATTGAGCGGCCAGTTATGATCGTGCCTTCCGGGCCAAGGTACACAGCGCGGGTACATGCGTCCACCTGCGGCGCAATGGAAAGAGCCTCGACCAGGGCCGTCATTACAACGAAAAGTGGCCATGTGATAATTTTTCGCTTCATCCTGCTTTTCCTCTCTCGGTTGTTTAGGTTGACCCGCTTTTCAGACAGCAAAGTCGTATTCGCTGCAATAAATACTTGATGGAAAAATGAACGGAGAATATCATCACGACTTAAAGGTAACCCTTTTGAAGCCACAAGCGCCTTACTTGATAGCGACTATTTTGTCATCTTAACCCTAGAGGTCAACAATATAATAAAAATCATTGTTTCAGTCAGTAAAAAATTCTGTAACATCAGCCCCATAACGATTTGGTTCCGGAAAAATACTGTTAGACATCATTATCACTGACTCTCAGACTCAAAAAAGGAGAAAACAAATGACTGAAACAATCATGATGATTCACGGCATGTGGGGAGGCCCATGGCATTGGGAAAACTACAAATCGATCTTTGAAGCCGATGGATACAAATGCATTACACCTACACTCAGGTATCACGACATCAGTCCTCACACAGAACCTGACCCCAGGCTTGGAGTGACCAGCCTTCTGGATTACGCTGAAGACCTTGAAACTGAAATCCGTGATCTTAAAAGTCACGGGCTAGCAGCGCCACCCGTTATCATTGGTCATTCTATGGGAGGCTTGCTCGCCCAGATTCTGGCAAATCGAGGGCTCCCGAAGGCCGCAGTACTATTGACTCCCGCTCCTTGCGCTCCCAATACGACAATTATGGAATGGTCGGTCACTAAATCTTTCTGGAGCGCAATGATGAACTGGGGATCTGTCGATTCGTCGGGCAAGATTCGGTGGGGCGCCAGGAAAACGTTTCCATTGAGAAGCCGGTTCGGGAGCAAACCTTACATGCCTACATTTGATGAAGCCGTCTATTCGATGATGGATCTACTCTCTCCAGATGAACAGAGGCAGGCTTACGACAAATTTGTTTATGAATCCGGTAGGGCCGCATGGGAAATTGGATTCTGGTTCCTTGATTTGTTTCGGCGTAAGGCTGCATGGATCGATCCGTCAAAAGTCAATTGCCCAGTATTGGTGGTGGCTGGATCACTGGACCGGATCACACCGGCGTCCAGTGTTAGAAAAGTCGCCGCTAAGTTTAAAGCTGTCCCAAACCCGGAAGCGCCTCGCCATTACAAGGAATTTCCCAACCACACACATTGGGTCCTGGCGGAACCTGGTTGGCGGGAAATCGCTGAATATGTATCTAAATGGCTTAAAGTAGTTCTCAAATGACATCACGCCAAAAACAGCGCGTTGGAGGATAAAATCGTGGCGAAACATGTTGGGATAGTCGCGTGTAGCGCGGAGGGAGCCGCGCTCTGCTATCGTACTTTTTGCAATGAGGCCACCATTACAATGGGTGAACACATGCACCCCGAAGTATCAACGCATACCTACCCACTTGGGGAATACATGAACGGTATAAGTTCCGGAAATTGGGAACAGGTCGCTGAATTGATGCTCGGGTCCGTAGCAAAATTGGCCCGCATTGGGGCCCAATTCGCAATTTGTCCTGACAATACGATTCATCAGGCCTTTGATCTGGTTATAGCAAAGTCCCCGATTCCATGGGTACATATTGCAGAGGCAGTAGCTACTGAAGCGATCAGTATGGGCTTTTCCAACTTGGCGGTGCTAGGCACAAAATACTTGATGACCGGTCCGGTATATCCAGATGTGCTAAAGAAGTTTGGATTGTCATACAGGATCCCGGATGAAAGCGATCGTGAACAAATTGACAGAATCATTTTCGATGAACTAGTCAATGGCAAATTTACGCAAATATCGCGCAGATACTTCAACAACGTAATTCGAAAACTTAAAGAACAAGGGTGCGACGCGGCAATATTGGGATGCACAGAGATTCCATTAATTGTGGACCCGGAAGACTGTCCGCTACCAACGCTGGATTCGACCCGTTTACTCGCAAGAGCGGCTCTCAGAAAAGCCTTGGAAGAGAGATAAACCTTATTTGCCAAGATTCAACTTGATACTGCTCTATTATAATGCTCTTCTTTTTTCAGTGGGTTTGGATTTGGCCCCTTCCATTCGCTGAGGTCCTGAAGCTCCTGACACCAAAAGCTCTTTTTTCTCGAAGCCTCGCTGAAAAACAATTTTCCCATCGTCACCGTAAAGGAGGATAGAAACTCTCGCCAATCCGGCCCCAGATCTGATATCCCCGTAAGGCAGCTCAACCCTGGAATTATATTTGAAGGAAATGTTTTCGCCCTGTTTAAAATCGGAAGGCAGGTCCTCCTCGCCAAGACGAGTCTTGTCAGGATAAACATAGATCTTTGTTTCACCACGTTTATCCTTCATTTCCACAAAGACAAAGAGATAGCCCGAAAAAAGCAAGTCGGAATGGTCCTTAATAAGACGAAAACTCAACGTTCCGGCGTTTGCTCCGGTGGGTTTTACTGTGACATCCTGAGCATTGAAATTTATGATCGGCCCGGCAGACAGATTATTCTGGGGCGCCACAACTTGGGATCTTGCCGAGGATTCAGGAATCCCGGTCCCCTGGTGTTCCAGGGCGGCCGTCGCGTTCGATGTCTGATTTTCTTTAGTTCTTGTTTCGGGTTCACGCAAACCAGAGGACAGGTCTCCTTCAAGTTTTTCCGAAGACTGCGGGAATTTCGTTGAAGGGTCAGTTTCGGTTTCCTGATATGTCGAACCGGACTGCAGTCCTCCTGAGCCAGCCGAACCTGAATAGTCCTTTGACGGCCCCGACAACGAGGTTCCCCCGTCCTGGGGCTTTGATTGCAAAGAGCCAATGTTGGCCACACCTTTTTTATAGCCACCAGCCATCATGGAAGTGTGTCCCAAAAACCCCTTAAATACCGAATATACCCCGAAGACGGACAAACATACAATTATCACGGTTCCTACAAGCCCGAGGCGAAACCTCTTTCCTGTAAGATTGAATTGTCTCGGTCCTCGTCGCTCATTAATCAGCACAACGGAGAACCCGGGATTATTCAGAGGCTTGTGAGAGGGAATCGCTGGCATATCCTTATAGAGTTTTCCACTATTAGGATCTTTTTTGGACACCCTTATTCTTTCCAGGAACCAGGACCACAGATTTGCAACCTTTGTCATGGCTAGCGTCTCCTTGAAAGGACTCAATAAGTTTAAGGATAATTTGGTCATTTTCCCTCTTGCCCTAAATTTCTTCTGATTATAACAGTATGGTCAGCTTTTGCTAAAGCCTTTTATACGTGTTTCAAGAAAATCATTTGAATTGACTCTCTTAAAACTAGAACTTGCATGATACATTTTAAAGAACCTGTCAAGATTCTTTTGATATTTTATGAATTAAATACGCGATTAAATGTAGCGTCCACCCACCTGAGTGCATGATCCATATCAAATGCCGACTCAATTTCTTCCTTTGTAAGGATTTCTATCAGTTCCCGATCGGCCAATAGAGTATCTTTGAAGTTTAATCCGTTCTCCCACGCCTTCATCGCGTTTCTCTGTGTCAAAAAGTAAGCGCGTTCCCTGGTTAGGCCTTTATCCACGAGCTTGATCAGAATGGATTCAGAAAATATGAGCCCCCTGCTGGAATTAAGGTTATGGGCCATATGATCCTCAAAAATTCGCATGTTTTTGATGACAGTGGTCATTCTAGCAATCATGAAATCCACAATAATTGTTGCGTCCGGGACTATGATCCGCTCTACGGATGAATGTGATATATCTCTCTCATGCCATAAGGGAATGTTTTCCATTGCCGATAGTGAATATCCTCGAACAACTCTTGCCAGACCACACAAATTCTCCGTAAGGACAGGATTCCTCTTGTGAGGCATAGCAGAAGATCCCTTTTGCCCAGGGTGGAAGAATTCTTCGACTTCACCGACTTCCGACCTTTGGAGATGACGAATTTCCATGGCAATCTTTTCTATACTCGACGCTATTAGAGCAAGAACTGAGAAATATTCAGCGTGTCTGTCTCTCTGAATTACCTGATTAGAAGCGGGGGTCGGTGTCAACCCCAGAGTTTCGAGAATTTCAGCCTCCATTTCAGGGTCCAAATGAGCGTAGGTACCGACAGCTCCGGAAATCTTTCCAACCGATATCGTTTCCAGCGCAGCGTCCCAGCGCTTCAAATTCCTGGACATCTCCGAATAGAAGATAGCAAGCTTGAGCCCGAATGTTGTCGGCTCCGCGTGGATTCCGTGTGACCTGCCTACTACTGCCACCCTTTTCGTTTCAAACGCGCGTTGCTTCAGGGCATCCATGAGTTGGACCAGCCCGTCTCTTATTAGCAAGCCGGCCTGCTTCATGAGCAAAGACAGCGCCGTATCAACTACATCGTAGGATGTAAGACCACGGTGTATGAATCGCGATTCCTCGCCGACAAATTCTGCAACCGAGGTTGTAAATGCAATTACGTCGTGACGAGTTGTTTTCTCGATTTCATTTATGCGGTCAACATTGAAAGAAGCGCGTTCTCTTATGAGCTTCATGCTGGATTCAGGGATTACGCCCCGTTTCGTCCATGCTTCGCACACTGCAAGCTCAATATCCAGCCACTTTTGGAATCGGTTTTCCGGTTTCCACATATCCTCCATTTGCTTACGCGAATAACGACTTATCAAAATTGTTATCCTTTCTCAGTAGTGTCTCAATGTTTAACTAAATAGAATCGAGTGATTATCGCTTTCATCCAGTTCACTTTTGTAATCACGCTGTTCAAGTAGCTGAAAAAGCAGCGTCCTCTCGAACTTTGTTGGCATTAGCCAAGGTGTTGCGCGAAACTGGTCCCCTGATCTCCATGTGGTAGAGTTTGCCCCGCTGTGCCCGAAAGCAGGCTTCGATATTCCGCAAGCTCTCCCAGTAAGTGATTTGGGTAAAGGCCATGCAGTAATATTGGTCGAGACAGATGAACTTTTTGACTTTGTAGTTGCCGTCGTAACGATCCACGCACTGATGAAAAATGTGGAGCGGAAGAAATTCCATCAGTTGAGAGAAAACGACCTTTCCGGAATATACAGGTAAGCCCCCACGGAAGTTTTATCCAAGGATGGCTCTTTGACCTAACAAATTTCAAGTCGACAAGAACTCGGAATATTACCGATGCCTAGTGTGTGGGCGGATAAATCAAGGTATCCTCAATCCATACTTATTTCATCGCTCGCTTCCATTTTCTTTTCTAAATATTCTTTTAATGCCACGGCATTATTGTGTTGTTGATCTTTTGCGCTATAAAGCAGGGTCACGCCTTCTTCGAACTTTTCCATGACAGGGCCCAATATGCCCTGTTTACGTTCTAACTCGGCAAAATATCGCTTTTTAAAATCACCCCATTTTTGAGGCTCATGGTTGAACCATTTCCTCAATTCATCGCTGGGACCAGCATCTTTCAGCCATATCAATCTCTGCTTTTTCTTTATTTATACCCCGTGGCCATAGTCTATCTACCAGTACTCTATAGCCATTATTCTGGGAAGGCGCATAATAAATCCGCTTTATTCTTATCGCAGGTTTTCTTGCCCAGGGTAAAACAACTGCACGACCGAAAGCTTTCCCTTTGCGTCATCAAATGACAGTGAGTATATAACATGTTTTCGACATAAAGTCTTTCGCAGGGAACCGCACGTCACAAATTTCCCCCGGGCGACCGCTTTCAAATGTATCAAGAGGTCGTCGACGCTTTACTCAACTGTGTTTCGGCCCCCCCTCAGGGCGTTATCCCCCAAAATCGGCCGGAGACACGTTTTGCCAGACCTCTTCCCACTTTTTCTTTACATGCGTTAATTTGCTTTCCAATGAGATTTTATCGGGCTCCCACTGAACCGGACATTGTGACCTGAGCTGGTGAACTCTGTCTTCAAGGTCTTCGAGCATCATGTGCAATTCATTCACCTGGGGTACCACCTTTTGCTTATCCCCGCTAGCCATCTTATCTAATTTGCGCACCACATCGTAAGTCTTGGCTTTCCATCCAGTGAGTTCGATAATTAGACTGTCACAGAAAGATTTCGCATCCATCGGTTTTTCTCCCTTTTTCAACGTTTGAACCTTACTAGAAGGCTATTTAACAAGGATGATTTCTCGAAAACTACTGTTCAGGGTCAAATTCTTAGAAACCCACCTCCCTATTTGTCCTTTAACCATTAGTATCTTTTTGTCAAACGGGAAAATCTGACAGTCCCGATGCCTGATACGTGGAACTTTTCTATGATTTACCCTCCAGCCAATGCCACGACAAACCATTCTTTGTTACACCATATTCTGTGCAGGCTTGCTTCGCGCTCCTACACTTAGAGCAAATTTGTCTTCAGCTTCACATACTCACCGATTAGTATAGCTGTTGGGTATGAAACTTCCTCTTCAGTCTGAGCGTGCAACATTAGTTTTTCGGCAAATTGAGCATATTCTATCTTATTTTCTTCCTTTGCCACATCGGAGAGTTTCTTGAGCGCAGAGACGATGGCTTTGTGTTCTTCCAACATCTCCTGAAGGTCCGCTTTCAGCCTATCAGTCATAACGAGGACATCTCGCATATCCGGTGAGACTTTGCCACCCGCCAAGAAAGGCAAAAGACCAAGCGGTGGTAACGCATATTCTTCTTCCTTCAAAAAATGCGGATGCATTATCTTTGCCACTGCTTTAGCAGCTTCTCCTATTGGGCCTTTCACTTTGGTGGCGCCGGCAAGTTGTGAGTGTAATTCTTCATGCTCCAATTTAAGTGACTGGGGGGTCTTGAATTCCATAGCTCCACTTCCTTTCTTTTAGTTGTGTATTCCTTGGCGCAGTTTGGTTCTTTTAAACAAATGAAAATTGCGTTTTGCCGAAGCCTTGGACAAAACTCGGTTTTATCCAAAAGTACCAGTTCATTGGCATGGTCGAGCAAGAATAATGGAGTCAATCGCTCAACTTCTCTGTGAACATCTAAGCGGCCAGTCCCCATTTTGGCGTTTGGCGTTAACATCCAGGCTGTGCAATTTTCGTCCAATTCCATTTCTTCAGAGTGGTCCCATTGGCTTGAACCAATTCAAGCTCCGTCCATTGCGTGATGCTCTTTTTCAATAAACCAGGATTCGGGGTCAGTTAAAAATAGTTTTAGATCTTGAAGAACGACAAAATGACTCCTTTCCTCGGTAATCATAGATGCGAGAAATTGCTGCTCCAGCGGATCTGTGGCCTTTTGGAGCCGCTCGTCGTAGAAGTCTATTGACTCTTGCTCCATTGTCACGCCAATCTCCAGTGTCTGCAGATCTCCACTGTGGTGGCGGATTTTATGCCCCAACAGGGTTATCTGATTCTGGAGAAACTCTCGCAAATCCTCGTTTTCTGTTCTTTGGGGCTTCCATAGATCCGCCCATGCTTCACCGCGTTGCAAAGAATCATAAACCGATCTTAGTCGCTTAACGTGATCCTTTTCTTGTCCGAGAAGTATCCGGAACATCTCTTTGCCCAACTCTAAACTGCAGACGGCGGCGGCGTTCTCATAGAGAGACAAACTCTTTTCTTCTTCTTTCATGGCCTCAGCCAGCATCTTTAAGCATCTATCAGTCCTGTTCGGCATCGTTGTACTCCATTTGAAAAAACTCTCGCAATTCCCCGCATGGACTTATGTTACCATAGCGCCAACTTTGTTTTCGACCCGCTCTGTACCAACCTGGGCAGATTTCTTCACGGTTTGCGGCTGAGGGTCCTTACCGAGATCCGCTTCTTTTAATCCCCCACCAACATCCGACCTTTTCGGTTAGGTTCCACGGCCTTGTTCAAAGCGATTCGTGCCGGATCAAGTGGATTGCTCATCGTGGCCTAACCCATAGCGCTGAACCAGGAAGGTTGAAGCGGGTGTTCGGCTCTGCATGTCTTCGTTCGTTTGCCTTTTTTCGATTCTTTCCCAATTCGGTGAGCCTTACCCGATGATCACCTCATAAAACTGCGGAGTTGGGCGCCCATCGAACAATAGGCCAAGAGAACTGCCGGCCTCATCGTGGGCGGGACTGTTGTGCATGGCCATGAAGGTTTCCTGGCTTTCGTGCTCGACAATGGCCGCATAATTGCCATCTTTCACGGGCTTCAAAAGACGGCGAGCCACAAAGCCCTTATGGTTTGCAAATATTTTGTTTGTCGAGGCAAACCACTCCAGAAAGTCAGCATCCTTTCCCGCCTTGATTGGGGGAAAATTGATAATGACTACAAACATGTCACATACCTCCTTTATTTATGATTGCCGCCATTCTATTCGTTTGGTTCGGTATTCATGCTTAACAAAGCCCACGTCAGAACATCATCAACTCAATCTACAATTTCTCAATTTTCTGTTTAAGACTGGCAATGCGCTATAAAATCCTATCCAATGATCATGTTTACGACTGTGAAAACGCTCAAGACACTCAGGGTGACATAGATCGAGATCAACATTGCCTTCTCCCCTCTCTTGAGGCTCATGGAAGCGGGAAGCAGGCGCACAGCCAGAAGGAAGAGGAACCCCAGTACAAGTGGAAGCATCAGCGTATTGACGATCTCAACAAGAATGGTCAGCTCCACCAGATGGAACCCTTTAAGAACAAAGAGTCCTGCTGCGATAATGCCGCAGGCGTAGGCAGCATAAAACCCGGGAGCGTCCTTCACACTCATGTTAAAGCTTTTTCCAGCGCCCAACATTTCGCTAACCCCCCATGCCGCAGCCAAAGAAACTACTATTGAGGCAATCAGCGCTGCACTGGTAATTCCCACGGCGAAAAGGATCATCCCGCCAAGACGTCCCACCAACGGGGTAATAGCATATGCGATCTGCTGAACGCTTTCGAGCGGAGCATTGGGATTTACCTTTCCGATAGTTGCTGCAGTGAGGACAAGAGCGGCAGCCATGACAACCTGGGCAAAGACGGACCCTAGCGCTGTATCCCAACGGCAGCAATTATAGTTGTCCTCGCACGAACAGCAGAGCCCCTTGTCGACAATTGCGCTCTGCTGGTAAAAAATCATCCATGGCATGATCACGGCGCCGACATTGGCAGCAACTAGGTTCAGGTACTCATGATTCATAATGGGCAGGCTCAAAAACTCGTCTTGGATCGCACTGACATCAGGGTGAGCCATGAAAGCGGCTATCACAAGAGCGACCTCGAATAGGCCGACGGCAATCCCGATACGTTCTACCCTGCTATAGCTTCCAGTCAGTACTATGCCAAGCAGGAAGACAACGCCCAGCCCCACACTGTATGGCGCCTTGATGTGAAAAAGAGAGCCCGCCGCGGCAATTCCGACAAACTCGGTGATGAGAGCCCCTATGGCGGAGATAAAAAGTGCGATTCCTGCAAACCGGGCCCAGTTACTCCCAAAGTTGTCTCGAATGAGCCTACCTTGGCCCTTGCCGGTGGACAAACCCAGACGCACAGTAAGTTCCTGGACCAGATAAAGAACTGGGATCAGAGCGATCTGCAGCCAGAGCAACCGATATCCCCACCGGGCCCCCGATTGCGCAGCAGTAACAATGGAGCCTGCGTCGGTGTCGGCGAGCATGGCCATGCACCCTGGGCCGGCGATAAGAAAAAAATGACGCAGCCGCGTCTGCCAGGTGCAGTCAGCAGCCGTGCAAAAGCCGCCTTCCTTTTCGTGTCCGTCAGCCATCCTCACCTTCCAAAACATACAAATTCGGCGATTCTACCGTTTCCGGTCATTTTATCGATGGCTTCGTCTAGGGGGCCACCACAGCAATGGTCCAAGAAATTAGAACAGTTAAAAGCGATCTTTAAGTGCAAGCTGCTTGTTCATGCCGCTGCCCTTTGTTCAGGTGGGTAATCCCAGTAAACTTCATAAGGTGTTCTTCTGTCAGGTCCTGATGGCCGCGTTCATAATTATGAAAGTTTAAATTATAAGCTGTCTCCTCTTTTATTTGCTGTGATTAATTTCTGTACGAAAAAGACTTACGGAATATACTAACATAAATCATCCGCATCAACTCCGAGGTCGGCCGTCAATAGTGGGCGGCAATTATTTAAGCTGCCTTTTGTTGTTAGTAGTACCGTAGCTCGAAAACCACGGGAGACAGATAGCCAAGTTTTTCTGTTTTTCCTGACGATTATAGATCTATAGTTTCGCGAAATCCAGATCTTTGAATCCGCGCGGATGGCGCGGCGGTTTATTTTCCCCAAATCATTGATATCATTGGCCTATGAAGAACTATTTATAGAGAAATGACTTCTCGCTCCGGCGAGCATATCGAAAAAGGTGAAAGAGTTCTTTTGGCGGCTCCAAGGAGCTGTTTGGTCTCGCGATTGGTCACTTCGATACTCCAGCGGGCCCCATATCGTTGAATGATCTTGCGTGGGCTAGCCTGGATATCTGTGTCAAAGAACACAATATCGCCGTGAT
>JAJYDQ010000035.1 GCA_021777225.1 Deltaproteobacteria bacterium
TTGTTTCATGATGGGTTCGGATTCAGCGATTCAAGGTCAATCCCTCACAAAGATTTATGGCAGTGGAAACGCTGAAGTGACGGGCATGGAAGATGTGACTTTTTCTCTGTCAATTGGAGAAGTTGTAGGGTTGCTTGGACCCAGCGGATCTGGTAAATCAACCTTGCTCACTATTATGGGCCTCATAAACGCGCCAACTTCGGGTAAACTTCTCATAGGAAAAGTCCTCGTTACGGACGGACCTGTCGCCAAAGTCAATCTGCGGGCATATCGTCGGAAATTTATTGGTTATGTTTTGCAAAAAACAAATTTAATACCCTTCCTAACAGCGGTAGAGAATGTGCAGCTAGCCCTGGAAATTAACGACGTTTCAGGTCGAGCTGCTCGTAGCAGAGCCATCGAGTTATTAGAGAGCCTGGATGTAGTCCATCGAAGTGGCAATTTGCCTTACATGTTGTCCGGCGGGGAACAGCAAAGGGTAGCGATAGCCCGCGCCCTTGCCAACAAACCTATGCTTGTGCTGGCCGACGAACCTACAGCCGCCTTGGATAGCGTCAGGGGCCGACAAGTGATGGAACTGTTCCGGACTGTAGCTCGAGAATATGGTACCACGGTTATGGTGGCTACCCATGACCATCGCAGCCTGGATATTTTTGACCGTATCCTCGAAATGGAGGACGGTAAACTGCGTTCCCAGAAACAGGCCAACAAAGACTCTCATATCGATCAAGATTAACTAATACTCGTCTAACGATAAGAGTTTTAATATGAACCCTGGAACTTGGATGGGTATATGAATGGGTGTCCAAGTATCCCAATCCTAGGACTCTTTTGCTGAAATGGCGGGATGAATATGACTAACGGGAGCAACTGTTCAGCGATAATTATACTTGTGCATTCGCTGTGGCCGTCAGGTAATGATCGCTATATTGAAATTCCCCAATCTACAAGACAAGCGCTGATATTATTGTTCCCGCGAGAACTATCCAGAGGAGGTCCACCTTAAAAATCAATCCGACAAACGCCCCACTGGCAAGGAGAACACGGGGAAAATCCCACGAGATTTTCAAAGCGAATTGAATTGTGACAGCCAGAAGGAGTCCCACAAAAGAACACAGAATTCCTTCAACGGCGTTGTTGAAGTAACGGGAACTCTTTATCACATTCAAATAGGAAGCAGAGCAAACGACAATCAAGAAGGAAGGTAAAAACACACTAATCGTTGCAATTAACCCTCCAAGAGGACCGTACAACAAGTATCCCACAAACGTCGCGGTTATAACAACCGGCCCTGGTGTTACCTGTCCCAATGCAATTCCATTCATGAGAGTCGAGCTATCCAACCAAGACCGAACCTCAACTATTTCATGGTACATCAGAGGTACCGAGGCGAATCCTCCGCCGAAAGCAAATAAATCTATCCGTGCCATGACGGCGGTGACATCGAATAGCTTCTGATTACACAGGTAGAGAAAAGTAAATCCAAAAACCACGACAATCAAAAGTGACAGAACACTCCTTGGGGATAGGACTTTCACTGTTGATGCAATTCTCTGATGGACCTGAGGCTGTCCACGATAGAGCAGAACCCCCAATATGGCAGTTATGAAAATCACAGTGATTGGATTCGTTCCTAGCCCAAAAGTGATAGCGGCAAAGCCAACAATGATTACGCTCCTCCAATTCTTCAAAGACGTTTTGCCAAATGACAACGTGGCATTGGCAATGACCGCCACGACTATGGGTTGAAGACCGTTAAACACCGAAACTGCTGTCGGCAAAGTATGCGTTTTCGTATATAGCGCCGACAGGGTCATCATAAGGAGGAACGCAGGTAAACCAAACCCCACAAAACAAACCATAGCTCCTTTTATACCGTGAATTATTAGCCCCACATAAGCAGCCATTTGCATTGCGGTTGCCCCTGGCACGACCTGACAGAGAGCTGTCCCGTCGCGAAAGGATTCATCGTCAAGCCATTGATTATTTCCCACAGCCATCTTGCGAATGTAGGCTATCATGGCTGGACCACCAAACGCTGTTAGCCCCAACCTCAGGAACGAAATGAACAGGAGAGACAAGGAGGGAGCATCATTGGGTCTATTCGGACAACAACTCTTCATTAACTTAGATTTCCGAATTTTCTAAAAAATCGGCGCAGGCGAAGATTTATTTCTGGCCGCATAGTTAGGATCTCCTTCCTGGCGAAAAACTCTCATAGGAACTTCAAAGCAAAGATCGTCTATTTCATAATAGACACGATTATAATTTAATTAGTGTCACTAGTATTAAAAGATACAATTGCCAGCGTCAAGCGTTTTCTCAGTTTTGTTGTAGCAATTATGTTAGCAATTATTGGTCACTCTCATGGAACGTGGTAATATGAGACATCATCCAGTTTTTCATCAAGATGCCGAGGAATAGAACTTTACATATGGATACTCTCAAAAGTTCCAAATTGTCTGACTCCAGGTCCGATAGTTTCAATTCAAGACTACTGAACCCTGCAAGGATTTATACGGTCCAGGATAATGCGAGATTCCTTGATCCAACTCAGCTTTCTAAATTGGAACAAGCTTTCCGTTCATGGTCCGATGTTTCGACGTTCCCTCAGATACGCTCTTCTAGAAAACGTATTTTGCTGATTTTTCTACTGATTCGTTATACCGGAGCCAGACTTAATGAAGTATTGACTCTTGATCTCAGCAAACAGTTTGACATTTCTAAACGTGTCATCCGGTATGACAATCTCAAGTCAACCAAGGGTTTAGGCCAACGAGAAGTTCAGATTTCATCGGAATTGGTTGCCGAGATGCAAGCTATTTTGAATGAACCAGCTTTTATTAAACAGGTGGGTTCAGCGTTAAAAGTGGACATGGGGCATGTCCGACGCAAGTTTTATGAACGATGCCTAGCCTGCGGTTTTCCAAAAAATCTCGGTTCGCCAAATGGTATTCGTAGGGCTAGAGCCATCGAATTGATGCGGGATAATGTGCCTTTGCCCGTGGTCCAACATATGCTTGGCCATTTGACACCCAATCCGACAGCAGCCTTGGTGACTTTTTCAGACGAAGATATCCATCAGGTGGAGAGGCATTTCATCGAACGAGAGAGCCAAAGGAAAACCAGCGCTCGGAATGAATTTTTTGGTAAAATCACAAATATTCGAAAGGGAGATATTCAATCACAGATAGAATTAATCACTGTGAGTGGCGCTGCAATAACCACGGTAATTACCAACAATAGCCTGAAAAGGTTGGGGTTAAAAATTGGCTCATTGATTACAGCAGAGGTTAAAGCGCCGTGGGTCATGTTGCAAAAGACTCATGTTCGGCCCATGTGCTCGGCTGAAAACATCTTTAGCGGCACGGTGACTCAAATTCAGCGCGGCAAGCTCACCACTGAATTTATTGTTCGAATACACGACGGAACAGAGGTATGCTCCTTGGTCACCGAAAAGCACAGGCGTGAACTCGATATTAATGAAAGAGATGACGTCTGGGTCATGTTCAACAGCTTTGCCGTAATCCTACATGTAGATTAAGAGACTTTGGCAGTCTCTTGGCCAGAAAGACTGAAGCCCAACAACTCATGTAATTAGAGCTTATAAGTCAGTAGGCAAGAGGCTCAGCTGTCTTCGTTCTAGAGATTGATGCAACAGGCTTAACTGAAACACCTTTGGTAACTGGAGAGCTATTTAATCCGGTTTCAGAGACCATTTCTACATCGTATTGGCGATCTTTCCAGACTTTTCCTGCCTCAGTATTCCCATTTTGCGTTCCAAAGCCGCTTGACCGATCTTGAAACCACATATTGCGACATAGTAATTGCCCTGAGCCAATTGTAACTGTCGCTGGGCGTCGAGGACCTCGACGTAGTTGGCCACCTGTTCCCTATAGCGGTTCATGTTGATGCGGAAGTTTTCACTCTGGAATTCTACAGCAGCTTTGTTGTCCGCAATATTGTAATAGTTGCGCTGCATTTCGTCATATGCCTGCTTTACCTCATTCATGATCGTTTCCACTAAGAGTTTGCGCCTGACAATAGTCGTTGCCCCCGCCGTGCGCCTTTCGGCTACAGTGGATCGCTTTCTGAACATGTCAAACGTCCAAGTTAACAACCCTTGGATCTTCCAGTCATTGAATTCTTCAGAATCTATTATGTTCCAGTCGTCATTGTATCTTGTCCCGAATAACGCGAAATCAATATTGGGAACCAAGTCAGCTTTGGCTGACTTGACCAGAGCGAGCGCTTGATCAACTGAAATATTGGCCTGCCGGATCTCGACTCTGTTGGCGGCAGCAATCGAGTATGCGTCCGGCAAGTTATATTCGCTGGGTCTATACGATATATCTTCAATTATCTTGATCGGGGTTTCCGGGGGATTCCGGAGCAAATAGTTTAAGGTGGCCTGATTCTGAGCAATATCCGAAACGGACTGAGTCCTCTGGATCATTGCTTGGGCTAGTTGCCCTCCGGTTGACAGGACGTCGACGGGGGCCACAGTGCCAGCTTCGTAAAACGTCCGCGTCTGGTAAACCAGGGCTTCGAGAGCGTGGATAGCCGCATTAGAGACTTGAAGGAGTTTCTGAGCCAGCATCATCTGATAGTAAGCTTGGTTTACATTGAGGATCAGGTCCTGGCGGTTCGCCTCATACTGGATCGCTGAGTAATCCACTCCCATTTTGGCATATTTGTATTCGTTGATTAGTTTTCCACCACTATATATTGGCTGCGTAATTGTGGCTGCACTAGTGAACTGACGGAATGGATCAATACGGTACGGATATGTAGGATGAAGATTGAAAGGAGCCATACGAGCAGCCTGTTGTTTGCCGGAATATCTTGAATCGTGAAAGCCATTATTAGAAATACTGTACTTTTTTAAATTATAGAATGGGTCGGGGTGACCGTATCGGTCCACAATTCCATTATATTGTGTGATAGCAAGGGGGAAAAAATCGGAAAATGCCTCACGACCCTGATATTCCTTTTCTGTTATCGCAAGCCTCGAATCGGCCATCGTGAGGTTTCTGTCCAGAGCAATCCGGACAGCCTCATTCAAAGTAAGCGCTTGAGCGGCGTCCGAACTGTCGGACCACACGACTAAAAGCAAGAAAAGGGCAAATAAAACGGTCTCTGATAGAGACCAGAGTCTGCTCATATTCTATGAAACTCCGTGTATGACTCAAGCAATTATTTACTTTATCAACTTATTATAAGTCACAATGGCTATTATTATTTTACTGATACAATACATATTATACTGTATTATGGATACCTTAGTTAATATATTTATAGTAAGTCAAGAAAAAACAAGACATCGTGGAAAGGGCAATATGCCACGTCTAAAATGACGCATTAATGAGACGCTACGAGTAATCAAATTACAAATTGACACAAGGTAACCTGGACCTTTATTTTGTTGCTTACAATAATGAAAAAGAACAGCATTATGGAGATGGTTAGATTTTTGCTTTCAACTTTCAGGTATGGATGACAAAATGGTTTTGGGGCTTACTGTCGAGAAAATTAGCCGAGATTTCAAATGTTTTAGGTCTTTGGCGCCAATGACAGATCTTGCTCTAAGTCAAAATTAGCAAGGAGTTCGACATGAAAAATTTGTCCAGATTTGTTTGTGTTGTTGTTATGTTACTTGCATTTTCGTCAATAGGTTTGTGTGAAACACGCCTCAGGATGAGCACCACTACAAGCACTGAGAACTCAGGGCTTTTAAAAGTCCTATTGCCGCATTTTGAAAAGGAGAACAATCTCAAAGTAGACGTAATCTCTGTTGGAACCGGTAAGGCTCTTAAACTCGGAGAAAACGGTGATGTAGATGTCGTCCTTGTTCACTCCAGGCCAGCGGAAGACAAATTTGTTTCCGAAGGCTTTGGTGTGGGTAGACGTGATGTAATGTATAATGATTTTATCATAATAGGCCCTAAAAATGATCCGGCGAAGATTAAGGATCTCAAATCCGCTACTGCAGCTTTCAAGAAAATTGCTGAAGCAAAAGCGCTCTTCATATCAAGAGGCGATGATTCAGGGACCAACATGAAAGAAAAAGCTATTTGGAAAACCGCTGGTATAATGCCTAAGGGCCCTTGGTACATAGAAGCTGGCAAAGGCATGGGCGCAGTTTTACAGATGGCGAATGAGACAAACGCATACACGCTTACCGACAGAGCCACATTCATTTCATATGAGAACAAGACAGATTTGGTGATACTTGTCCAAGGGGACAAAAGTTTGTTCAATCCGTATGGAGTAATTGCGGTTAATCCCAAAAAGCGCCCAAATGTCCAGTACGCGTTGGCAAAGAAATTTATAGATTTCATTACCGGCCCGGAAGGCCAGAAAATAATCGCTGATTACAAACTTAACGGTAAACAGTTGTTCTTCCCTGATGCAAAGAAATAATTCATTGGAACGCTCAAAAAGCACTCCCGGTCTTTTGAGTTCAAGAGCATGCTAAAAAGCTGGGAAATGGTTTTCCAGGACAAGAACAAGGGAATAGTTCCCCTTGTTCTCCATTTATAAGGTGTCTCAAAGGTCCAGTACTTTGCAGTTTCTTTTAGATTCATTTCATGAGGCCTTTCTTCTACTTCTACATCTAGACCCCGAAGTTTTTCAGATTGTATGGCTCTCTATAACAGTATCCTTCTGGTCCACTATTTTTTCAGCTTCCATAGGGATCCCCGTGGGCGCTCTGTTAGCGCTCAAGGATTTCAGGGGTAAATCCATTCTCCTGTTACTCCTCAACACCACAATGGCAGCCCCAACTGTCGTGATAGGTCTTTTCTGCTATGTTCTGCTCAGTAGAATCGGACCACTAGGATCACTGGGTCTTTTGTTTACACCGTCAGGAATGGTGTTTGGACTCTTCATACTGGCGACCCCCATTGCAGCCAATCTTTCCGTTGCAGCGATAGAGAGTTTGGACAAGCGCCTCATGTTAACATGCGAACTCTTGGGAGCGTCTCCGGTTCAGCAGTTTTGGCTGGTCATTAAAGAAGCCCGTTTTGCCGTGATGGCCGCAGTTGTTATCGCGTTTGGAAGAATTATCTCAGAGCTTGGGATTGCAATGATGCTTGGGGGAAATATCCGAGGATTTACCAGGACAATGACTACCGCTATAGCATTGGAAACTTCGAAGGGCGAATTCGAGTTGGGGTTGGCCCTGGGCTTTGTCCTGATGGCGGTTGCGCTCTTCATCAACGGTCTCCTCTTCCTGGTCCAGAAAGAACACTCTTGATGATCGCTAGCTATTCAATAAAGGACGTTGCGTTTTCTTATTCGTATCAGCCGGTCCTTATGATCAATACACTGGATATACCAGCATCCAGTGTGATTGCCTTAGTGGGCCCGAACGGCTCAGGAAAAACAACTTTGTTACATTTGTTAGCTTTTTTAATAACCCCACAGAAAGGATCATTTTCATTTTTTGGCGCGAAAGTTTCCGCTTCGGAATTGATAAGGTTGAGGCGAAGAGTCGGTCTCCTTCCACAAAATCCTTATCTATTTAAATGTTCGGTGTTGGAAAATGTGGCCATAGGATTGAAGTTAAGGGGCTTCTCGCGTCGTGAGGCCCGGAAAATGGCTATAGAAGGCCTCAAAAAAGTTAGAATGGAGGGATATGAATCTCGATGGCCTAATTCGCTTTCAGGAGGGGAAGCCCAAAGAATAGCATTAGCTAGAACGTTGGCGTTAAATCCCGAAGTGTTCCTTTTTGACGAGCCTGCAAATCATTTGGACTTGGAGAGCGTAAAAAGAACTGAACAATTAATTTTGAACCTCAATCGGAATAAAAAGAAAACCGTTATTTTTACAACACACAATCTCTCATTTGCGCAAAATTTGACTGACTTTGTAATTCACATATTCCAGGGGCAGGTAGTTCCTACTGCGCCTTATAACCTTTTTAGAGGGCAAATACAGCACGGTGGCAAGATCTTCGATGCCAGCGCAGTGCAATTTGATATATCCAAAACAACAGGGCGAGGGACCTGTCTTATTGTTGATCCGACCAAGATTTCCATTTCAACTCAAGAAGAATTTGCAAATCTACCAAATGCTTTTCATGGAAGGATTATCTCACTAAGTCTGTTGAGAGACGTTGTTAAAATTGAGGCGTTCGCAGGTGAAAAATTCGAAATACACGCGCCGACATCTTCAGATATTACAAGTTTGAGGATAGGAAGAGAAATCTGGCTGCATATTGGTCCCAACGCTATTACGCTTGTCTGACAAGGGATTCTCCTGTTCCGATTTCACACTTTCTTTAACCGTTTTCGACCCGCTGGAGCGGCCCAGCAAGGTATTGAATCTAGAAATTACTATCGAACAAAGTAAACTATTGAAATTGCAACTCCGACTACAACAACAATCCAGCGTAGCAGTTCTGGCCGGATCCTACCTGCCACCATTCCACCCAATACGCCACCCGCCAAGGCCCCAATAGCCATCACCACCATCGCCGACCACACAATCTTACCCGAAAAGAGGAAAAAAATGGCCGCTGAAATGTTTACACAAAATGCGATAAACTGTTTAAGGGCACTGAGCTGTGTCAGAGAATCGTGCGAGGCTAGCGAAAGCACCGCTAGCACAATGACACTTAGCCCTCCACCGAAGTAACCTCCATAAATTGAGGCCAGAAACACCGAAAGGACCATCCATATTCCATGATGGCGTTCAACTCCAGAGACACCGGGACTGCGGGTCCGCCATCTGCGGAATGGGGCCTCAATGGCTAGAAGCCCTGCTGCAAGAAGAATCAGGTATGGGACAAGAGTACGAAATGTCTGCTCACCAGTATTTAGGAGCAAGACCCCACCAGCGACACCACCAAGCCCACCCGTGGCACCTAAAAGCCACAAACTTTTTTTATTAACTTTCAGGTCTCTTATTTGAGCAAATGTAGCTCCCAGATACCCTGGGCAAAGCGCAACTGTGTTAGTGATGTTAGCGGCTACCGCCGGAATACCTACTGCCGTAAGCATTGGAAACGTGATAAGTGTTCCTCCACCTGCCAGAGCATTTACAGCGCCTCCGATTACCGCTGCAATGCCCACGAGCATCAGATCAAATTCAGTCACATATTCTCCTTTATGAAATGAGCCTCCGGTGATGGGGCAATGTAAGCCCTGCATGTCGCGTCTTAGGACAAAATCCACGACATTTCTTTCACCGGAGCGTTGGTGTGTATAATCTTTACCAGTTTGAAAAAAGGTACGCGAATTCTACTGAACATCGGGACAATCAAAACTGAAAACGGTTTAAGCCACCATGGAAAAACTTTACCCTTTCAAATCTGATTTTTAGGCCAAACACAAAAGTTGAGAGAATTAGCTGTCAATTGGTTTGAAACTGTTCCGGTCCACTTATGTATAGATCACCACCGTAAATGTCGGTTGCGACTATCAAAGGCATGTCTTCAACCGCAAGTCTGCGAACCGCTTCAGGACCTAGCTCGTCCCAGGCGATTACTTCAGCCTCCTTGATACAACGAGACATAAGGGCTCCGGTTCCACCGATGGCGGCAAAATAGACAGCGCCCCACTTTTTCATAGCCTCTTTGACGTCTTCAGAACGACGGCCTTTCCCAATCATTCCCTTGAGACCACGCTCGATAAGCAGTGGAGCGTACTGGTCCATCCGGTAACTGGTCGTAGGGCCGGCTGCGCCTATCGGCCTACCAGGGGGGGCAGGAGTTGGTCCTACATAATAAATGACCTCTCCGTTGATAGAAAAAGGTAGATCCTGTCCAGAATTGATCAGGTCTACCATCTTTTTGTGAGCAGCGTCTCTACCAGTAATTATTATTCCTGATAGCAAAACTGTGTCCCCTGCCTTGAGATTTTTAACAACTGGGGCATCGAGTGGCGCCATGATTTTTTTTGTTTCTGGGTTCATAGTGTCGCCTCCGCATGACGGCAGGAATGGCATTGTATGTTAACTGCCACTGGTAAACTCGCTATATGTGTTGGGTAAGAATTTATATGAACCGCCAGGGCTGTCGTGTTACCCCCCAAACCCATGGGACCGATACCTGTCGCATTGATTTTTTGAAGAAGTTCCTTTTCAAGCGCATCCAAAGTAGGGTCGGGATTTTGAGATCCCAGTGGGCGCAACAAAGCTTTCTTGGCCATTAGGGCCGATTTCTCAAAGGTACCCCCTAAGCCAACGCCTACAACAATAGGGGGACATGGATTGCCACCCGATTCTATGACTCTGTGGACTATAAAATCCTTTGCGCCCTCAATCCCGGCAGAGGGAGGAAACATCATAACCCTTGACATATTCTCCGACCCAAAACCCTTTGGGGCAAATACAATCCTGAATCGGGCGCCAGGAACAATTTCAGTGTGAATTACCGCTGGAGTATTATCCCCAACGTTCCTTCTCGTAACAGGATCCAAAGTGGACTTCCGTAGATAACCGTCTTTGTATCCTTGCCTGACCCCCTCGTTTATCGCATCTTGCAATGACCCTCCTGTGATATGGACATCCTGCCCAATTTCAAGGAAAACCACTGCCATGCCTGTGTCCTGGCACAAAGGAATGTTTTCTTTAGCAGCTATCTCTGCGTTCTGAATAATTTTTTCCAAAGCCATTCTTCCTGTAGGGGAGGTCTCGCCCCCTAGAGCTTTCTCAATTTGGTTGATCACATCAGGCCCAAGGATGGTACAGGCTTGAATACATAGATTTCGAACAACCGTTGTGACATCATTCGCAAATATTGTTCTCATGGCGTCATTCCCGGACTTGCAATTTAAGATATTTTTTACAAAATAGATCCTGTTGGGATTATTTTGCAACCAGAACAATAAAACTTTCTAGGTTTTTATAAAATGGATATTAGTACCCCAAATGGGTCTTTTGAGCATTCTTATAACGAAATTCTGAATCTTCTAGACCATCGGGGGGTGCTCAAAGAGCGACTTCCCTTTTCTCCCGGGTTACTTGAGGAGGCTGTATTTTTCGCCTACAAGATGAGATTCATCACCCAAGGCGATGTGAAAAGGTATTTGAATATTACT
Organism: Deltaproteobacteria bacterium; assembly: GCA_021777225.1. Taxonomy (GTDB): domain Bacteria; phylum Desulfobacterota; class Desulfomonilia; order Desulfomonilales; family Desulfomonilaceae; genus CAJBEZ01. Next base: position 11,046 of record JAJYDQ010000035.1, read on the forward strand.
CGTGAGGGCCTTAGAAAAAAGATCTACGAATGGAACAGTGGAGATGAAGGAAACTGCTCCTGTAGAATGGCCAGGAATCCTCTGGTTGAGCAGGGAGAAGAGTAAAAGAGGATTGAGGTCTATTTGATCTTCGCTCCCCAATTAAACTTTGTTGGTTTTCACAGAAAGCAACTCCAGAAAACTATCAATCTGTTTTTCGAGGTTCTCAATCGAATAGAGTCTAGGGTCATTTTGATCAGCCTCAAAAATCACGCCGGGGATACCAGTTCTTTCCGTGATCGCTTGTCTCAACGAGATTACGTCCTGAGAAATCCATTTGCAGCTTCGGTTTGAATGGAACAGGAAGCCATCAAGCCTGTAACGCTCCGCCAATTCAACATATCTTTCAATTCGGTAGCCCAAGTTCAAATTGAACGTGTACAGGTATTGGCGCGTCCAATCGGCTAGGGGGTCCTGTTCATTAACCGCCAGTTGGCTCCACGCCCACGTATAGATGGATGTGACTACCGCAGCGCCCCGATCAGCGAGAAAACTAGATAATCTGCCCAATTCAGACCAAATTGGTAAATTGTCCCAGAACAATCTGAAGCGTTCGTTTGGTACAGCAGGTATTTTGTGTTTTACTCGCTCCTCGAGTTCTTTGACCAGATTTCCATAAAATTCAACCGCTGTCTCTGTGCCTCTTTGGGAAACTATTGGAAACATTGATATAAACTGATCGAAGACCGTCATGGGGGACGGGATGTTCTCCCCCATTATCAGCATCTGAGTCCATAGTTCCGAAGCTTGTTTCGACAGTCTTATAACCTCTTTGAACCTGGATTCGTCCAGGCCTTTCCCTGCAATGCGTTCAAGTGTCTTAATTAAACCATCCAACTGACGTCTGACATAAATTTCGGCCGCTGGGTCCTCTTCACCGTTCCCGGAGTGCGGAACGTCGATCAGAACCATTGGCGCGCCGTATAGTCTGCTCAAAACTTCAAACCATTTTGTGAGCGTCCCGCACTGACAGTTTATAACAAGGATTAAATCAGGCTTAGGCAGTCCCCATGTTGGACTAATTCGTGCTTTTGTCCACCCGATATCGCATCTGGCATAGGAACACAGGTCCATTACATAACCCATGCCTTCAGCAGCGGAAGACAACTCTGTCGCCATCTTGCGCGCGCCTATTATTGCAGCATGATTCTCAGGGTAAACTGGAAACATGTCCATCGCATAAATGAGTTCAACAGGAGTGAAAACATTACAGTAGACCACTGGTTTGTTGTTGTGGGGCGCCATGTGCGCGGATGTAAAATAATCACTGGTAAGTTTCTTCATTGCTTTCAGGGCGTTGATTGGTTCCATTTCTTAAACCTTAGAATACTAAATTGTTTAGAATTATTTGTTTCGGCAGAGTTCACTTTGCACACTTAATTCGAATTGTGGGGTCCTAATCTTCCGTATTATGGAAGATCATCGGCCAAAATTTCTTTGAAGGCTTCCAGCCTTAGTCTGATTTGGCTCATGGAAGTCCCTCTACTGGATGTTTCAAGAACAAGGTTGGGGATATTGTTTTTCTTGAGCGCGTTTACCATGTCAGGGGTATCAAATGCCGCGGCTTCGCAGAATTTAGGGTTCAAGAATACAACTCCTTGAGCGCCGCATGAGCGGGTTCGTTCGACAAAATCCTCAACCAGCTTTCGGGGATCAACATAATATCCCGTGTATGGGATTGTGGACATGTGGCGGTCCACGAGGGATTGAAACAAATCACCGTTGACGATTGGATTGACCATAACAGACCTAAACCCCGTCACAATCTCGTCTCCAACCAATGTAAGTCCGAGTTCATCAAATAATTTTGTAATTTCAGGGGGGTCCCATACTTTGCCCCGAACATATATTTTCGCGCGATCTGAGGTGTCACCACCATCAACGTCCCAAGGCAAGTTGTTCATGAGTATAAGATGTTCTTCCCTGGGAAACCTGAAAGAGGATTCGAACAATGATATGACACGCTGTGCGCTCCATGTGCTCGGAGAGCTTTGCATTTTCAGATAAGCCAACTTAAGTTGGTCTCTGCTCTTCGAATAGACTGAGATGGAGGCCTTAAGACTGTCCTTGTTGATCTCCTGCCCTGTAATTCCGGTCAACCATTTTGAAATGCGTAAATATTCTTCTCCAAGGTATAGTTTGGCGTCAGGGTCACCCAATTTTTTAGGAAGCCTTAAGAACTCACACGCAACATTAGGGAATAGCTGGCGCCACAAGTGATAGAGATTTCTTGTGGTGTCGCATACATATGGGATAATCACACCGTCGAGAGAATCTAGCGCTCCCTTTAATTGCAGCTCTAGAGCGCCCATTGCATGACTGCACGAATAGGTGGGAATTTGGGCCTGCGCTAAACTAATTGTAATTCCCGCTCCGGCTAACGCCAAAGGTATTGCCCCTGCCGCGTAAATGAGTTCTTCAGGAACATCGGGAAGAACGTGACCAATTATTTTTTTACCGCTAGTTCTTTTAACTGCTATAATTTTGGACCATGGATCTTGATTAATTTCATCAAAGGGAAGCCATGGATCAGATTTTGTCATGATCACTTTTCCTCCTATATATGTATCGTCCATTGTTGACCAGATGTGTCACTCATCGCGAGGTTTCCTTCCAGGGTTGCTTGCTGTCTTTAATTAATTAAATTACATTAGTCAGAAGTAAAAGCGGGTGTGGAGAGAACCCTTGGAATCAATGCCTTTTTTATACGCCAATAATATCTTCACAATTACATTTGAAGATGATCTAGCGTTTACCGAAGTCAGATCCATACTGGACCAGCTATTGGAGAGAAACGCTTTTAACCCGAAGATCCAGGAAGAAGAGGGAGCCTATTGTCTGACCTGCGGCGCTGCTCAGTTCAGTGTATGGGTCGTAGAACTGGAAGTGATCAGCAGGCGAGATCAAACGGTCTTTGATTCAAATACTTTTAAATTCTTTGACTAACCTTGTTCGGATAGCTGAGCAATTTTTGCCTTGACAAAATCAGCGTCAGGCGCTTCTGGAAACACTTTCAAGTACTGTTTGTAAGCCTGTGCGGCTTCCTTCTTTTTGTCCATCATTTCGTATATGCGAGCTATTGAAGAATAGGATTCACGTCTGTAAGGGGAATTTATGTCTCTCGTTAGTTGTTCAAAGAGATTTATCGCTTTTTCATAATCCTTAAGAGCCATTTCCGATTCCGCTATATTGTAAAGAGCTAATGGCTCAAGTCCCTTCCTCGCCAGACCTGATAGTTGAAATTGCTTATATTTTTCCACAGCCCCTTTGTAGTCGCCTTTATTAAAAAGAATGTGGCCCTCATAAAGAAGAGCGATTTGTCCTGCGGGAAGATTTCCATAGTTCGTGGAAATTTTGTCGAGTACACCGAGAAGCTTGTCCTGTTTGGGAGCCGTATCGGAATCCGCTGTAACAGCGAGCTTTTCGTAGGTTCTTATAGCCTTTTCCAACATATCGTGGCTGGTCGCCTGACGGCGGCTCTCATAACCATAATAGACGAGTGAGGCTATAGCCACCAGCGCTACGACCAATACCCCAGTAGCTATAACTCTTGGATTTTGACGGGCAAATTCAACTGTTCTTGCGGACCAAGTAATAAATTCATCAGGTTCTTTTAGGAGTTCTTTTCTCTTGGGCTTTTTTTCGGCCACGTTACACCTCATCACTTAGCCCGATTAAATTCGTTGGGCTACACCAATTTAACAAATATGGATATCTGATATAGGCTTTGAAGTCAAACTAAACGATTCAAGATCCAATTATCAAAGGACCTCGGTTTGATTACTATCTGAAATGAATAGAATCTCATTTTACTGCTCAGATAATGCTATAACTTTAGAGCTTGAAGCAGATTTTAATTACAAATCAAACTGAGATGATTTATCAATTCATGATATATTAACGAAAATCTCGGGTAGGATTACCCGAGAGAAGGCACGGGGGTTCCACATCCCTACACCTGTTGTTTTTGCGCTTGACGATCTGGTCCTTGATAAATATACTGCTTCTGGGCCGAAGTGGTGGAACTTGGTAGACACACCATCTTGAGGGGGTGGCGGGCGAAAGCTCGTGCCGGTTCGAGTCCGGCCTTCGGCACCAAAAACACCACAATCACCCCGGTCCATTTCGACCGGGTTTTTTGTTTAAAATTAGTAGAGGATCTATTTTATGTCCAAGATTATTCGGATTTTGAGCTGGAATGTGAACGGGATCCGGGCTGTTCACAAAAAGGGATTCCTGGGCTGGCTGGCCAACGAACAACCGGATATTCTTTGCATTCAGGAAACTAAGGCTTCGACAGGACAATTGTCCGAAGATCTTTTGACGCCAAGCGGCTATACATCATATTGGAGTAGCGCTGTTCGCAAGGGCTATAGCGGCGTGGCCATTTACACTAAAATTCCCGCCTTGAATGTAACGACGTCCCTTGGCATCCCTGAATTCGACCAGGAAGGCAGGTTTCTGAGAGCTGATTTTGATGAATTCATTTTGATGAATGTTTATTTTCCTAACGGAAAAATGGGAACTGAACGGTTAAAATTCAAACTCGATTTTTACGATGTCTTCCTTGACTACATTGAAAGATTAAGACAGCAGAAGCGCAGTATAATTTTTGTCGGAGATGTCAATACCGCTCACCAGGAAATAGACCTTGCCAGACCCAAGGAGAATTCAAAGGTTTCGGGTTTCTTGCCGGTTGAAAGACAATGGATCGATACCACTGTCGCCAAAGGATATCTGGATACTTTCAGAAAACTAAACGGAGACCTAGTCAAGTACAGTTGGTGGGACATGAAAAGCGGAGCCAGAAACAGAAATATCGGATGGAGAATAGATTACATCTTTGTAAGCGCCGATCTTGAAGAACGCCTCAGACAGGCCTTCATTCTTACGGACGTTCAAGGTTCAGATCACTGTCCTGTAGGTATAGATTTGGAGACGCAAACAGGATTCTGATACGCGTCTCCATAGTTTGACTCCTTGTTCGGTCGTCCCGCAGTGATTCGAGAGATCCTGTTTATAACCTATTATGCTAGAAGCTTAGTGTTTCAGGTTCAAACCAACCCCGGTATCTTAACACCGCTTTCCGCAGGCTTTATCAAAGACAGGGCGTGTTTGTACACCAGGTAGGTGTCCTCTGAATCTTCGACGATGATGCAAAAACTGTCGAAGCTCCGCACAAAGCCTTTTATTGAGCTACCGGATATCAGGACCGCTTCAATTTCAATTCTAGCTTTACGGACCTGGTTTAAAAATTGATCTTGAATATTAAAATGTGTCTTTGGCATTTCAGCGCCCCCTAATAAATAATCCCTCGAATTGAAATCTTAATTGTTCAAGACATTTTCAACTCGTTGGGGAAAATCTCGAACCGACTTTCGGTGTTCGAGAAAGTTATCAACCTCAACCCCGATAGTCGAGATTTCCTGAGGATCAAACCACCTTACATCGGGCTCAGACCTAAACCATGTCAATTGTCTCTTTGCATAATGGCGGGTGTCCCTTTTCATAAGCAGGGTAGCTTCTGCTATGTCCACCTCCCCTGCGAGGGCCATGCCAGCATGGCGGTAACCGATTGATTGCAGAGATTTTAATTTCCTGCTGTACCCTCGGTCATATAAATTCTTTACTTCATCTAATAAACCACCATCCATCATGCTGTCTACCCTATCATTGATTGAACGATAAAGTTTTTCCCGTTCGGGTTTTAGACCCAGATAGAGAATATCGTAGGGACAGTCCCTCAAAGAGTGTTCTTTATGAAATTCTGAAATCGGTTTCCCTGTTAACTCGAAGACTTCCAAAGCCCTTAGGATTCTTAAATAGTTATAGGGACCTATAGTTTTTGCCGATACAGGGTCTACGTTTTCAAGTTTTCTATATAATGCTTCGATCCCTTCTTTTCGCTCAGTTTCCAATAACCTTGACCTCAGAGCTAGGTCGGTCCTAGGAAGGTCAGCTATTCCACCTTTTAATAATCTAATATACAAACCTGTTCCCCCAACTACAAGCGGAACCATAGACTTTTCAATAATTTTCGCTATTACGGTCCGAGCCTCTCTAACATAATCTCCTGCTGAGAACTCTTCGTCTGGATACCTGATGTCGATCATATAGTGGGGAACTCTCTGCCGTTCCAAAACAGTTGGTTTGGCTGAACCAATATCCAGATACCGGTATATCTGTACTGAATCCGCGGAAACTATCGCAACTCGCGACCTACGCGCCAATTCCAAAGCTACGGAGGTTTTACCCGAAGCCGTTGGACCCGCTACTATTACAACCCTGGGTTTCATGAAATATATTTAAGTCCTGCTCCCTGCTCGTCAGAGAAACCGTGTACGAATAGCCCCGCCCCCCATTCCCTGCCAACAATCTCTGTAAGGCAACGCAAATCGACATCTTGGAACGTTTCTTTAAGCTCTGTCCAGGTCTTTTGGGTAACCCCTGAAACAATGAGGTATTCTCGAAACATTTTCGAGATCTTTTCCGCATATTTTGTCAGAGTCGGGAAATCCAGGTTGGCCACTACAACATCGGTTACACCATTTATGGAATCCAGATTCATCTCCTTGATTTCAATAGCTTGTCCTACGTCATTCAACAGTGAGTTTTTTCGCGCCGACTCCACCGCTTTGGGATCATTATCTACCGCCGTCACAGGACTTGCCCCCAATTTGTACGCCGCGATAGAGATGATTCCTGATCCACAACCGATGTCGATCAAACTGCGCCCTCTCGAAAAGGAGACAATCTTGTCCAAAGCTTGTTCCATAAGCGTTAGACATCCTTGCGTGGTTTCGTGAGTCCCCGTGCCAAAAGCCTCAGCAGGTTCTATGATGATCAGGACCCTTCCTCCTAGCCGTTTGGGCCTATCCCAGGGAGGAGCGATGATTAATTTTGATCCAACTCTCAAAGGTTTGAATTTATCCTGCCAAGCAGTAGCCCAGTTTTCATATTTGAGGATACTGGTCTTGATTTTAGACTCCGGAATGTCGGGAAAGAAAAATTGCAGATCTTTCAAAAAGTGTTCTAACTTTTCGTGGCATAAAGCCCAATCGTCCTTTTTTAAATAAGTTACGATCATGACTTTGCCCGCGTTTGAATCCTGAATTAGACAACCTTCCGGTATGATGTCCGAAATAAAGCTGGTGACGGAATCCTCAGCCTTGCGTGCCACTTCTATTTCTAATGTAATCCACTGCTCCGACATTTTGGCTCCAATCTTTGGAAACCATTCTACGCGTATTTTTAAAATACTCATAGATTGTTATAGCGTAGAGTGGCATTTTTGAGGGTCCGGATTGCAGACTGACCCAGAGGTTCTATTTCTTCGTCAAGATTTAATCATAGAAGCAATCGTGATATAGGAGGCCGGAAAATGTGGAAAAATCAATGCAAACGTCTGCGCCTCGATGGGAAAAGACAAATCGAGGCGCTTATGCAAAACTATTGGTTTGGATTTATCAATTTGTTGATTTCATGCACTGCTGAGCTTGGTCGGAATATTGACGGTATAGCTGTGTCATCTGAGTAGCCAACTGACGATTTTGATCATATTGCTGGAAAAGATTGTCCATAATTTGCGACATTCCAGTGGTTTGAGGTTGCTTTGCCATATTTTGAATTTGTTGCTGAAGACCTTGAGCAACAGTATTGTGCCAGGTAGCGCGCGATTGGTAGGAGCGAGCCGTGTTAACAAGTTCCTGACAAACATTAAGCGCCATGGTACTGTCAGAGTAGACAGTATTTGTCGTGGGAAGGGTTAGGAGCATAAGAGCAAATAATAGCGATGCTATGAATTTGAGGCTCATTCTGTCACCTCTTGTTTTTTATGGGTCTATAGCATTTTCTAGCATAGAATGCAACTATTTTATTAGTTTATTATTGTAGCTATCTTAAATAAGGACGTTTTTAACGTATTAGTTTTGTGATGCCTAAACAAGCTTAAAACCTTTTCTTTTATTGTTTTATAAATGCTATTGTTAATTTTTAGGTTAGATTTTTTTGGAGGACTTCAATGCAAGATCCGTTCAGAACTATCGAATGGAAAGACAATCACATAAGGCTATTGGATCAGACCCTGCTTCCAACGGAAGAAAGATATCAGGATATATATGAAGTAGATGAACTATGCTCTGCCATAAAGAAACTTGCCGTTCGTGGAGCGCCCGCCATAGGGGTTGCTGCCGCCATGGGGATTGCCTTAGGTATGCTAAAAGCCCCAAGAGGAGACTCCGGCGCTATAGCGGGCCGTTTCAAGGCTTTGAGTTCACAGATTGCAGCGACACGACCTACCGCCGTTAATCTTTTCTGGGCATTGGACCGTATGAAATCCGTTTTTGACACAAACATGAATAATGACCTGAACCAAATCCAAAAGATTCTAATTCAGGAAGCTGTTTCAATAGAATCTGAGGACAGACGCCTATGCGTGAGTATAGGATTAGCTGGACGCGATCTTTTTCAAGACGGAGATGTGATCTTGACTCATTGCAACGCTGGTGGGCTTGCGACAGCCGGTTATGGGACTGCCCTGGGTGTTGTTAGGGCAGCTTTTGAAGCCGGAAAGAACATACGAGTCTTTGCCGACGAAACAAGACCTCTGAATCAAGGATCAAGAATAACAGCCTGGGAATTGATGAAATTGGGTATTCCAGTTACCCTTATCACGGACAATGCTGCAGGGGCATTAATGCAAGCCGGTGAGATAACCAAGGCCATTGTGGGAGCGGACAGGATTGCGGCAAATGGTGACACTGCAAATAAAATCGGCACATATTCCGTAGCTGTGTTGGCCCACCGTCACGACATACCTTTCTATGTAGCGGCCCCGTTGTCAACAATAGACATGAAACTCGCCTCCGGAAAATCTATACCGATTGAGGAGCGCGACCCGATGGAAGTTACTCACATTATTGGAGTTCCTGTTGCGCCACTCGGTGTTTCAGCCAGGAACATCGCTTTTGATGTGACACCGAATGAACTAATCGCAGGCATAATTACCGAAATGGGTGTGGCCCGAAAACCTTTTGAAACCTCGCTGCGCGCCCTATTTGTTTAGAGGAATTTTTAAAACAACAATGAAACTTTCAATCCGTGACAAGAAGACCAAGATGAAGTTGGACGCTCTGGAAATTGTTGATGAGGATTCCGGAACTGTAATTGCAAATCCCGGTACGGATATTGTTTTAAGCTGTTTAAGGAGAGAAAACCTTACACTTGATACTGATTTATACGAACTAACGATGTCCGCCGGTTATCGTATCCTTGGGCGTGGCGAGCGAACAGCCTGTTTTGATTTGTACTACAGGCAGAACCCGGATGATGGTGGTTTTTGCGTCTTTGCCGGGCTAGAAAGCGCTATTAGTTATATTAACAATTTGGCCATCTATCCAGATGATATTGAATACCTCTCGGGAACAGGGATCTTTTCAACTGAAGCCCTCAAGGCCATTGGAGTTGGGGTTAATTTCACCGGAGATGTTTGGGCGGTTCCGGAGGGAACCATCGTTTTTCCAAACGAACCTTTGATTAGGATCGTAGGTCCAATCTCAGAAGCTCAAATCCTGGAAACCACTTTGCTCGCACTGATAGGACATCAGACTCTCATCGCCACAAAGGCGGCCAGATTGTGTATTGCGGCCAAAAACGCCCCCGTGGTTGATTTTGGAACAAGACGGGCCCATGGAATTCAGGCGGCGCTGTACGGCGCCAGGGCCGCATACATCGGAGGGTGCGACGGCACCTCCAATGTTAAAGCAGGAAAGCTCTTCGGTATCCCGGTTAGAGGGACTCATGCTCATAGTTGGGTTGAAAGTTTTGAACATGAGGTCGATTCATTCCGAGGATTTAGCGATGTCTTTCCAGACAACTGCGTGCTTTTGGTAGATACTTATGACACCGTGCAAGGGATTAAAAACGCTATTCAGGTTGGTATTGAGCTTAGACAAAGAGGAAAGAACCTCAACGGGATTAGGATTGACAGTGGAGACTTGGCCTATTATTCCAAAATCGCCAGACAAATGCTGAACGAAGCAGGTTTCAACCAAACCAGGATTCTTGCCAGCAGTGATCTGGACGAATGGCTTATTGAAAGTCTTAAACAACAAGGAGCCGAGATTGACATCTGGTGTGTGGGAACCAGGCTAATGACTTCATATCAAACCCCGGCATTGGGAGTAGTTTACAAACTAATGGCTGTCGATCACGGAGATGGAAAGATTGTCCCAAGAATAAAGATTTCCCATAATCCCAATAAGGTCACCAACCCCGGCGTGAAGAAGATTGTTCGTTTTTACAACGGTGGAAACCGTATGATTGGTGACCTGTTAACTCAGGTGGATGAGCCTGTTCCGCATTCAAGACCAGTCATGGCTCATCATCCGATGTATGATTATATGAAAAAAGTCTATAGACCGCCATTTAGGGCTAAAGAACTCATGGTTCCTATTTTCCTTAAAGGAAAACAAGTTTATAAATGTCCCCCATTAATAGACGTTAGGAACCGGGCCATTGAACAGCTTGATTCTCTTGAACCTGAATTCAAGAGATTTTCCAATCCACATATATACAAGGTGTCTCTTTCAGAAAAGCTGTACCGTGTAAAAAAGAACCTCCTGTCTTTTCACCGTGGCAAGTTAAAGTCCGAAAAAAGGGAATCTTAACTGCGTCCACTGTTCGAGCTTCCAATGCTGCTACGATAGTGATGGTCTCCATCAACAATTTATGGCGATTTAGGCGCCATTTGTTGGCTTGGGGGACCTCTTTCTGGGTGTAACACTTGACAAAGCGTTGAGTGGCGCCCAAATGATTGTCTCAGATTGAGTTATTTACGGAATTAATGAGATATTTACTAATTTATTGAAATAAATTAAGTCTTTTAGGTTGTAAAAACGTACATACACTGTCTTGACCGAAAGTTGATTTATGCGTGAACGGACTTCAGCGCATCTTTAGGTTGGTTTTTGAATCGATTTTTGACAGATTTGAAACATGGCGCATGAAGACAATCATGTGGAGGTGAATGTGGTCAATAAAACTGACCCAAATGAGCATAATAGTAGAGAATCCGAAGTTTCCGGGCAGCTTCAGTCCCATATGCCGAATCAACTGATGCCCATATCCGACGATAAGGCAGGCTCAAAAACTAGCTCTGACGAAAGCGGCGAAAACGTTATACAAGAAGCCCTTAAGGAGAGTCAGGAGAACCGTGACAGATGGTTACGGGCAGTAGCGGATCTCGAAAATTTCAAGAAGCGTTCCGTGCAGGACCGGACGAAGATCCTTAAATACAAGGAAGAAGATCTTTTGAGAGAGCTGCTTCCTATTATTGATAACCTGGAAAGGGCGCTAACTCATGGGCATAAGGAGGACGAAACCAACCCCGTAACTCAGGGCGTAAAGATGGTGCTGGGAATGTTTAACGAGGTACTGAAGAAATACGGCGTTGTTGAACTTGACTCATCAGGAAAAACCTTTGATCCCCAGTTTCATGAAGCCATAGCTCAGGAACCATCCCGGGATGTTAACCCTAATACCGTGACCAGGGAGCTTGAACGGGGCTACATGTACAAAGATAAATTGTTAAGACCGGCAAAAGTCGTTGTATCGATGCTTGCCAAATAAAATATTCAGAAATCAGATTTTAGGTTAACCGAAGTATTCAAATCGGCGAGGAGGCTAAAATGGCGGGTAAAGTCATTGGAATAGATCTAGGGACCACGAACTCATGTGTCGCGATCCTTGAAAGTGGTGATCCGGTAGTAATCGCAAATTCCGAGGGAGGCCGAACTACTCCTTCAATGGTCGCATTTACCGATTCAGGGGAGCGTCTGGTTGGGCAGGTAGCCAAGAGGCAGGCGATAACCAATCCGGAAAACACCCTGTTTGCAATAAAGAGACTTATAGGTCGAAAATATGAATCCAAGGAAGTGCAAGACGACATCAAGGTTTGCTCTTATAAAATTGTTCGAGCCAAGAATGGAGACGCTTCCGTAGAGGTACGAGGTCGAGAATATACTCCGGCGGAGGTTTCTGCCATGATCCTCCAAAAAATGAAAAAGACAGCGGAGGATTACCTTGGGGAGGAGATCAAGGACGCGGTAGTAACGGTTCCAGCGTATTTTAATGACTCCCAGAGACAGGCCACTAAAGACGCCGGTAGAATCGCAGGACTCAATGTTCTCCGCATCATCAATGAGCCCACCGCGGCTTCTCTTGCATATGGATTGGACAAGAAAAAAGAGGAGAAGGTAGCGGTCTTTGATTTGGGCGGTGGAACTTTTGACATTTCAGTCCTTGAGATTGGAGATGGTGTTTTCGAGGTCAAATCTACAAACGGTGATACCCATCTTGGTGGTGAAGATTTTGACCAGCGAGTGATGGGATATTTGGCCACCGAGTTCAAAAAAGACCAGGGGATTGATCTTCGAAACGACAAAATGGCGCTCCAGCGTCTGAAAGAAGCCGCTGAAAAAGCTAAAATTGAACTAAGCTCCTCAATGGAAACGGACATTAATCTGCCCTTTATAACCGCTGACGCGTCAGGACCCAAGCATCTTACAATGAAGTTAACGAGAGCCAAGCTTGAATTGCTGGTGCAGGACCTGATCGAGAGGACGGTTGGTCCGTGCAAGGTAGCCATGAAAGACGCCGGTGTAACATCAGATCAAATCAACGAGGTCATTCTGGTTGGTGGAATGACAAGAATGCCGGCTGTCCAGGCAAAAGTTAAGGAACTTTTCAACAAGGAGCCCCACAAGGGCGTCAATCCGGATGAGGTGGTCGCTATCGGGGCCGCAATCCAGGGAGCTGTTCTAAAAGGCGATGTAAAAGATGTCCTTTTGCTTGATGTTACTCCTTTATCACTGGGCATCGAGACACTTGGCGGGGTATTTACAAGGCTGATTGAGAAAAACACCACGATCCCGACCCGAAAGAGCCAGATCTTTTCTACGGCTTCCGACAATCAGCCTTCGGTATCCATCCATGTGCTGCAAGGTGAGCGTGAAATGGCTGCCAATAACAAAACGCTTGGTCGGTTTGAGCTGGTTGGGATACCACCAGCGCCACGTGGAATGCCGCAAGTTGAAGTTACTTTCGATATAGACGCTAACGGAATCGTGCATGTATCGGCGAAAGACCTCGGGACAGGAAAAGAGCAGTCGATTAAGATCACAGCGTCCAGCGGTATGACTGAAGAAGAAATTCAGCGGATGGTTAAAGACGCAGAGGCCCACGCTGAAGAAGACAGAAACAAACGTGAGCTGATAGACATACGAAACCAGGCGGACTCGACGATTTACATGACTGAAAAGTCATTGAAAGAATATGGCGACAAAATTGATTCATCCGTAAAAGGCGCTATTGAAGCTGCTATAACCAAAACCAAAACAGCAATGGAAGGGTCGGATGCCCATGAGATAAAGTCAGCAATGGAAGAGTTGCAACAGGCGTCGCACAAACTGGCGGAAGCGATGTATCAGCAGACGTCCTCATCCACTGGAGCCGGAGAGGGAACAGGATGTGGGGCTGGTTGTGGTGGAGCAGCCGGCGGGCCATCCCATGCTAGCGCTAAACCAGAGGATGATGTCGTTGACGCTGATTTTGAAGAAGTTAAAGATGGCAAGAAATAGAAATTAGAATTGTAACTACATCTTGAGGGGGCCCTATCATCTGAAGGGCCCCCTTTTTATTTGTAAACAAATCGCATTTGATCTTGGCTGGGATCATATGTTATTTTAGAAGGATGTTTTTTGAAGGAATACTTTTGTATAACCCGGTTATCAATAATGAGAAATCAAAAGATCAGATCTCTTTATTGTTAAGATTATTATTTTGTATTGAGGACCTTTTTTATGGCCGAAATTATGCCTTTTCAGATGGTTCATTATGGGCCTGAATATTCTAACGCTCTCAATAGCCTTATCACGCCTCCATATGATGTGATATCTCCCGAACAACAGGACTCATTTTATAAATCCCATCCATTTAATGTGATCCGGCTAGTATTGGGAAAACAGTTTAGCAGCGACACCCCTGAGGACAACCGATATACGAGGGCCTCCAACACTCTTAAAAAATGGATGATCGACAAAGTTCTTGTACGAAAACCAAAACCGGGCTTCACGCTTTATCAAATGGATTTCAGGGAATCTGACGGGAACTGGAAGCGCATAGATGGCTTTGTCGGGTTGCTAAAGGCTGAAGATTATGGCGCAGGCAAAGTGCTTCCTCATGAAAAAACCTATTCAGGTCCCAAAAAGGACCAGTTGAAACTTTTACGCGCATGCCGGGCTAACTTCACGCCTATACACGCCATGTTTAATGACCCGGAGGGAATAGTACTGAAGCTATACGAGAGTCTTCTAAATACTGAACCTGAACAGGAAGTAAGAGATTCTGAGGAAATAATCCATCGCACTTGGAGCCTTTGCGAAGAAAACGCTGTTCATGGAATAGTAGAATTTCTCAGAAAGAAGAGCCTCTTTATTGCTGATGGTCATCATCGCTATGAAACTGCCTTAGCCTATCGCAGGGAAATGGAGGCTCGAAATCCTTCCACCATCGGTCAACCTGACAATTACATTATGTCATATTTTACTTCCATGTCACATCCTGGACTGACTGTCTTGCCTGCGCACAGGATGTTAAGAGATCTCAAGGATTTCAACAAGGAAGAGTTTCTGCGCAGGATGAGCGACTGTTTCGAAATTCATGATTTGGACTACAACATCAGTGATTTAGAAAACGCCTCTAAACGGTTGTCTTCTAAATTACGTGAATTTGCAAAAGTTGGTGGTCATTTTGGAGTGTTGTTTAATGGCGAACAAAGGTTTCGTTTGATTAGTTTGAGGGACCCGGAAAATTTTTCATCTTTTTTGAGCGCCAATATTCCTGAGTCTTTGATCAATCTGGATGTCACCATATTTCGGGAATTGATCCTTGGACACTGTTTCGGTTTAGACAAAGAGGATCTTGAAAATCATATAGAATATACCCCGTCGGCCGCTGATGCTCTGAAGAAAACCATGCTTGGGGAAATTCAAGTCAGCTTTATTCTAAATCCTACTAGAGTAGATCAAATGACAAAGGTGGCTGAGCTAGGCCAAAAACTGCCTCATAAATCTACTTATTTTTATCCTAAAATATCGTCCGGGCTTGTACTGAATGTATTTTGATTTCATGAGACTCGTTTGAGGTTTCTTTGACAGGGCTGAAGGTACATTAGAAAAATTTGGGACTTATGTTGCGGAACCACGCGGAAACAATTGATGGTCTGTTCCGAAACAAGGTTCGAGTGGTTCAGGCGTCCAAAGGTTACCGAGTATCGGAAGACGCTATCATTCTTACCTGGTTTGCTAAACCAGACACAGGAGATTTTATCCTTGACGCTGGGGCAGGTTGTGGAGTCATTGCTTTTGGGTTAACCATAAAGGCCCCGTCCGTAAAAGTTGTAGGTTTGGAAATTCAGGAAGGGCCTGTGGGTAGAGCACAACGCGGGGTGTTGCTGAATAATTTGGATTCCAAGGTCTTTATGCTTAGAGGAGATCTTAGAAACGCTGATTTGTTCCTTCGTCAGAGTGTGTTTGATATGGTGGTTTCCAACCCCCCCTATTACAAATCCGGCTCCGGCAGAGTGAGCCTATTGAGCGAAAAGGCACTCTCAAGACATCAGATAATGATGCCGCTTGCTGACTTGTTTCTCGTGTCCTCAAAACTCCTAAAGCCGGAAGGAAGACTTTGCCTTATTTATCCAGCAAATGGATCGCAACAGCTTGAACGGGCAGCCACTGTTTTCGGGCTTAAAATGAGTCGAAGATTGTGGATTTACACTCATGAAACCGCTGAACCGGCGCTTGTTTGCATCGAAGCTCAAAAATCCGACCATAGTAGAAGTTTAGTTGAAGAAAAGCTTTATCTTTATCATACAAACGGGATAAGGACTCCTCAAGCGGAAGCTATTCTTGCAGGAGAGGATTGGGTGAGTTAAGAAGCGAGATCTATAATATATTATGCATTAGACGGAGAATTCCGTGTTTATCAGGAGGCGAAATTGGAAGAGTTCAGTAGAATAAAAAGGCTACCTCCGTATGTTTTTCAGGTGGTTAACGAACTGAAGATGAAGCTCAGAAGGGCAGGTGAAGACATAATTGATTTAGGGATGGGCAACCCTGACATACCTACCCCCAATCATATAGTCGATAAGTTAATTGAGGCTGTACAAAATGGAAGGAATCACAGGTACAGCGCGTCTGCTGGCATACCAAAACTGAGATTGGCGTTCGCTAGTTGGTGGCAAAGGCGATATGGGGTAGAACTGGACCCTGACAGCGAGGTTGTGGCTACAATGGGCGCTAAAGACGCCTTGGCCCATTTAGTTTTAGCCATAGTCAACCCTGGCGATGTTGTTTTTGTCCCTTCTCCTACTTACCCGATCCATCCATATTCGGTAGTGATAGCCGGCGGCGATTTACGTCACATACCAATCAGTCCGGACAGGGATTTCTTTGAAGATTTGAAAGCGGCAGCCCGCCTCACGTGGCCTTTACCCAAAATGCTGATCATTTCGTTCCCTCACAATCCGACCACTATGGTTGTAGATCAGGATTTTTTCAAACGCATTGTTGATTTCGCTCATGAATATAAAATCATGATTGTTCATGACTTCGCATATGCTGATTTAACTTTTGACGGCTATCAAGCCCCAAGTTTTCTATCAGTTCCGGGAGCCAAAGAGGTTGGGATTGAAACATTCTCACTTTCCAAGAGTTACTCAATGGCAGGTTGGCGTGTTGGCTGCGCAGCCGGAAACCCTCAGATGATTCACGCTCTCAAGCGCCTAAAGAGCTATATTGACTACGGAATGTTTCAGCCTATCCAAATTGCCGCTATCATAGCTTTGAATGATAATCAGGAATGTGTTTCAGAAATTGTGTCGGAGTACAAAGATCGGAGGGATGCTTTGTGTTCCGGCCTTGTTGACTCTGGCTGGCCTGTTACGGAGCCGAAAGGGACTATGTTTGTCTGGGCGCAAATCCCGGAACAGTTCAGAAAAATGGGCTCACTAGAGTTCTCAAAACTTATGACAGAGGAAGCAAAGGTGGCGGTTAGCCCAGGTATTGGCTTTGGGCCTTTTGGAGATGAGCATGTAAGATTTGCCCTGGTTGAAAACCGTATGCGAATTAATCAGGCAATTCGGGGTATTAGGCATTTTTTGGGGAAACGTGAACTAATTCAGGTGGCTCAACAAATTCCTGCGTCTTAGTTTCCATAGAGCGTAATCGTTTTGTTTTCGTGTTTCTCCCGGACCTTTAAAGGTCAAGTTCTGGAATAAAAATTTAGGGATTTGGTTAAATTCGTCTTCACAGGGATTTTATATGGATGAAATTGCGATAGGCCTCATCGGTTTTGGAACAATCGGCAGTGGTGTAGTCCATATTCTGAAAGAAAATCGGACTATTTTAGAAGCCAGGACCGGCTTTAAAATTAAACTTAAACGGATTGCAGACCTCGATATAGAGTCGGATCGGGGAGTGGTGTTAGACAAATCCATTCTAACTCGAGATGTTTATGACGTCCTTAGAGACCCGGAGATATCGGTTGTAATCGAACTCATGGGTGGATATGAGCCTGCAAGGACGTTCATTATCGAAGCGCTTAAAAATGGGAAATCGGTTGTAACCGCTAACAAAGCTCTACTTGCTGAACATGGTCTCGAGATCTTCGATATAGCAACGGAGCACAGCGCTGATATAGCCTTTGAAGCAGCGGTTGCCGGCGGGATACCTATTTTAAGGTCGTTCAGGGAAGGATTGATCGCAAACAGGTTTGACAAAATCCTAGCCATATTAAATGGCACCTGTAATTTTATTCTTTCCAAGATGACTGAAAATCCAGGCGTACCATTCGAAGAAGTCCTTAAAAATGCGCAGGAATTAGGATACGCGGAAGCTGACCCTTCTCTTGACATAGGAGGTATGGATTCAGCTCATAAACTGGTCCTTGTTCTTGCCCTCACTCATGGTATACATGCATCCGTACAAAATATTCATGTTGAAGGAATTACTCAAATCGAACCTTTTGATTTGGTCATGGCGCGTGAATTCTCATACAAGATCAAATTACTTGCCCTTATAATACGACATCAGGATAAGGTGGAGGTCAGGTTACATCCGACAATGCTCCCTGAAAGTCATCCACTTGCGCAGGTGGATGGTGTTTTTAACGGTATTTTTCTTCGAGGTGAGATGGTAGGGGATCAACTGTTTTATGGTAGAGGAGCGGGACGGGAGCCTACCGCTTCGGCGGTTGTTGGAGATATCGTTGAATTGATTCGTAGCAAAAGGATTGGGACTTCAGGACGTGTGCCACCCCTTGGATATCCTGGATCTCTGATGTCAGGAGATTCAGTAATGGACATGAATGAAGTGGTAACTAATTACTACATTAGAATTCAGGCGGCGGATCGGCCTGGTGTGCTGTCACGCATTTCCGGCATAATGGCTGATCACAACATCAGTATTCATTCTGTCGTGCAAAAGCGTCGAGACCGCTCGGGAACCGCTGCGGTCCCTGTGGTGTTCATAACACATTCAGCAAAAGAAGCCGATTTACAGCGCGCCAGACAAAAAATAGGGGACCTTGATGTGGTTGACGCATTGCCTACAATAATTAGAATCGAAGATGAGGATTTGGACTGAAAGATTAATTTTCCGGGCATTTGTTATGAAATGAAGCATTTCCGGCAAACACCCGAATTGATGGAGATAGATCATGTGGAAAGGTATTATAAGGGAATATCCGGACTTTTTTAGGTTCTCTGATGACAAAAACGTAATAACAATACATGAAGGAAATACCCCTTTGGTTCAGGCTCCGCGGCTTGCGCAGAAAATAAATCCCAAGATATCAATTTTCCTAAAATATGAAGGGCTCAATCCTACGGGTTCATTCAAAGATCGAGGCATGACTATGGCCGTTTCAAGGGCTGTAGAGTCTGGATCCAAAGCCATTATATGCGCTTCAACCGGCAACACATCGGCATCTGCCGCAGCTTATGCCGCCAGGGCGGGAATCAAGGCGTTTGTTGTCATCCCTGAAGGGAAAATCGCCTTGGGGAAACTTGCCCAAGCCATGATTCATGGAGCTACTGTGATCAAAGTTCTCGGAAATTTCGACGACGCTTTGAACATAGTGAAACAGATATCCCAGGAATATCCTATAACATTGGTAAATTCCCTAAACCCACACAGAATTGAAGGTCAGAAATCTGGGGCTTTTGAAATTTGTGACTCTTTGGTGGGGGGCCCACCAGACTATCATTCGTTACCAGTTGGGAACGCCGGAAACATTACAGCTTATTGGGCCGGTTACAAAGCTTATTTTGATTACGGGAAAATCAAGAGTTTGCCAAAGATGATTGGTTTTCAGGCCGAGGGAGCTTCTCCTATAGTTCAGGGAAGGATCTTTGAAAAACCGGAGACGATAGCCACTGCGATAAGGATTGGCAATCCAGCCTCATGGAAAAAGGCTGAGCAGGCCCGAGACGATTCCGGTGGCCTGATTGACTCGGTGTCGGATGATGAAATATTGGAAGCTTACAAGATGGTTTCTTCATTAGAAGGCATCTTTTGTGAGCCTGCGTCAGCAGCGTCTATCGCCGGCCTTGTCAAGAAAAGCGCTCAGGGACTGTTTAATGGTGGTGAACGCGTAGTATGCACACTTACTGGGCACGGCCTTAAAGACCCAGATAATGCCATAAAGGTTTCCAGAGAACCGGTAACATGTGAACCGGAAACAAAGAAGGTGCTAAATGTCCTCGGATTCTAATACCAAGTATTTGATTATTGTGCCAGATGGTATGGCTGATACGTTCGATGATTCGCCTGATCCCACCTCGTTGGAATCTTCGAACACTCCTTGGATGGATAAAATGGCCTCAACGGGCTCGATTGGAATTTCCAGGACCATCCCTGATAGCCTTGCGCCAGGCAGCGATGTGGCAACTTTGTCTCTGATGGGATATTCGGCAGAGGATACTTATACGGGACGAGCGCCTTTTGAAGCCGCCTCAATGGGAATTGACCTCAAACCCTCTGATTTGGCGTTTCGCCTGAACCTTGTCACACTGGAACGTAATTACACGCTAATGGCTGACCACAGCGGTGATCACATTTCGTCACCGGAAGCTAGAGAACTCATAGGCGCACTGGTCCTGGAAATTGAGTCTCTCGGGTTCAGCGTATATCCAGGGGTTTCTTACAGAAATCTTTTGGTATGGGAAGATGGACCTGATGACATAGTCACTTACCCGCCTCACGATTTTCCTGGACAGCCTATCACTCGCTACCTGCCCACCGGACCGGAAGCCGGCAGGCTATTGCGTCTGATAGTAAAATCCTGGCGCATCCTGGATAAACATCCGGTGAACCAGCGACGCCAGAAACGCGGACAGGGACCTGCTAATTCCGTGTGGCCTTGGGGACAGGGTAAACCTCCTCAAATTAGGACATTACAGGAAAGATTCGGCTTGACAGGCGCTGTGGTCGCTGCGGTTGACCTTGTACGAGGAATCGGCAAGTATGCGGGCCTGGATGTAATAGACGTCGAAGGGGCCACAGGATATCTAGACACTAATTATGAGGGAAAAGTTCGAGCCGCGATTGACGCCCTTTCGACCAGGGACTTTGTGTTCCTTCACATTGAAGCTCCGGACGAAGCTGGACACTCTGGACAAAGAGACCTCAAAATTAAAGCTATCGAGGATTTTGATCAAAGGGTAGTAGGACCAGTGTTAAAAGAACTGAAAGCCTTCGATAATTGGCGAATATTGCTGGCTCCGGATCATCAAACCCCGGTTTCGAAGAGAGTCCATACACGCGGTCCAATTCCCTTTATGTTCTTGGATTCCCAATCATGGAAGGCCGGCAGCGGTTCAGCAGATACAAAGTTTTCAGAAAGACTCGCAGCTAAAACGGGAGTTAAGGAACTCCAAGGTATGAATTTGATTGAAGTCCTTTTCTGCCGTCGAAACCTTCAAGAATAGAATTAGAGCCAATAACCGACTGTATTTTAAATCATGAGGCTTAGTGCGTTTGCTTTTTTTATTTCGACATTCGCTATATTAGCTTTTTGTGACTTCAGACCCCCACTAAATCGCCATGATCTTTGGAGGCAACTTTAATGAATTACTTTAAAGATACGGTCCCACTTTATTTTTGCCATGTCTTGAGCTGAATAATAGATTAGAAAGGCCTTACCCTTTACATCTTCTAGCGGTACAAACCCCCAAAAGCGACTGTCATGGCTAAAATCCCTGTTGTCCCCCATCACAAAAAGAAACCCCTTGGGGACTTTGATAGGTGGCATATTGTCTCTTGGGTTCAGATCTCCGGGCATAACGACATTACTGTTGAATCTGGCCTGAGGAGTTACATATTCTTTGCCGTTAATAAAAACCTGTTTATTTTTGATTTCAACCGTGTCTCCACCTATTCCGATTACCCTTTTTATAAAATCCTTGGTTCGATCTTCGGGATACACAAATACTATCACGTCGCCTCGCTGAGGCTTAAAAAGGTCGGGAAATCTTTTGTCGGTGAATGGAATTCTAACCCCATAAACAAGCTTGTTGACCAGTATGTGGTCACCAATCAGCAGTGTTGGTTCCATTGATCCAGAAGGGATCTTGAAAGCCTGCACGAATACAGCCCTTATTATTATAGCCAGAATTATGGCTACTACTAGAGCTTCGCTGTATTCTTGAAAAATTGTCCGTTGAGGTTTCTTCTTAGGTTCGAGGACACTTAAAGATTGGGCCATTGTCTTCTCTTTCAGTATTGTTCGCCTTCAATAAAATGGCGCAATTAAGTTATATATGACATGGAGCCTCAGGTGTAAATGGAAACGGCCCAGCAATTGTGAGAAAATGGCCTAGCATCATTTCACAGTTCCCAGATTCCTTAATATTACCAGCATGTAATACGTAAAAATATCTTCTTCCCAACCAGAAAAAAGAAACCGGAGGGGAGAATTAATTCCTCACCCCCCGGTCCACCGGTTTAACAAGCCCCTCCCTCCCCCGAGGTTGAGGCCGGGTTTTTGGTATCATCACAAGAGACAGTAGTCAAGCTATTCTTAAAGTTACAACCAGTTTAACCTGAAACACTTCCCAAGTATGCCTGTTTAACTCTCGGATCTTTAAGGACTTCAGACCCACGGCCCTTGAGAGAAATTGTTCCATTTTCGATCAAGAAAGCATAATCTGCTATTTTGAGCGCCAGGTTCGCGTTCTGTTCAATCAGAAAAATGGTAACACCTTCATTTCTAATCTTTTCGATAATCCTGAATACGTCAGCTACGATCATCGGGGCAAGCCCCAGTGACGGCTCATCCATCATGAGTAAACGTGGTTGAGACATGATCGCCCTTCCGATGGCAAGCATCTGTTGTTCGCCCCCGGATAAAGTACCGGCAAGTTGTTGAGTTTTTGAAACAAGGCTTGGAAACATGTCATAAACTTGGCCAAACAATTTCTTTAACTGGGTTTTCTCTCGAGTGTAATACGCTCCCATCAGCAAATTTTCTCGAATTGTCAGGTTTGCAAAGACTTTTCTTCCTTCCGGAATATGTACTAGACCGAGTCTCTGTATTTCATGAGGAGCCAGCCCATTTATTGGTTTGCCATCAAATAGTATGGACCCTGATTTTGTTGTTACGAGGCCAGAGATCGCTCGCACGGTCGTACTCTTGCCCGCCCCATTCGAGCCTAACAAAGAGACTATCTCTTTTGCGCCAACCCGTAAGGAAACACCTTTCAGCGCCCTGATGCCTCCATAATTCACATGCAGGTCCTCAATTTGCAGCATGGCCACCTGTTGCTGTGCCAAAACCTACACCCAGGTATGCCGCTATGACATCTTTGTCGTTTCTGACTTGCGTGGGCATTCCCCAAGCTATCGGGACCCCATGATCAATTACTCTTATCCTGTCACAGACTTCCATCACGAAACTCATGTCATGATCAATCAAGCCTATACCTATAGAAAGATTATCTCTCAGCCTCAAAATAAAATCCCCAAATTCTCTGGTTTCCGTTGGATTCATACCTGCGACTGGTTCGTCAAGTAAGAGTAATTTTGGCCCAAGGGCCAATGCGCGCGCGATTTCGAGTTTTCTTTGGCTCCCATAAGGAAGAGAACTCGCACGTTCCGCTGCCAGCTCTTGCAGATTCATCAATTCCAGTAGCTCAAAGGCTCTATACCTAATTCTTGACTCATCCCGGGAAAATCTTCCTAACCCAAGTATTGCTTCGAGAAATGAATAGGAGATCGATGAATGAGCGGCTATCATGACATTTTCGATTACCGAAAGGTCCTCATAGAGTTTAATGCTCTGAAATGTCCTTGCTATTCCATTGCGGGCTATTTTTGAAGGAGACCAGCCCGTAATATCGCGACCACAAAAGAAAATTGATCCGGAGCTTCCCTTTATTCGTCCTGTAACAACATTAAACGCCGTGGTTTTCCCCGCCCCATTCGGGCCAATCAATCCTATGATCTCTCCTGCGGCTATTTTCAGGCTTAGTTTGTTAAGCGCCAGAACCCCACCAAACAACACGGATAGATTTCGGACATCAAGTAAAAGAGACATAGCGCCTTCAAACCCTCAAGGCCGGAGTTTTTCGTCTAAACCACTGTAAAAGACTTTCCCAGGAGAATTCAGACCTTCCCATTATTCCATTTCTTGCGAACAACATTACTAGAATTAGAATCACGGAGAACAGAATCATCCTCATTCCAGGGATCCCTTCATATTGATACCCAAAAAAATTCGAAGGCTCTTCAAAAATTCGGAGAGCCTCATTGCCCCATGTTACCAAAACAGCTGCTATAACAGACCCGGTCGTACTCCCCAGTCCCCCTATAACAACTATGATAAGAAGATTGAATGTAAACATAAACGTAAATAGGGATGGAGAAATAGTTGTAACCAGGTGCGCCAGCAATCCACCCGCCACACCTTGAAAAAAAGCGCTGAACGCAAAAGCGAAAGTCTTGATCCTTAAGGCGTTTATACCCATCGCCTCGGCGGCTATCTCATCTTCACGAACCGCTTTCATTGCTCTGCCATAAGATGAATTTATCAACCGGACAGTGCAAAAGACCGTAAAAATGCAAAACCCCCATGCCCACCACAAATTCGTATACGGATAAAGTCCTTTCAGTCCCAGGGAACCGTTTGTAATGGAAAGAAAGTTGTTTGCAAGGACCTGAATCACCTCCCCGAAACCAAGAGTAACAATAGCAAGATAGTCCCCTCGAACTCGAAATACGGGCATAGCCATCATCACAGCTACAAGAGCCGTAACGATTCCCGCAAGCAATAAAGAAATTGCAAAAGGAAAAGACATCACCGACAAAGGCCATAACATTGGTTCAATTATAAAGGAACGTAATTTCTCTTCTGGTGACAGCGTAAATATTGCGCTTGTATATGCTCCAATGGCGAGGAATGCGTTTGGAGCCAGTGAGAATTGCCCCACAACCCCGTTGATCAAATTGTAACTTACCGCCAGAGTAATAAAGATAGCAACATTTTCAAGTATGCGGACCGTATAGGAATCTAAATTTTGGTCTGCGTAAAACAAAAAGAACAAAAGAACAATTATACTAAACGCCGTTAAAGTTCCGTCCCGACGCTTGGTCACCTTGAGAAACCCTCCCATGAATTTCATGTACAGTCCCAACATACACTAATCCGGAAGACGCTCACCCAAAATCCCCGTGGGACGGGTCAGCAGAATAATGATCATCAAGAAGAAAGCAATTGCGTCTCGATAACCTGACCAATCCGGTTCAACCGCGACGATGAGTACTTCAGCCAAACCTAGGATCAAACCACCCAAAGCAGCGCCTGTAATATTTCCAATCCCGCCCAGGACAGCGGCCACAAATGCTTTCAAACCGGGAATTACCCCCATGAATGGCTCTAAGGCTGGGTATTTCATACACCACATGATGCCACCGGCCGCGGCAAGAGACGATCCAAGAGCAAAAGTGAAGGAGATCACGCGGTCCTTGTCAATGCCCATAAGCGTTACAGTTTCCATGTCCCTAGACAACGCTCTCATCGCAATGCCTATGCGGGTCCTTTTAACCACCAACACACAGAGAACAAGTAACACTAAGGTGATTATAAAAACCCAAATCGATAATTCTGGAATATTTACGGTCCCAATAACAATAGAACCAGAGAAAAGGCCAGGCGCCGGAAACGATTTCGGTCTTCCACCAATTAATACAAGGCCAAGATTTTCCAATAAAAACGATACCCCGATAGCAGTTATCAGAGCGTTGATTCGAGGACTTTTTCGAATAGGTTTGTAAGCGCCCCGGTCTATCAAAATACCGAGTAAAGCCGTAAACAACACTGAACCGATGAACGAAATGGGCCATGCCACCCCAAAAATGGCAATACCGAAAAACGCCACGTAAGCTGAAACCATTAACAGGTCGCCATGTGCGAAGTTAATTAAACGGAGGACTCCGTAGACCATAGTGTAGCCGATGGCTAATAGTCCATATAAGCACCCGAGAGTCAGTCCGTAAACCAGTTGTTGAAGAGCAAAACTGTAATCCAATTATGACATCTGCTCCTTCACAGGCAATTTAACCTGGATTTAACGATATAAGAACAAAAGGCGCCGGAATCTCCCACGAGCGTCCCAGGTCATGGTGTAATGTTTCAGGATGTCAGTTATTTCGAAGAATCTAGTTTGATAGTTGATGTTTTGAAAATCCAGACTCCAAGTGTTTTGATTATGGCATGATCGTAGTCACATAAACAAACTTGCCATCCTTTACCTTATTGACGACCATTGGTTTGATCGCGTTTCCATCCGGTTTAATAGTAATCTTACCTGTCAAACCTTCAAAGTCCTTGGTGGACCTTATGGCGTCCCGGATCTTCACGGGATCCGTTGATCCAGCTCTCTTGATTGCGTCCACAATCATGAAATACGCGTCCGCAGATTGGGCGGTATACGAATCGAGTTCTTTTTTAACATCTTTCCTAAAAAGCTCGTAAAACTTTTTCCCCATCGGAGTACTGATTGTATCAGCATGAAAATGGGCCGTAAAATAGATGCCTTCGACAGCCTTGCCACCTAATTGAATGAGTTCCGGAGCTTGTACGCCATCACCGGCCAATATGGGCGTATCCAAACCCATTTCCCTCGCCTGTTTGGCAATAAGCGCGCACTCAGTATAATAAATCGGGGCATAAATTATGTCCGGTTTGAGTGCCTTTATTCTGCTTAGTTGAGGGGCAAAATCCCGGTCTCCCATTTTATACATGGTTTCGGATACTATCTTTCCTCCATCCTGAGTAAATTCTCTTTGGAAGAAAGTCTTTAGTCCGACACAATAATCCTGGGAGATATCGTATATAATCGCGGCTGTTTTGGCATGTAGACGATCCAGCGCCAATTTGGCCGCTACACGACCCTGTTCGGGGTCTATAAAACACACTCTGAATACAAATTTCTTTCCTTGATTGACAAGTGGGTTAGTGGCTGTAGGGGATACCATAGGAATCTTACTTCTTTCAGCGTGATCGGAAGCTGCAATTGTATTTCCCGATATCAACTCGCCAATTATGACCACTACTTTATCTTTCTCAATTAATCTTGAAACAGCGTTAGCCGAATCAACTTTCTCCGATTTGGTGTCAGCAAGTTTGATCTCGATGGGACGACCAAGCGCTTCCGGTTCTATCTGCTTAGCCGTATTGATTCCATCCCACGCCATTTGTCCAAAAGCGGCTACACTACCGGTCATAGGCAACAGAGCGCCAATATTGATTGGCTCTGCGGCTTCGGCGCATGAAAGCATGCTAAAACCTAAGGCTGCAATCACCAACAAAATTCGAGGCATGGAGACCTCCTCCGAAATTTATTGCTGAACATCCATTTGATTAAGAACTAAATCGATCTTGGCCAACTTTGGTCAGAACAGGTTTGAATTTCAGACCGGGCACATTAAACCACCAAACATTCTTAATGTAAACCTGATTAACCTTTGACGCATGCTAAATGCCAGTGTATTTTGGCGACATGAAGACTAAGTCCAAAATTACCAGAATAGGCGTGGCGGGTGTGGGGTCTATGGGGGGAAATCATGCTCGCGTTTTGTCTCGAATATCTGTATGTGATTTCGTAGGAATATATGACGTTGACCAATCTCGGTCCCAAGAGATTTGTAACTCTTATAATTGCAGAGGGTTCAAAGACCTTGACGAATTAATTGACGAAGTTGACGCCGTAATAGTCGCCGCGCCTACACATCTTCACGGAAGTTTGGGAGAGAAACTCCTTCGCAGAGGAATTCACGTGCTTATGGAAAAGCCTCTTGCGGCCGGCCTGCCTGAAGCCGAAAGACTCGTCCGACTCTCTGAAGAAAATCATTTGATTCTAATGGTGGGACATATTGAACGATATAACCCTGCCGTCAGCCTGATGATCGACAAAATAAACGAAAACCGGGAGCCTGTTGTTTCAATCGAGGCCAGACGACTTAATCCCTTCGATGGAACAAGATGTATGGACGCCGACGTTCTGTATGACTTGCTGATCCATGATATAGACATTGCACTTGAAATAGCGTCGTCGGATATTTCCCGAATTTACGCTGTAGGAGAAAAGGTTTACTCCAACCTTGTGGATAACACCCACACTTTATTGCGGTTCCTTAATGGTATAGTAGCCACCTTCTGGACATCGAAATGCTCTCCCAGGAAGGTAAGGGAAATAAATGTAACTACCAGGTCCCGGTTTTATAACGCCAACACGCTTACGCGTACCTTAACAATTCATACTGCAGGGAATATCAACGTTGACAAAGGGGGGGCCTGTAAGATGGAGGATATTGGCGTAGAGGAAATCCGTGAGCATCATCGGGAACCATTAAGATCTGAAATAGAGGACTTTCTGCACTCCATAGAAAATGATAGCTCCCCAACCACAAATGGTCGAAGAGCATTAGATTCTTTGATCGTTTTGGATCAAATCGCGAAAAAACTCAACCGAAATTAAGATACTCAAATATATTCCAGATCCAGACTTGCGAGATTTAAAGTACCTTGTTTATAGAATATTCGATTATACCCCTTGCCCCAGCCTTGAGAAGTTTTGGTATTAATGTCCTTACGACTTCTTCAGAAACTACGGACTCAACAGAAAACCACTCTGATTTATACAATCCAGCCACAGTTGGAGCGTTCAACGATGGAAGCAAGCCAACTACTGTGTCCAGATTCGACTCCGGAACGTTCATCTTCAAACCAACCATTTTACGAGCTTCCAAGGCAGATTGTAGCATTAGATGAATCTGCTCTATCTTTTCCCGTTTGAAAGAGTCTTCGTAAGATTGTTTATTAGCAATAAGCTGAGTGTTGGTAGTAAGAATATTATAAATTATCTTTAAGCCATTAGCCCGCAAGGTGCTTCCTGTTTCAGTAACATCCACAATGGCGTCTACGACCCCTTCTTTAACTTTGGCTTCCGTGCTTCCCCACGAAAATTCAACATCAACTTTTATCCCTCTTTCAGAGAAAAATTTCCTGGTTACACCGACCAGTTCAGTAGCTATTCGTTTCCCTTCAAGGTCTTCGGGGACCTTATAGCCCGAACCGGAGTCAACAGCTAAAACCCACCTAGCGGGATTTTGGGAAACTTTGGAATAAACCAGATCGTCAATAACTTTCACGCTGGATTCATTCTCGAGTATCCAGTCCTTACCAGTCAAGCCAGCATCAAACGTCCCGGATTCTATATATCTTGATATTTCCTGGGCCCTCAAACGGGCCATAAAGATTTCGTCATCGTCTACGGATGGAAAATAACTTCTTGGCGACACTGATATGTTCCACCCTGCGCGCCGGAATAGATCAATTGTGGCTTGCTCCAAACTTCCTTTCGGAATGACAATTTTTAGAGGGTCTCTACGACTCAATTTCCCTGACTTCTCCTTCCTTGTTGATTCGTCTGAAAAAACAACTCCATCTTTTGGTGTGGCATGCTCCTTCACCTTGTTGGTCTACCATTAATAGTATGGTATCCATGTCACAATCAACAAGGACATCCCTGACGATCTGAATGTCTCCTGAAGTCGCGCCTTTTCGCCACAATTCCTTGCGGGATCTGCTCCAATAACAGGCTCTTCCCTCCCTCAGAGTAACATCTAGGGCTTCTCGGTTCATGTAGGCCATCATCAAAACCTTGCCGGTTTTTGTGTCTTGAGCAATTGCCGGGACTAAACCGCCACCTTTTTCAAAATCAACCTCGTGTATGTGAGAGGCATCTAAAGACCCTCGCATAAAGCCTCCTCTCTCGAAAATTTATATTAGATGATCAATTTTATCAAATAACGTTATGATGTTGCTTTATCTTATTTAATAAAGATGTTTACGATTCTAATCGTCTGGTCATCACGTTCCCAATCCATATCTTGAATCCATTTTACGGCGCGCTCGAATGAACAACTTGTGATTAAAAAAGTTGCAATAATAATCAAAAGCCATTTTTTCATGACAACCTCGCGCCACAAATTCATAGGCTGACCCATGTATGATTATATTTGGTCATTCCAATGATACACTAATTGATTAAAGCAAGCAAGGTCTCAACCATTACATATAATTTAATAAAATACTATAATCAACTGACATTAAATAACTTTATTTATTTGCAATAAAGACATGGATTTTGATATACTTGTTGTCCATAAGAAACTTTCTTACCTAAAGCTCTTTTAATGAGCTTGAACCAATTGACTGAGAATCAGTTAGAACTGCAATTTAACGTAAAGTGGGGGGATTTTGAGAACTTTAGAGTTTCTGGTAGTAGCGTTGATTATCGCCGCATACAGCGTTGTAGATGTTTCGAATGGGTCGGATTGTAACCAGGCGCCTGTTTCAAGATTAGAGTGTTCGGCCTGGAAACTGGGACGGGGAATCACAAATATTTTGTTTTCTCCATACGAGCTTTATGCGGGCATGACCAATTCCGCGGTAGAAGCAGCTTACGAAGGGTCATACAGCGGAGGACTGCCGGGATACATTTCTGGGGCTGTGGCTGGATATGTGGCTGGGTCCATCGTAGGTATGAGATCCATGCTGCAGCGGATAAACCAAGGCCTGTCACAAACCGCTACGTTCTGGAAGCCTGAACCGTTTTGTAGGCGCCGGCCTCCAGCCAGAATGCCTGACACCCCTTTTGGACCCGACGATTGTTTTGACCAGGACCCTTTTTGGTTTAATGGTCCTATTCCAATTAGAAATCCCGAGACGCTTAACCATTAAAAGCTATCGAACTGAAACCAGCAAAACTTAAAGCTTTTTCAAACAATTTCCAGGTAATGTTGGGCGTTATAGGCCGCTATTGCTCCATCACCGACGGCCGTTGATATCTGTCTAAGGACTTTGACCCGCACATCTCCGGCGGCAAAGATTCCCGGGACTGAGGTTGCCATATTTTCATCCGTCACGACGAAGCCTCTATCATCTGACTCGACTATACCTCTAAAGGTCTCATCGGCCGGTTTTATCCCAACATAAAAGAAAACTCCTCCGACACGGAGTTCAGAAACGGACCCATTGAGTTTTGAATGAATGCGTATGGCCTGCACATCGGATTCGCCGATTATCGCCTCTGGAACGCTGTTCCAGTGGATAGTCAGCTTGGGTTCAGCAAAAGCCTTTTCCTGAATTTCCTTGACAGCCCGTAATTTGTCCCTTCTGTGGATAAGGTGAACTTTCGAAGCGAATCTGGTCAGATATACCGCTTCTTCTACCGCAGAATCACCTCCACCGATCACGGCCACTTCAACATCTCTAAAGAATGGACCATCACAAACGGCGCAATAGCTTACTCCGCGACCTGCAAATTCAAGTTCACCCGGGATACCCAGTTTTATTGGGTTGGCTCCTGTAGCTACTATTAAGGCGCGGCAGGTATGAGCGATCCCGGACTCATCATAAAGGGCAAAGCCGGTATCGGTCCTAGAGATTGAAACTATATCGGAGGTTTGAATTTCAAGACCAAATTTACGGGCTTGAAATTCCATTCTTTGAGCTAGCTCAAAACCCAAAATAGGGTCGGGTTGGCCTGGATAATTGTCGACCAACTCAGTGGCCGCCATCTGGCCGCCTGGCATACCCTTTTCCACAAGAATCACGTTTATTCTGGCCCGAGCCGCATACAAGCCTGCTGTAAGACCCGCCGGGCCACCGCCTAAAATTATTAGATCAGCTTGCATTTAGCTTACCTTGTCAAGCATGTCCTTGATCTTATTTTTTGGGACAGCCCCAACTATTTGATCTACGACCTGACCATTTTGGAACAGCATCAATGTAGGAATTCCTTTAACTCCATATTTGGATGGTGTTTGTTTGTTGTCATCCACATTCAATTTTGCGACCTTGACTTTATCCTTGTATTCTCCTGCTAGTTCTTCCACTACCGGACCAACAGTTCTACAAGGCCCGCACCATGCGGCCCAGAAATCAACCAACGCGGGAACCTCTGACTTCAGTATCTGCTGGTCAAAATCTGCGTCTGTTACATGTAATAAAGCGCCACTTTCTGCCATTTGTTAACTCCTCTCAGGAAATTATTTCAATCAGCCCTACAATTGTTTCGCAAAAATTCTTTCAATCTTGCTCTAACCTCATCAGGCACTTCATCCGAAATACCTTCCGAACACACAAGGACAGCAATTTTCAAACCTTCAAAAATCAATGAACAAGGGGCGCATCTGTCAAGATGTTCCTCAATCAAAATACACTCATTTTCCCCCAGTTCTTTGTCCAAATAATCAGAAAGCTTATCACAAAAATCTTTGCACTGTTTCATGGGCCTTTCCTTGTGCGCTTTTAAAAATTCCGGGATGAGCCCTTTTCCATATAATAAGACGTTAGAGTCTCCCGCACAATATTTCTGGCTCTATGTAACCTTGATTTTACAGCAGGAATGGAAGCGCCGACAATATTTGCTACTT
>JAJYDQ010000109.1 GCA_021777225.1 Deltaproteobacteria bacterium
GATCTAATGACACTTAATGGACGCTATCCATGTTACGGACTTTACAAAACTTCGGACGGCCGATATATGTCCTTAGGAGCTTTGGAGTTCAAATTCTGGAAAAACTTCTGTGAGGCTGTCGGCCGACAGGACCTTATTGGGGCCCAGTTTGGTGATCAGGAAGTTATTGCTCAGCTCGATGTATTGTTTAGGTCAAAGACACAGGAGCAATGGACGAAATTTATGGCCGGGGCCGACGCGTGCTGCGAACCGGTATTGAATCTATACGAGGCTGTTGACTCTCCTCTGGCTCTGGCTCGATCAATGGTAAATAGCGATCCTGAAGGTAAACGCTCTCTGGGCTTCCCTCTAAAACTGTCAGCGAACCTCTTGCCTCCCGATAACCCCGCCCCTAATCTCGGAGAACACACCAGAGAGGTCCTCAAAGGGATCGGGATGACGGATGACGAACTCCGTTCTCTTGCTCATGATGGCGTAATATCGGGCAAGTGATGTTTCGCCTAGTGATTAATCTTCAAGACCATTTCATCTATGTTTAGCGATTTCCGAATGTTTATAGATCGAGAGGCTTTGTTTGGAAGATGCTTTTCTCTCAATTCTTCCCAAACACGCTCTGCCGGCTTCAGCGAAGTCCCTCGATATTTCTTCCAGGAATAAATTCATCATTACCTGTATTTGCATAGGGAAGTTATTATCAGTCGGGTCTCTTTCTTCCATAACCTCACCTACCAATTTTGAGAAGTTTTTGTAAATATGGCGCTGCGGCAATGGCTTGATCACATTCATCAAATCATTACCAATTTGGCTTATGCAGATCTTACTCGAACCGTAAAACGAATCAAATTCAGTTGAGGACAAATTACTCTTTGGATCTTTCGGTTGAATGAATGCACGACACGATATCCAATCCCTCCAGACAATGATCCCTGATTCTGTAGTGATGCTCTTGCACAATTGCTCAATAGATTCCATCACGAAGTTCGTCGGGATAATAGAGGAAATTGGATATTTTCACTCGCTCTGCAAACACCGAGGCCTGCCCGGTAACATCTTCCGCCTTGACAAACAGACTATCTGTTCATATCCTACTAATAAGGTCGACAATGACTTAAATAAGCTGGGAGGAGACGACCATGAAAAGGTATACGGTTCCTAGAGTCGCTCATTGTAGTGACGGCTGTTCTCTTTGGCCCTGAGCATGACCTTAAAAGGCTCTCAGTAACAAGAAAATGCAAACGAAACCGTCCATTGACTCAATTTTTGTCTACAATAAAGGACATTCTAACCATGAATATTGATTTTTCAGCTCAAGACAGGAAGAAAATCGAAGATGGCATTCGAGGAAAATTCGCCAAGGTCGCAGTAAATCCTGAAGGACTCTTCCGTTATCCCACAGGACGTGCAGGGCTTGAAGGATTGAAGTACGATCCTGACATTCTTCAAGCTTTGCCCGAATCTGCGTTGGAATCATTCTGCGGAGTGGGAAACCCTTTCTCTCTTGGAGAAATCCACGAGAGAGAAAGTGTCCTGGATATTGGTTGTGGTGGCGGTGTAGATGCTATGGTTGCCGCTGTAATGGTTGGAGCTGCGGGAAAGGTAGTTGGCGTAGATATGAGTTCCGAGATGGTGGACAGGGCGAGACAAAACCTTAGCTACACGAATCTCAAGAATGCTTCTTTCCGAGAGTCCTCTGCCGAGGATTTGCCCTTCCCTGACGAAGACTTCGATGTTGTTATCTCCAGCGGGGTCTTCAACCTCATACCCGATAAGCTGAAAGCTCTGAGAGAGGTCTTTCGGGTAACGAAGCCTGGTGGACGTCTCATGATGGCTGACCAGGTTCTTACAGGCCACCTGCCGGAGGATATCAAAGCACGAGTTGACACCTGGGCCAGGTGAATGGGCGGGGCCATACCGGGAAAGGATTTCCTGGTGATGATAAAGGGGGCTGGTTTTGGAGATCTAGAAATGGTCTCTGAGACTGGATTTAATAGCTCTCCAGTTACCAAAGGTGTTCTGTTCAGAGCTGTGAAGCCTGTTGCATCAATCTCTGAACTGTAAAGGGCGCTTGAAAATTGCGGCGCTCGGCCAATCGAAACAAAACTCTTTGAGGTTTTGTGGAAGGTGTGTCATGAACGCTTCTCTCTTCTACTCCCCTTTTTCGAGTTGATTGCAGCGCTCAGGACACAACTCCGAGTCTGCCTCTATTTCCACAACCCGATCGACTCGAGGCGCTTCATGGTTCTTGCGGGCTGATCCGTTGTGACCTACGCGTCCACTCTTAGGCTTTTCTCTTTCTCCTGAACGTTTGTTTTAACTCCATGTAATGGATACTAGACCCCAAAACTTTTCCTTGACACCCAAACTTAATAGATTTATAACTAGATAAGTGGTCATTGATATATTGTTGCAGTGATGGCTACGAGAAATCGTTTAGGAGAAAGGTAGCCACCTAAAGAACAAAACAAAGCAATGGGGTTAGAGAGGAGCCTTGGCATTGCAGCTTTTGTCGGCAAGAGCCTTTCAGATGAGAACCGTCTCCGGATCCTTTTGTCATTGTGCAATGGCAGAACGATTGACATATCACCCAACCCATATCATGAATCAAATATTAAAATATTACATAAAAATGGAGGACCGATGACCCGTTCGCTTCGCTATTCTATAATGATCATAACCTCTCTCTCGCTAATTGCCGTTATAATTCCAGTCGCTGCTTCAGACGCTTCTGACTCACTGACGCAAGCGAATATCTACATCTATCCGCAACCCCACAAAGTCTCGGACCTTGTTCTGAAGACTCCTACTGGCCAGACTGTGTCACTCAATGATTACAGAGGCAAGGTCGTACTGCTGCATTTCTGGTCCATTACTTGTCCCGCGTGTAAGATGGAGGAACCTCTTCTTGAAAATCTCAAACATGCGTACAGCGGGTCGGGGCTTGAAATATTGGGAGTTAACCTTGTGGATCCGCCATCTTCCATACAAAGGTATGCGGCCACAACCAGGACCCCATTTTCGATCCTTTTTGACGGTGGACGTGGTTTTAGCCTTCGAGTGGTTGAAATGGCTGGGAAAAGGACATCATTTCTGGTTAACCCGAAACAGGAAGCCATATTGGAAGTACCGGGTTTCCCTACTACCTACATTGTAGATTGTAGGGGTTCCGCAGTTGGTTACAGTGTTGGTCCGGCCAGGTGGAATGACCCTTCAGCTCAAGCTATGTTGCAGAAACTAATAGTTGAAGGGCGCACATGCGCTTTCAAGAAAAACGCGGCTAGTGATGGCAGATATTCAATGAGATAAGGTTCAATTGGAAACATGACGGCAACCATTCAGTTTCGCGCGGGCTGAGACCAAAGGTATCCATGGTTCTTGAATGAGGTATTCACAGACCCAAGCATAACGACGCCTATGGTGATATGGGTTGGGGTTCTCTAAGGGCCTGGGATTGAAAACAGAAGATTATATGGATCCTGATCCATATCTTGAACTAGGTGATCAAGGGCCCTTTTTATCTGATCGGCTACATCAGTCTTGCGCTTTCTCAGTGTGGTCACCAAGCTGGTCAGGACACTCCTAGTCCTGGCCTCGTTATATATTATAGATCCAAAGCTGATTTTCCGCGCCACAACTGAGGGCCCGAGGTCTCTTTCTGCCAGGTTATTGTCCGCTGGAACCGGCCCGTTCTCCACCCATTGGTATAATCTGGATTCGTTTTCTCTGGAGGCCTCTACTGCTTCCGGACCGAATCTGTTGTATATCGAAACCAAACTTTTCCTTGACACCCAAACTTAACAAATTTATACTTAAATAAGTGAATATTGATATATTGATACTGTGACGCTACGAGAAATCGTTGAGGAGAAACGTTGCCGGCTAAAGAACAAGACAAAGCGACAGAATTGAAGAGGAGCCTTGGCATTGCAGCCTTTGTCGGCAAGAGTCTTTCAGACGAGAACCGTCTCCGGATCCTTTTGTCTTTGTGTAACGGCAGGAAAACCGTGTCCACCATTGTCGAGGAGATGAATCTTTCGCAGCCCCTCGTGTCCCATCACCTGAAGGAGTTGAGGCGATGTCTCCTGGTGAAAGTAGAGCGCAAGGGCTTGTTCGTGTACTACGACATAGCGGACGAGAGAATCATCGACATTATTCGGCGCCTGGCGCATCTGGCAACGGATCTGCTCTCGCAGAGAGACACCTTCTAGCTTTTGGAGAGGAATCACATGGGTAAAGGAAGAATTCAGGTACTCGTCGAGTCAATGGATCCGATTGACGCAGCGATGGAAATGGCTGATGCGGCAAAGAAACTCTTTTCTCTTTTAGGTGAAGAAGCCCTTAAAAACTTCCTCACCGATCTGATAGGAAACGGCGCCCAGGATAAAATTACCGGCCTCGTCCACTTATGACTGGCTACATGCATGGACGAAGGTGTCGATCCAACAGCGATGTGTCGAAGTTTGGTGGAAAAAATCAGTCAGTCCGAGCAACTGCGTTCAGTGACGGACCCAGAAATCTTCATTCTTTTCGAGGACTGGCTGGAAGAACTGGAAAACGAGGCAGTGGCTGTGATTAGGCGTGCAGGTCCCACTACCCCTGGAGATCTTTCCAGAGAGTTGGGTTTATCGGAATCCGGCTCCATGTTCCTCATTACGAAGCTCAAAAGAGACGGCAAAATATAGGTTATTACCATGCCTGGATTTCTAAACTGGAGGCTGACATAGCATTCTAGATGAGCTGGAAAAGATTTTGGCTTCCTCTTCTCGCCATAACGATTAACGTGGGAGTCCTCTGGTTCACAAATAGATCTGTGACGCCGCGGAAACCCTCTCGCAGGACGTGGTTGTCGCGCTAAAGCCACCGGCTATCGGCTTGTAAGCACGGACCAACTGGCTCCTGTGGGTCGTTGCGCCTCAGTTCCGATGGGGTGTTCGGACAAGCCCGAAAATCAAACAGGCCGATAATCGTAGACTTCGCCGCCACATGATGTAGGTGGCGCCGTGAAATTGAGCGCATTACGTTTCGCTACCCGGTCGTTGTGCAGCGGGCTGCAGACAACTTCGTAATGGTCAAAGTCGACCTAACGGGAAAGGGTGATGCGCTCAACGACAAGCTTGTGACACAGTATTCCACCAAAGGAGTCCCGACGGTTGTATTCTTGGATAGTCATGGACGACAGCGCAAAGACCTGCGCCTGGTTGACTTCATCCCGACGGAACAATTCCTTAGCAGAATGTCCCAAGTCAAGCAATCATCGGATTCAGGTTCGTGAGAACCTGTAACACAAGGAGGAAAGAACCATGTTGAAAGTACGTTTTTTTCTGAATGAACCCAATGGCAAACCTTGAAGACACTTCAAGGAGATGGCGTCCAGGTTGGACGCAGACTACCCCATTGACATCGAAACCATATCAAAACCCCGTGTTGAATACCGGACAGATGAATGGGCCGAGACGGAACTGCCTTGCGCCCCCGCTATTATGATCGGCGAAGAAGTTGTGACAGAAGGATCGGATGTTACGAAAGAGAAGGTCGTTGCTGAGATCAGAAAACAACTGGGAATGCCGCCGCTCGAATCGTAGAAGTCTACGATTTTCGGTCGTCTGTTAAAGTAACAGTATATTGAGAGCCTCTGAATTTTTAAGGTGTTATCGCAACGACCGCTTGTTATGCAAGTACCAAATACTTGCCGGGAGACTGCTCTTTCATGACAACTAACTCGATTTCAAAGA
Source organism: Deltaproteobacteria bacterium (assembly GCA_021777225.1). Lineage (GTDB taxonomy): Bacteria > Desulfobacterota > Desulfomonilia > Desulfomonilales > Desulfomonilaceae > CAJBEZ01. Next base: position 5,730 of record JAJYDQ010000109.1, read on the forward strand.
AATCGTCTTTGATATTTGTAATGATTGCGCTTGCTGTTGCTGCTATCGGCGCCGGAATATTGCTCTTGCCTGTGAAGCAGTACCTGGTGAATTTTCTGGGGTGGGCTCAAAGTCTTGGCTCGTGGGGTCCCTTTTTTGTAGCGCTCTTCTACATCGTCGCGTGTGTGTTCTTGTTGCCGGGTTCAGTTCTCACTCTTGGCGCCGGATTCATCTTCGGTGTGCCGGTTGGTCTGGTGAGTGCATGGGTGGGGGCTACGCTTGGCGCCTGTGCCGCTTTTCTCTTGGGGCGCACGCTTGCCCGCGATTGGGTTGCAAGCAGAGTCTCAAACAACCCCAAGTTCACAGCAGTGGACAAGGCAGTTGGTAGGGAAGGATTCAAAATAGTGCTGTTACTCCGTTTAAGCCCGGTCTTCCCATTCAATTTTCTCAACTATGCCCTTGGACTGACGAAAGTCTCTTTCGGTAAATATGCTCTTGCTTCCTTCATTGGAATGCTGCCCGGCGGTCTCATGTACGTCTATCTCGGCTCCGTCGCCAGATCGCTCGCCGATGTAGCTGCAGGTAAGGTTCATGGAGGTTGGGCTGGACAGGTCTTCTTTTGGCTAGGGTTGGTTGCAACGATTGTTGTTGCAGGCTTTGTGACTCGTCTGGCGAAAAAGAGCCTCAGAGAAGCGGAACAGGTGGGGAGGCCGGGACCATCACTAGAAACATAGTCAGTAAACCGCTGCTTTGCGCCTTCGATGTTGATGCAGAGCGATACGACCTATGGTTTGAATCCCGTAAAGGCCAGGCAATCTTTGAAATTGAGAAACATTGTCTCAGAGCCTTGATTCAAACTGTTACAGGTCTGTGGCTCGAAGTGGGGTTGGGTAGTGGCAGGTTCGCTACATCCCTCGGCATCTCTGAAGGGGTGGATCCATCATCGGGGATGCTGGCTATCGCAGCACGGCGCAATGTTCACGCCGTTCGAGGAATCGGTGAAGACTTGCCTTATCAGGATGCAGCATTTGACGGAGTTCTCATGGTCACTACGCTCTGCTTCCTGATTGACCCCGAGAGAACGTTGACGGAGTGCGCTCGAGTCCTGCGCCGCAGTGGGACATTAGTTGTGGGAATAGTGCCTGCCGAAAGTTCCTGGGGACGATTGTACAGGGCAAAAGCTCACGAAGGTCATCCTTTATATTCCAGGGCGAAATTCTACTCCTGCGGGCAAGTCGTTCGTATCTGCGCCGACGCAGGGTTCGTTTTTGACAGTGCTATCAGTTGTCTCCATACTCCTCCAGGCGCGGAACTGATTCCGTCCATCCTGGAGGAAGGTATAGATGAGAGCGCCGGTTTTGTGGCAATACGTTTCCAACGAGACATGACAAGACACTCTACCGAGACTATGGGGAGAAAATGAATATGTTCATCATAGAAAACGAGCCGATAGTAAGGCTTGGGTGTTTCATGGGAATATTTCTTGCCGTGGCTTTGGGAGAGTTCTTCGTCCCTCGACGCCGTCTTTCCACATCAAAGGCTTCCCGATGGTTCATCAACCTGGGTATAGTCATTATCAATACTTTCATTCTGAGGATTTTGTTTCCTGTAGCCGCAGTAGGCGTGGCAATCATTGCGACTCAGAGAGACTGGGGATTGTTCAACAATGTCGGAATCCCTCATTGGGGCGCCGTGGTCTTGTCGGTCATCATTCTTGATTTTGCTATTTATCTTCAACATGTCTTGTTTCACGCTGTTCCAATCCTGTGGCGCCTGCACATGATGCACCACGCTGATTTAGACTTTGACCTTACGACAGGCTCTCGTTTTCATCCAATTGAAATCATGATTTCAATGGTTATAAAAATGGCGGTCGTTATTCTTGTTGGAGCGCCCGCAGTGTCGGTGATCATTTTTGAGGTAGTTCTGAACGCCACATCCATGTTCAATCACGGGAATGTATTCGTTCCTTTGGACATTGACGGAGTGTTACGACTGATAGTGGTCACTCCGGACATGCACCGCGTTCATCACTCTGTTTTTCCTTTCGAGACTAACAGCAATTTCGGGTTCAACTCTCCGTGGTGGGATCGGCTCATGGGGACGTATAGGGACCAGCCCAAAATGGGGCATGAAGGCATGACCATAGGATTGAACCAGTTTCGAGACCCGTCCGGGCTAACCCTGTTTAAGATCCTGGCGCTTCCCTTTACCGGTAAGACAGGAAACTATGCTATCAACCGCCGGGGAATAGCGGGAACGGATGTTTGAGAACTCTTATTGACAAAGGGGAAAAGGTTATGAAACAAACTAAAAAATCGTCTGGTAAGGCCATAAATAAAAAATTCCTCACAAGCATAGTCCTCGGTATCATAGTCGGGTTGGCAGCGGCGATTCCATCTTTTGCACAAGGAATGAACGAGGAGAATTGTTTCTACCTGAAGAGCCTTCACGCGACAGCGAGAGGAATGGCTTATTGGTATGACAAGGCCAATGGAGGCCTTGAATCAATAACAGGGATCCCATACTCACAAACAGGGTGCGCCGAGTGCCATATTTCGTCTTGCGATACCTGTCATAAGCAGACCGTAAAGGGGAAAGCCTATTACTCGATTAAGGAGGCGAAGAATCAGAAGAAGTGTCTGAGCTGCCACAGCAGAGAGGCTTTCATGATCATGAAAATAGACAAAGAGGCAAACACAACGGACGTCCACGTCGCAAAAGGAATGACATGTATGGATTGTCATACATCACGAGAAATTCACGGTGACGGGACCGTGTACAAATCGATGAAAGAGCCCGGTGCTATGGATGTGAAATGTGAGCGGTGCCACGACTCGTTGCCAAAAAGCGTTCCACACACTATCCACGGGAATAAATTGAGTTGTAATGCCTGCCATGTCCGCCACATCGCAAGTTGCAACAGTTGTCACTTTGAGACTTGGCTCAAAGACAAGAAAAAGGTTTCGCTACCCGTATCCGGCTGGAAGTTTCTTATGAACTACAATGGAAAGGTGACGTCCGCGATGATGCAAACTATCGTCGCCCCAGGTAACAAAACATTCATGATCTTCGCTCCGCAATTCAGCCACTCAGTTATGAAAAGGGGGTCGAAATGCGAAGAATGCCATGCTACTAAAATTGATAAACAAATTGTCAACGGGGGTATTGATCTTTCCTGGCTTGATAAAGGTAAAGAACAAAACCTCAAAGGTGTTGTTCCGGTCGTAAAAGGTGTCCGTTACAATTGCGTATATCAAAACTATCATGATGGCACATGGACGCCGATTGCTGATCCAATAGGTCCGGAAACGCAGTATGTGGGCTACGGTTCTCCATTAACACAGGAACAGCTCAAGAAGCTTTTAACGCCCCAAAAGGCTAGAAAATAACACGGACTGGAACGAGAACTGTGTGACGCATAGGCTTATGTCGCGATTGTCATTTAGTTTGGAGTCAAACAGAATCATCCATCTTAGAAATCCTTCATTTTCAGAATGGATGATTGCCCTTGCTCCGCTATTGGTAATATACGAATAACATAGGCAATAGGGTTGCATTGTTTGGTAAAGAGATGGCCCCTGTTTTCAGATACCAGGCAAAAAGGTCCAAAACACATGTAAAGTAAAAGGAGGCGCTCCTCCTTCCTCCACGTTTGTTGGACCTGTAAAGAATTTTGTGTAAATGGGGTACGTGGTTTCAAAAGTTTGGTAACCTGTCTTCAAACATGATGCTGAACTGGTTCAGCGCCATTTTCCAGTCCTTTATCGGCATGGTCCATTTCTT
>JAJYDQ010000036.1 GCA_021777225.1 Deltaproteobacteria bacterium
GCCCTCTGGCCATCAAAGCCACTGAAAATTTCCGTAAAAACAAGAAATATTATGACGAAGCTACGCAGGCCTTAGTCCACCAGGGATTCGATCCCTTCGACATGCCCAATCTGAAACTAACGCCGACTACAAAAGAATCCATGGCCATTAACGAAGTGAACGGTCCAGCCATCATTATCTCTGCCAACGGAATGTGTTCAGCCGGGCGAATCAAACATCATCTGAAGCATAACCTTTGGCGACCAGGAGCAAGCGTCATTATTGCAGGGTTCCAGGCACAGGGAAGCACTGGAAGGCAAATCGTCGATGGAGCCAAAACTGTGTCAATTTTTGGGGAAAAAGTAGCGGTAAGGGCAAAAGTATTTACCATTGGTGGCCTGTCCGCTCACGCTGATCAAGCTGACTTACTGGCATGGGTAGGTCATTTCTCCGAAAAGTCGAGTCCCACCATCTTCGTAACACACGGTGAGCCGACTTCCAGCCAGGCTTTGGCGGCAAAGATTGAAGAGAAATTTAAACTCTCGGCCTACGTGCCCAAGTGGCGCGAAGTCCTAACGCTGGATCATGTAGAAGCTGTTCGTGAGATAGTCCCAGAGCCCGTATCCGTAGATTTACGTCAGGATATGCTAACTCTGGCAGAAGAGATTGAAGCGGAAATCTCGAGGTTCAAAGAACAAATAGCGATTAAAACTCCAAAGTTTTCCGAGGAGGACCTTGAAAAGCTCAAAGACATTCATGAAGAACTACAATCTGTTATCTCCGGATAACATACCAGTTTCGCTCAGAGTGAAACGTCACGTGATCACGTCATCTCGATGAAGCACGGCGAGGAGAAATCACTCCCCGTCGCAAATGAATACAGGTTGGCAAGTTTTATTATTTCATGCTTCTCAGCCGAACGTCGATCCCCTGAACGCCTTTCATGAGATTTGTCAGCTTGGACAAATCTGTGTCGCCAGTATGATAAGGATACAAAATCTTCGGTTTGAAAGCCTTGGTAGCGTCAGCTACCATTTCCGGAGTCATTGTGTAAGGTAGATTCATAGGCAGAAATGCTACGTCAATGTTTTTAAGGGCCTTCATCTCAGGAGTATTCTCGGTATCGCCAGCTACATAAACCCGTTTGTCTCCAAAAGTGAAGATGTAGCCATTTCCAACTCCCTTGGGATGATAAGGCACCCCCGGGGCCCTCATGTGAACAAGATTGTAGGCCGGAACCGCCTCTATCTTAATCCCTTCCACTTCTTTCGTATCACCATTGTGCATGATGATTCCACCCGGAACGGTTTTCGCGCATGTTTCGGTGAGAACGACCACAGTATTTTTTGTCCGGATTTTTTTAATTGCGGCCGGGTCCAGATGATCCTGATGTTCGTGAGTAAGGATTATGACGTCCGCTTTCGGTAATTCTGAATAATCAGCCAACTTACTCCAAGGGTCTACATGAAATATTTTTCCGCCATAGTTGAACATCAATGTTCCATGACCAATAAAAGTGATTTTCAGATCACCACCGGATGTTTTGATCACATCCGTTTGAAAGGGCTGCCCCGCCATGGCTGCAGAACCAACCAGTAAAAACATTAAAGATGAAATCAGGTATACTTTGATCACGCAGGTCCTCCTTGAATCGATTCAATTAATAATTTTGGGCCAGTGAACGTTCTGGCGCTCTCTCAAAGTCGAATGGCCGGCTTGCGCGCCGGCCTCCTATGAAAATCCATAGAACTACTTTAGGCGTAAAATCCACGGCAGCCTATAGGGCAGGACTTGACGCAGCCTCGTTTCCCTTAGCTGGCGGTTCTTTCAAACGGATCATTAGCCATTCCTGGGTCTGTTCTTTACCAAAATGCACCAAAACACCCGTTTCGTCCTTAGTAAGATTGTAAATCCCTGTCTCCATTATCACGGCATTTTTATTCTTATCGGCAAAAGTCCACACAGCACGCTCAGATTCTTTGTCAACCATACCCTTGATGGGTTTGGCTTTGTTGTCTTTGCTGTTGAAGTATGTTCCCTGTATGGCGCCTTCCTTGTTAACAGCCAGTTGAAGGACCATGTCCGAAGCTTTGCTGGCGTCCTGAGTGACGGCGAAAACTCCTAACGGCATCCATTGATCCTTGTTATTTGTGACTTTGGGCGCCTTGTCTATTATCTGGACCGCCTGGTCATAATACTCGGGGGCAGAACAGAGACGTTGACCATTTAGATAAACGTAATTATCAGCATAATAGAAATTGGAGCCATAGTCATAGTACATTGGCGCTCCCCAACCCCATGGGATCCATGAACTCAGCGCAAGCCATGAAGCCGGTCCCCACCAATAACCCCAACCGTAGCCACCCCATCCGCCGTAGCCACCATAGTTGTTGATGATGTAAGGGTGGTTACGCCACCAATTTCTATTAAATGCGTTGCCATACCGCTGTGAGTAATTGTTTCGGAGTTGCTGAGCCGTTTGAGGATTTATCCGGTTGCTAAAGCTTGTCCCTTGCACGGGGGTGTGCCCGCCCACTGAGTTTAAGCCGGCTGCCGATCCACTCTGAGCAAAGTGATGCAACGCCATAGCTCCGGCGGTAGCTCCCACGGCTGCGGCGCCAACTCTGCCCATACCGGTCCTCGTTTGAGCAGTTCCACTATTGGGCATGTTGAGGAAACGCTGAACTTGACCTCGCGAAGGATTGCCCTGTCCGGTTTGTCCACGGAACTGTCTTTGGCCCGAAACTGTAGGCTTGGAATATCCACCACCTCTGCTTGTGCCTCCACCTCCACGGTAAACACTACCACCTCGGTAAACTCCACCATTCCCACCGAAACCTCTGACAGCGCCAGATCCTCCAAAGCTTCTATAGGCGCCACCGTAACCACCGCCTCCTCCGAATCCGCCACCCCTGTAAAGTCCGCCACCGCCTCCTCCGTGCCATCCTCCACCTCCACCATGAAATCCACCGTGACCACCGCCTCCTCCGTGCCCTCCACCGCCTCTGAATCCAATGGCGTCAGTCGAAGGAGCCAACATGGCGACGACCGATAAGAAAGTTATTATAAGGTATGATATCTTTTTCATTATTGCCTCTCTTTAAGAGTTCGATGCGGGACCTAGTAGCATTACCTGGATGAGACAAGTTTCTCGCGAATATGTTCTGCCCAATCATTTCGCAGTGAGGCTTCAAACAAGCGCCTGTTAGAGGCATTAGAATTTTAGGAGGGATATGGCGCACAAATGGAGTTGCGCCATAAACTGCGCCATTAATGATATCCTTCGACGAAATCTGGTCTAGATCAGCTTAAAGAGCACATGAGTTCCCATTACTACCAGCAAGACAGCAAACACCTGTTTAAGTCTTTTTACGGGCAAACGATGGGCGAGTTTTGCTCCAAAAGGCGCTGTCAAAACACTCGCGCAAACGATGCCGCCAAACGCGGGCAGGTATACATAGCCTAATGAAAGAGCCGGCAGTGCAGCCGCATGCCAACCCGAAAGCACGTACCCTAGCGTGCCCGCTACCGCTATAGGAAACCCAATCGCTGCGCTTGTTCCTATGGCGACATGCCCTCGGACGTTGCACCAAATCATGAACGGAACGGACAAACTTCCGCCACCAATCCCCACGAAGCTCGAGACTACCCCAATCAAGTTTCCAACTCCGAACATTCCAAACTTACCTGGAAGGCCCCGTGATGCGATTGGCTTCTTATCCAAGATCATCTGAATAGCGACATAGTAGAGAAAAACTACAAAAAAAGCGCTTAAGATGGCGGTTGGCATTCTTGATGCGACACAGGAACCGAAAAATGTCCCAAGCAGGATCCCCAATACGACACCTCGAAAAATGTCCCACCTTACCGCGCCGACTCTATTATGGGCCATGAAGCTGGATACTGATGTAAGCATTATGCTCGCCATTGATGTTCCAAGGGCTAGTTTCATGATCTCTTCATGGGAGACGCCTTGTCCAGCGAAGCAGTAGACAAGTGATGGCACAATTATTATGGCGCCCCCTATCCCAAGTAACCCTGCAAGCATCCCTGCAACAATCCCCACAACTACGTAAGTTAACATAACAGTGATCATCTCAATTCCTGTTCACAATTTTCAAAAATCAGTCGCCAAATTTTGCAGACAAATTTCCGGACTTGACTACGTGTTAGCGCTTTGTTAAGCCATTGTTTCACAATATATACGAATCGTGAGAAATCAAGGCCAAGCTTGGGCTCATTACTCAAAAATTCGATCAACGTCTGTCGGCGCCGCATCTGTGCTGCGGCCCTGCGCTCTATGCAATCTTCATACGTTCGTTAAAAGGCGCTTCTTATGATTGTCCTACACTCTGGAATAAATGAAGATCAGCTCTTTGTGTGGGGAGAAACCGGGGAAATTCCTGAAGCGAAGAAAGCTCTTGGCAAGGGCCTCAAAATCGCGACCAATGTCCCGCTTCAATATCCCATGGATTTGGGGCCTAAGCCTTTGCTTGACCTTATGAGGACACTTCCGGGCAATTTTAAGCCCAACAAGACATTTTTGCGACAATTGTCGGCCTGGCTTCCGACACAAGGACACAAGCCTGTCCCCAGTCCTCTTTTCGGAGACATCCCCAACTCACGGCGCAAATTCCAAATAGGCCCGTGGAGTGTGACTGCGTACGAACTCAGAAAGGACGAGACAATCGACTTGCTTTGTTCCTGTCTCCAACGACACACTCTGGCTCAAGGTTTAGTAATCGGCGATGATCTGGCATACTGGGCAGAAGCGTTGCGATTTGCCGGGAGCATGGTTGCCCGTCAACGCTATATTCCCGAAGTGATTAGGAACAATGAAGAGTTTTACGCTAGATGGGGGGCCATATTCTCCGCGGAAGATTCTGAACACGTAACAGCGATGGCAAAGCGTATGCCTCCGGTCGCCCGATGTCTCGGTGGTATAGACTCGGAGATTCCTCCACAATCCAACCCAATCGGCCTGCTGAAACGGTTTGTGTTTAACACCGTAGATCATCTTGTTCGGTTCTCTGCTCCTGATCGTTTTTCCGGCCCAATAATCAGTAAAGGAACTACTTTTGACAGCGTTCACGACGCGTGGCTTCATGCGTTGCAATCTCCAGACAGCTTGATCCATGGTCAAAAGTCTGAACTGAATCAGCTTTGGCAAACAGTCCGTAACTGGAATAGACCAATTGCGGTAGCGGAATCATCTCCATTCCGTCTTTGTTTCCGAATTGAGGAGCCTACTTCTCCGGAGACTATACCGAGGAATCGTCGCGTCATCCCCGATGAAAAATGGCGCGTCCACTATTTAATCCAGTCTTGCAGTGATCCAAGCCTTATTGTCCCGGCTAAGGACGCTTGGAAACCCAAGCCCAAGATGTTGTCCGCGCTTAAAACAAACCCTTCCGACCTTCGGGAGTATCTCCTGCTGTCCTTGGGCCAGGCTGGCAGTATATGTCCTAACATCGAGAAAAGCCTTAAATCCACTCAGCCGGATGGGTACGCGCTGGACACCATTGGCGCTCACCAATTCCTCACAGAGAAGGCTGTCTTGCTTAAACAATCCGGATTTACGGTTATGTTGCCGGGCTGGTGGACCAGGTCCGGGACAAAAGAAGGGCTATCCCTAAGGGCCACTGTAAAAAGCCCGAAATTAAAGGCCTCAAGTGGCTTATCCCTGGGCGCTATCGTTGACTTCGATTGGGAAGTCGCCCTCGGTGGCGTCAAATTGAGCCTCCCTGAATTAAAAGCTCTGGCCAAATTGAAATCTCCACTGGTTCAGTTGCGTGGACAATGGGTGGAAGTCAGCGTGGAGGAAATCCAGGCTGCTGTTGATTCGTGGAAAAAGAAAGAATTGTCTAAAACAACAGTGGGAGATCTGATTAAAATGGCTGTCGGAGCAAAAGATTCGCCTCTTGGATTTGAGTTCGAAGGGGTTACTGCTAGGGGTTGGGTAGGTGACCTTCTCCAGCAACTAGAGGGTAGTTCCCCATTAGAACAACTATCTCCGGCCGATACCTTCAATGGAACACTCAGACCCTATCAGACTAGAGGTTTTTCCTGGCTCGCATTTTTGGCCAAATGGGGAATGGGCGCATGCCTCGCCGATGACATGGGACTTGGAAAAACTGTGCAAACTTTGGCGCTTATACAGCGCAATCGATGTTCTAACGAGAAACGGCCTGTCCTGCTAGTGTGCCCTACTACAGTGGTCAACAACTGGCAAAAGGAAGCTGCTAAATTCACTCCGGAACTCCCTGTGCTGGTTCATCATGGCATCGGGAGGAATAAGGAAGACGCATTCAAGAAGGAGGTCATGATTCATGCGATCGTCGTCATGAGTTATGGGCTCCTCTATCGTGACCTGAAGTTCTTGCAGGAAGTGGATTGGGCGGGTCTTGTCCTTGACGAAGCTCAAAACATTAAGAACCCTGAAACCAAACAGGCCAAGGCCGCTCGATCTTTAAAAGCGGACTATAGAATCGCCCTAACTGGGACACCAGTAGAGAACAATATAGGTGATTTATGGTCCATAATGGAATTTTTAAATCCAAATTTTCTTGGAACACAAGCGGAGTTCAAACGAACATTTTTTGTTCCAATTCAGGCTGAACATAGTCAGGTAGCCACTGAGCGACTCAAGCGCATAACCGGACCATTTGTTCTTAGAAGATTAAAAACAGATAAATCCATTATTTCAGACCTTCCCGAAAAACTTGAAATGAAAGTAATGTGTCCCCTGACAAAAGAGCAGGCATCCCTATACACCGCAGTGGTCAAAGAAACTGAAGAGGCTTTGAAATCTTCTCAAGGCATCCAGCGTAAAGGGCTCGTCCTGGCCACCCTCTCGAAGCTAAAACAGGTTTGCAACCATCCTGCCCAGTTCCTTAAAGACAACTCTTCGATCCCCGGACGGTCTGGCAAGCTGTCACGGCTCACTGAAATGATCGAGGAAATCATAGAAGTTGCTGAAAAAGCATTGGTTTTCAGCCAGTATGCGGAAATGGGCAAGCTACTGCAGAAGCATTTGATGGAAACATTGGGCCGAGAGGCCCTTTTCCTTCATGGAGCTGTGACAAGAACTCAGAGAGACCGGATGGTCGAACGTTTTCAGAACGATGGAGACGGCCCGGCCATCTTTATTCTATCGCTCAAAGCTGGGGGGACCGGTCTTAATCTCACAGCCTCAAATCATGTTTTCCACTTTGACCGATGGTGGAACCCGGCTGTGGAGAATCAGGCTACGGATAGGGCTTTTCGTATTGGCCAAACTCGAAATGTTCAAGTCCACAAGTTCGTCTGTGCAGGGACTATAGAAGAGAAAATTGACGACATGATTGAAAACAAGAAAGAACTCGCCGATCAGGTTGTAGGCGCTGGGGAAGGATGGATTACAGAGTTGTCCAACGAAGATCTGAAGGAACTCTGGAAACTTCGCAAAGAAGCTATAGGAGATTAACATGAGTCGCTGGGATTATTACGGTCACTACACTCCTTCCGTCCCGATCGAAGTCAAGGGCGGAGTCAAATCCCAGAGCAAGCGGGGAGCATTCGGACAGAGCTGGTGGGCGAAACGCTGGATATCCGTTCTTGAAAGTTTCAATATTGGGGCCAGGCTCCAACGAGGGCGTTCTTACGCCCGTCGTGGTCAGGTAGCGTCTGTAGACATCTCAAAAGGCTTAGTTACCGCCAAGGTTCAAGGCTCCAGAAAAACCCCATATTCTGTAATCATAAACATCAAAACCCTCTCAAGACCTGAATGGGAAAAGATCGCCGCAGCCCTCTCGTGTCAGGTGTTCTTCATAGCTAAACTGCTTGCTGGCGAGATGCCTCAGAATATTGAGGATGTCTTCAAAGAGGCCAGAATCAGCCTTTTCCCTGAGAAATTAAAAGACCTTGAGACGAATTGTTCGTGCCCTGACTGGTCCAATCCCTGTAAGCATATAGCCGCCGTGTATTACCTGTTGGGTGAAGAGTTCGACAGGGACCCCTTTTTAATTTTTAAACTAAGGGGTATGGACCGTGATGAACTTGTGGGCATGATGGATATTTCATCGGTTCCTGATGATATCGCTCTGGATGAATGCCTGACGGAGTCTGATAAGGAACAGGAAGCTGATACTCTGTTTCCACCGGAACCACTCCCTTGTGACCCGGAATTATTTTGGCGACTGGTCAAAAGCAGCGACCCAGATACCACCGAGGTCTCCATCCCAACAAGTCCAGGGGCGCAGGTCAAGAGGCTTGGAGGTTTTCCACTCTGGCGTGGTAAGGAGAATTTCCTTGAGTTCCTCGAGAGAGCCTACACCAAAGCGTCTCCCGTCGGACTGGAAATATTCCTTGGGCAAAATAGAACCAACGAATCACTTGAAAATCAACAAGCTCGTTGATTTAGGAAAGCCACGGCCCGAGTTTCGGACCAATACTCTCCATTGTGATCAAACGCCATGAATCCAACATGCCCTCCATGTTTAGGGACTTCAAGGAACAGATTTGGGTTGGCTTTCGCTTCTGCAAAAGGATAACAAGAGGCTGAAAGGAATGGGTCATCCGCCGCGTTTATCAGTAGGATAGGAACTCTGATGTTTGGAAGAAACGGGCGGCATGAAGACTTTTCATAGTAATCATAAGCGTCCTTGAACCCGTGCAAAGGGGCCGTATACTTGTCATCAAACTCCTTTAACGTCCTGATTTTTTCATAACCTCTGAGATCAATTTTTTCAGGGGCCATTAAGGCTTTGGTTTTCATTTTTTCATGCAACATTAGCAGAAATCTCTTTAAATAGAGGCGATTCATCAATGCGCTTATTCGTTTCGAACTCGCCTTGAGGTCACAAGGCACAGATATCGTTACAGCCGCTTTGATAACTGGCGGTGTCGCTTCGCCCTGTTCACCCAAGTATTTCAAGATTACATTACCACCTAGGCTCGATCCCACGAGCGCCAGCGCCGAATACCTATCGTTTCCGGACACATGGCGGATGACAGTTTGCAGGTCCCCTGTTTCACCGCTGTGATACATCTGCAGACGCCTGTTCGACTCACCTCCACATCCCCGAAAATTAACGGCAAGAGCGTCCCATGCTCCCCGGTTTAACGCACTAACCATACCCATCATGTACGACCGGGTGGAATTACCTTCCAGACCATGCAATACAATGGCCAGTCGCTTTGAACCAACTCTGGACCAATCCAGATCTAGAAAATCTCCATCCGGAGTATCGATTCGGTCTCTTTGATAGGTTACGTCCGGGACCTTTCTAAAGAGTGTCGGAATGACGGTCTGTATGTGAGTATTTGAACAAAATATCGGCGGTTTGTATGTGGATTTAGCAATTACAGGCATCAATCCATGCCTCCGTGGTTTTGTTTAGGTCAAGAAGTTTGGTCATTTCCTGTCCTTGAGTAAAGATTCCAGACAAGCGAAAGGTTTGTATGTGGAAGAGGACTCATTGCCCTCGTGAAGAACGTCCTCCTCGAGATAACGCTGGTGCTCCATGTCATGACAGTAAATGCAAAGAAGTTCCCAGTTGCTTCCGTCAGGAGGATTGTTTTCATGGTTGTGGTCTTTATGATGGACCGTAAGCTCGCGAAGTTTTTTCCCCGAAAACTCTCGTCCACATCGAGCGCAAATCCGGGGGAACATGTTGAGAGCTTTCTCCCTGTAAGTAGTCTCTCGTAGTTCCTGGCTGCGCCGGGCTTCCGAAATAACCTTATCTAGCCTGCCCGCTTCAGCTCGTGGCTTTCTAGAAACCATGTCCACACACTCCAGTCCAAAATTTTTCAGACCTGTTCCTGCAAGAGTTGCTATAACAATGGCCGTTTTAAGACTATTAAGGATTCTAATTGCTTAAGCTGATCGCCATATTTGGCGTCCCCAAAAATCGGGCCGCATTCTTGAAGTTCAACCATGCCGGCTGCCAGTTTCAAGGCAAAATTGAAACAGGAGCTTTCCCCGCAGACTTTACAGTTGGTTTTTGGAAGTAAGCGGTAAAGTTCCAGCGGCTGGAGGTTTTCGTGAGTTACCGTATCCGGCTCGATCCCGGAGCGTCGCGCCCAAATATCGTTAACCAGTTTGACGAGGCGATCTATTACATCTTTAGCCTGTTCCCGAGTATCAAGATGGTCCGCGGCTATGCGGTCATGCCAAAATCCAACTTTATGGTCATCAAGACGCCATGAAAAAACCGGACCATCGACGAAATAGGTCCCATTTTTAAATGTAGAATTCAGATACGGCAGGACTTCTCTAATATCTACGGGGAGATGCGCTATGGCTTCATATTCAAAAACTTCAGCGCTGTGGTCCGCCACCTCAATTTCAAGATCGTATGATTCTATAAGCATGAAAACTCCTGAAATCCAAATTAACCAAATGTTTAATTACTTCCACCGTGTTTTGTAATACTCGCCCGCCTGCTGCGAAACATGAATCTATACGGTCTAATGATTCTTGATATGTTATATTATAATTGTGTCTGAAAGTTAATAGGCCAATTACCGGCGGAAGATGAGGAACCAGGATGAGGGCCCTACTAATATCAGTTAACACTCAGGAAATATATATGCGCACATGGCCGCTAGGGTTGGCTTGCGTGGCTGAATCCGCAAGAGTGGCCTCTCACACGGTAGAGTTTTTGGATCTCATGCACGCCGATGACCCGACCGCTTCCGTCCAAAAAGGTATCAAAGAATTTCGGCCCGATGTGATTGGCCTATCTGTACGAAATATTGACAGCCAGAAAATGACTGATCAAGGCTTTTTCATAGACAATGTTAAAGGCGTTGTTGAGTGCTGTAGATCCGTAACTAAAGCGCCTGTAGTTTTAGGAGGAGCTGGCTACAGCATTTATCCGGATAGTCTACTGGAATATCTTAAAGCGGACATGGGGATACAAGGAGAAGGGGAAACAGCGTTTGTCGAGCTAATTAATCGACTTGAAGGGGGCACTGAACTTGTAGGCGCTCCTGGACTGTACCTCCCCAGACTGGGCCTATCTGGGCCAACGCATTTCGAGAACGACCTCGACCACCTACCCCTACCGAATGTTAGTTCATTCTCCGATTCAGTTTCAAAAGGAGATGATTTCTGGCTGCCTGTTCAGACCCGTCGGGGTTGCCCAATGAATTGTTCCTATTGTTCGACGGGTTCAATCGAAGGACGCCTTCTTCGAAAGCGCTCTCCCTGGAAAGTTGTGGACTGGCTACTGGAATGGCGCAAAACAGGGATTTCACAATTTTATTTCGTGGATAACACCTTCAATTTACCGCCTTCTTATGCCCGAACGCTGTGCGGAGAGATGATTTCGAAGAATCTTGACGCTGCATGGCGCTGTATAATGTATCCTGCTAGAACCAGCGAAAAGCTCATTCGCTTGATGGCCGAATCAGGATGCAAAGAAGTTTCCATTGGATTTGAGAGCGGTTCCACGCTGATCCTGAACTCAATGAACAAAAAATTCACCAATGATGATGTTCGTTACACATGTGACCTGCTGGCAAAATATGGTATAAGGAGAATGGGATTTTTGCTTTTGGGCGGTCCTGGCGAAACCAAAGAAACTACCCTTGAAAGTTTGCGTTTTGCCGATTCGTTGAATTTCGAGGTCCTCAAACTGACCGTGGGAATTCGAATTTATCCACAAACTATTCTCGCCGAAACCGCTGTAAAGGATGGAATAGTATCTCCGGATGACAACCTACTCGAACCTCGATTCTACCTGGTCCCAAGTTTACAGGGCTGGATAAAAGGTGTCGTAGATGAATGGATGTCTTCACGTACCAACTGGGTAAGCTAGGTTTCACATTTAGCAATTTTGCCGTTCCGTAATTAAAAGGTGGTCTGTTCGAATGCTACTGTTCCTTTTGACGCTCGGGTTGATGGCTATGTTTGATTCCATAAAAGCAATAGATGCTGAATCCTAACACCAGCCAGCTTAAAAGCCTCAACCATGCTTCCCACGGAAGGCTTAGCGCAAGCAATAGGCATGATACCAACCCCAATACCGGCACAAAAGGAACCCAGGGGACCCTGAAAGGCCTGGGCATGTCCGGGTGTTTGTAACGCAGAACTAAAACGCCGGCGCATACCATGATGAAAGCGGCAAGCGTCCCGATTGAAACGAGTTCGGCCAAAATGTCAACGGAGAGTAGGGAGGCCAGTATGCCTACAGCCAAGCCTGTGACCATACTGGTGTTGGCTGGAGTGCCAAAGCGAGGATGGGCTTTGGAAAAAAACGCCGGTAAGAGGCCATCATGGGCCATACTGAAGAAAATACGCGCTTGTCCCATCAAAAGGACTAAAATTACGGACGTCAAGCCGGCGATAGCTCCGAGTTTTACAAAAACGGCCAGCCAGCGAATGCCCGTAGCGTCAACAGCCAATGCCACAGGATTGGCCACGTTGAGTCTCGAATAGTTGACCACCCCTGTCAAAACCAGAGCAAACAGAATGTACAGAACCGCACAGAGAGAGAGCGAACCTAAAATCCCTATCGGCATATGTTTTTGGGGTTCCTTGGCTTCCTGAGCCGCTGTTGAGACAGCGTCGAACCCCACATAAGCAAAGAAAACAACTCCCGCGCCTCTTATCACCCCAGACCAGCCAAACTGACCATATTTACCCGTATTAGGCGGAATAAACGGAACCCAGTTGTCAGTCTGGATGAACCTTATCCCGACGATAATCACCGCCAATATTACAGCTAGTTTGACAATCACTATAGCGGTGTTAAATATAGCTGATTCCCGAATACCCTTTACCAGAATAATAGTTACGAAGAGGACAACCAAAGAGGCGGGTAGATTAAATATTGCTGTGGTGCGAGGCAAGGTGTCTGGGGAGATGCCAACCTGCTGAAGGCGTTCGATATAAAAACCGAGCTGATACCAGCCCTCAGAAGCCAAAATGCCCATCTGTCCTATTAGCTTATTTGATAAAAATACAAACTGTGTTCCCGGAGGCGCGGAAAATTCTGGGGGCACATTTAAGCCTACCTGATGAAGGAAACTAACAACGTAACTCGACCAACCCACAGCAACGGCTGACGCTCCTATAGCATATTCAATGATCAGGTCCCATCCGATAAACCACGCGAAAGCCTCACCCAGAGTGGCGTAAGAATATGTGTAGGCGCTCCCGGCGACGGGGATCATGGAAGCGAATTCAGCGTAACATAGACCGGCAAGGCCACTTACTATCGCGGCCACAATGAAGGAAATCACAATCCCAGGGCCGGCGTATTGGGCTGCCGCCTGCCCGGTCAGAATGAATATACCGGCCCCGATAATAGCGCCGATCCCTATTCCCAAGAGGTCAATAACGCCAAGCGCCTTCTTGAGGCCACCACCGTGTTTCGCCTCCGCTTGAAGGGTCTCAATATCTTTTGTTCGGAGAAGTTTCTGGAATAAACTGGAAGACTTCACAAAATACCTGAAAACAAAAATATGATGACCGTGGGAAGATAGAATTATCAAACACACGCGAGACATGATATTTACCATATGCTTCCAAAACATGAAATATATTAAATTGCTTGTGGTTCAGGGCAACAGCCATGAAATGTCAAAAAGTGAAGTACCAATGGTTCGGTGTTGGAGACATCAACGGTTTTTTTGGCTTGATGTTCGACAATATAGCCGTGCTTTCATTCCTTGCAGGCACGTTGATTCTTGGCTTTAAATTTCCTGCCGATGTCGTGTACACACGAATGATTCCAGGGACTACCCTGGGAGTGCTCTTTGGTGACCTTGTCTACACATGGATGGCTTTCAGGCTTTCGAAGAAAAGTCGGAACACGGCAGTTACCGCCATGCCACTAGGAATCGACACTCCATCGACTATAGGGCTTGCTATAACCGTCCTTGGGCCAGCGTTCATCGCTTTGAAACAGGCCGGAGAGACGGCTCAAAACGCAGCTATCATGACGTGGCATATCGGAATGGCGACAATGGTGATGATCGGCGTCATAAAAATTATAATGTCTTTCGGAGGCAATTGGGTTCAACGCGTGGTTCCAAGGGCCGGCTTGCTCGGTTCACTCGCTGGTGTAGGGCTGGCTCTAATAGGTTTTATCCCGCTCGTCGATATTTTCGGATTACCATTGGTGGGGGTGCTTTCTTTAGGCCTAATGCTCTACACTTTAGTGGCCAGGGCTTCTCTTCCTGGAAACATTCCCGGTATATTGATCGCGATCGTAGGGGGGACCCTTCTTTACCATCTCACACAGTTCGTGGCTCCAGAAGCGCAGACTGCCCATACTTATATAAAACCCGTGTTACAATTTCATTTCGGATTACCATTACCCAATCTCGGATTTGTTGATGGAATCAGCCCAGCCATTAAGTTTTTACCAATTGCTGTCCCGTTCGCTATTCTCACTGTAGTGGGCGGCATTAATGTTACAGAAAGCGCTCGTGTCGCCGGTGATAATTACAGCGCTCGTGAAATTCTTCTAACTGAAGCTCTTGCCACGCTGCTTTCCGGAGTTTGCGGAGGAGTCGCTCAGTCGTGCCCTTACATCGGCCATCCTGCGTATAAACGTATGGGAGCCAGGGCGGGATATACGGTTCTGACAGCCATATTTATAGGTTTAGGTGGGATTTTCGGCTATGTTTCGATGATCCTCGAATTTATACCGAGAGCTGTGCTTGCTCCCATACTTGTGTTCATTTCTTTGGAGATTGTAGGGCAAGCGTTTCTGGGGTGCCCTGCTCGCCACATCCCCGCCGTCATATTCGCCATTTTTCCTACTTTAAGCCGCTTATTGGCGATTCATCTGGAAATTCCCGAAATTGTTCCAATTCAAAATTTGGAGCGGCTTGTTTCACAAATAGGTGTCACGCTCCCCGAAACCCTGGTAATCATTGCTCTGGGCAACGGCTTTATCCTCACGGGAATGCTATGGGGATCGTTCCTAGCCGAAATGATAGACCGTCGCCTAAAGACATGTTCACTCTATCTTCTAATATTATCGGTTTTCTCCTTTTTTGGAATTATTCATTCAGCCTCCCCCGACGCGAATATTTATCTTCCGTGGTTATTGGCTGGGACTTCACGGCTGATACCTTATGAGTTTGGGCAGTCCTATCTTGTTTTGGCTGTTATGATGTTTCTGCTTTCCTACACCAAGGGAAGCAAGGGGGAGGCGCCCTCAGTGGGCGCCTAGCTACATCATTACACACAGAAAGCTCAGCCTTGCTGATTAAGGAAATCAGAACCCTGCTTCAGCCGCTGTCTTCCCGCAAGCTTTCAATGCTGCGTTTTTAAGTCTCACAAGCCGTGGCGTCGCATCGTCCTGGTGTCGATCCCAAGACCTGTTTAACTCCTTTACCCACTCGATAGCGGCTTTCCTTCCCGCCGCGGGCGCCTCGATCAGCCTGGCGGCATAAGATGTCCTGACTTCATCAAGCTTAGATTTTCTCTCTTCCGCCTTGTAGCCTTCAATAATAGAGCGGCCTTTTCGCATATATTGAATGAGAGCGTCACATGGGCTGAGATTGGCTTCATTAACGAGCTGACCTTGCTCATCAGACCCTTCGAATTTATTCACATGGTCTGGATTTGGGGTTGCCTTTTTATTTAGCTCGACAATTTTCGCCGTCAATTCGTCTTTTTGTTTTTTGAGTTGAGCGACTGCCGCACCGGCCTGATCAGCCTTTTTCTCAAGGGCTTCGTTTTTTTGGAGCAATTCTGAGAGATTTTTCTTTAGATGATCCAGTTCCGTCACCTTGGCCAGGTTTTGGTCCTTTAGTTGGGCTACTTCCTGAGTCAACGCCGACTTTTCATTTGCCAATGCTCCGTTTGCGTCTGAAAGTTTCTGATTCTTAGCTGTGAGGTCTGAAATCTCAGTTCTAGCCTTTTCCAGGTTCTTCTTGTCTGTTCCACAACTGGCCAACATTGCCAAGGACAGGCACATGACGACAATTAGATTTTTAGCCATGAACATTTACTCCTTTGTTCCAACAGGTTAAGATAATTTACTATAAAACAAATTAAATTATACCAGTTACGATTTGATCCTCAAAGTCTTTTGGCAGATTTCATGGAGTTAAGTTACACATTCGTTCGTATTCATATAATTTACCCCCACTTCTCTCATTTTGGGAACAACATACTACGTCTTTTTTGCAAGATGCCCTCCATCCTGATTTTAGAGGTTATGAGGCGCCCTATTAATCCTTGTCAAGAACATTGCGAACATTTTTGAGAAGGTCCTTTATATCATATGGTTTGTCAACAAACGCCTTTGCTCTTGATAAGAATATTTCTTCCACTTTGCCATTCACCGAATGGCCGCTGGCAATAATGACCTTTGCTTTGGGGTCAATCCGGAGGACCTCATTCAGAAATTGTTTCCCATCCATCTCAGGCATTATTAAGTCCAGAATCACCAGGGCAATCTCCCTGTTCCGTCTAATGTATATATTTAAGGCATCTTTTCCATTGCTGGCCGTGATGACTTGATAACCGAAGTTGTCAAGAACTGCGGCGGCTAAATCCCTGACAACCTCGTCGTCATCCACCAGCAGAATTGTTTCAGTCCCGTGCGGAATGTCCGTTTCACTCTGGAGAATTTCTACGTCCTCATCGGTCTGTATAGCGTGGAAGTAAATCTTGAATGTTGTCCCTCGACCAGGTTCGCTGTGGCATATGATGTGGCCATCGTGATCCTTAACAATGCCGTAAACGGTTGCGAGCCCAAGGCCGGTCCCTTTCCCCACCCCCTTGGTAGTAAAGAACGGCTCAAATATATGTGACAGCGTTTCTCTATCGATCCCCTGGCCAGTATCAGAAACCGTCAACAACACATAACGCCCTGGTTTCGCTTCAATGTTAGTATCGCAATATTCCCGCCCCAGTTCCACGTTTGTCGTTTCAATGGTCAATGTTCCGCCATTTGGCATAGCGTCCCTGGCGTTGACCGCAAGATTCATTAAAATTTGACCGATTTGAGACTGATCCGCATGGATTGGTTTGATATCTCCGCTTAGACGCAAATCAATCCGGATGGTCTTGGGGATTGTTCGAGCCAGGAGGCCCTGGATCTGAATAATCTCCTGGTTTAAATTGATAGGTCGATATTTTGTCTCAAGCTTTCTGCTAAACATCAGAAGGCTTTTGACGAGTTCTGTCCCCCGTTTACCAGCCTGAAAGATTTTCTGCAAATCAGAGTAATCGTTTTCTCCTTCACTTTTTCGTCGAAGCATCAACTCAGAATATCCCAACACGACCTGAAGCAAGTTATTGAAGTCGTGGGCGATCCCTCCTGCAAGGGTCCCCACAGCCTCCATCTTTTGAGCCTGTATAAACTGCTTTTGAAGCAACGCTTCCTTGGTGACGTCCCTTGAAACCCCCACATAATTAATTATCCTACCGTACTTGTCCTTAATGGGCGAAATAGTTACCTCAGCTTCATAAAGGGTCTTATCCTTTTTCTGATTTGTTAAACGCCCGCGCCAAACTTCCCCTCTGTCCAGGGTCATTTGCAGGTCTTCGTAGACAGCGGTATCCTTTTCGTTTCTCTCGATTAGTATTCTCGCCTTCTTCCCGACAGCCTCCTGACGGCTGTACCCATTAATTTGTTCAAACGCTGAATTAATGTACAGGATGGTTCCTTCAGTATCGGTTATCAGGACCGACTCCGCTGATTGCTCAATCGCAGTAGTAAGAAGAAGGCGTTCCTGATCAGCCTGCTTCCGATTTGTAATATCGTGAGCAAATACCAAAGATCCATTTTGACCCTTGAAAGTTATGGGTACAGCAGAGACCTCCACATCCACGGGCGATCCGTCCATTCGGAGAAAGATCTCCTCGGCCGCAGGGACTGCCTTCCTCTGGATGCTCGACAGTCGGATACGCTCTTTAACAGTTTTGAGAAAACCCGGATGTATGCAATCCAGAATAGGTTTGCCAAGAAGGTCCACTTGGGACTCTGCTCCAAATAGCTCCAGCGCACGCTTGTTCAGATAAGCAAAAAGGCCGTCCGTCTGGACAAAAACGGCGTCAGGATCACCTTCCACAATGGCCCGGAACATTTCCTCGTTCTGTTTCAACGCTGCCTGGGTCAGCTTGAGTTCAGTGATGTTACGATGAATCACGATGCTGGCAGTGTGCTTACCTTCCATGTCTCGGAGTATGGCCGTTGAAACTTGAATGTCCAGTAACTTGCCTTCTTTGGTCCAACGCTGGGTTTCGAATACAACGTTGGCGCCTCGTAGTGTTCTTTCCCACGATTGTCTGGTAATCTCGAGTTCCGATAGCGGAACAAAGTTATGTAGAGGTTTGCCGGCTAATTCTTCAACGGACCAACCATAAAGTTTTTCAAAAGCCCTGTTTGCAAAAGTCACCGCACGCTTGTCATCGTATACAATCAGAGCGTCTGGAATGGTTTCCAGCAGTGAGCGGAAGTGGCCTTCCCGTTCTTTTAACTCCCTCTCTGAGATCTTGCGCTCCGTTATATCGGTTATCAAGCAGAGGACCGCCCTCCTTCCCTCCCAAATACACACCGATGCATTCATCTCTATCCATTTTATTGCGCCATCTTTGCCGACAAGCCTGAAATCGTATTTGCCTGGGCTTTCTTTACCTTCCATTCTCAAGGAGTGATATAGGGCGACCATGTCTCTGTCGTCCGGATGAACCAGGCCTGAAATGACGTCGGAGGATGACCATTTTCCAAAAGAATATCCTGTAATATCCAAACAGGCCTGATTTTCATACTTGATCACACCATCTTGAGCTATGAAAATTCCTTCGCCGGCCTTGCTGATTATCTCGCGAAATTGTGATGCCAATTGCCTGGAGATTCTTAGGTCACTTTCAATCTCGTGAATTCGAAGATCCATGTCCATCAATTCAGCTATTAACTGTTCTTTGGTCTTGTCTTGGCGCTGCATGGCATGAGGCTCCGTCCGGGCAATGCGGTCGGGGAGACAAAGAAAAGCAGATCGTTATACTTTTATTCTATCAGAATAGTGGCGAGTTACTGTATAAAAAATTGTGGTCCCAATGATTTTGAATTTAGTGGTTCCACTAATGACAGATTATCAAGACTATCGGATATCTGACCGCTCCCATTGTAGACTTTTCAAGAAATGGCAAGTCGCTAAAATTGCTGCAAGGGGTCTTACTATGCACGCTGCTTTATGTCAAAAGATACATTGGCCTCTTTTGCTTTCTTTTCTGATTCTTTTTGGTTGTGGCCAGCGAACTGAAACATTCTCTCCACCACCCCCACCTGAAGTTACTGTAAACTTGCCGGAGATAAGAGATGTCACGGACTATCTTGAATTCACCGGCAACACAACAGCATTGGAATCAGTTGAGATCCGCGCGAGAGTTCAAGGGTTCCTGGACAAAATGAACTTCCAGCCAGGACAGTGGGTAAAATCGGGAGACCTTCTCTTCGTGATTGACCCCAGGCCTTTCCAGGCAAGAGTGAATCAACAGGAGGCCAATCTCAAGGTAAAGGAAGCCGCTCTTAGCCTTGCCCAGGTAAAAGAGGAAAAATCAGCCAATTTACTCAAGACATCTTCTATTTCAGAAATAGCGTTCCTCGAAGACAAGGCTAATCGCGACATGGCGCTGGCTCAGAAGGGAGTGGCAAAAGCGGACCTGGAAGAAGCGAAGCTCCAGCTCGATTATACTCAAGTAAAATCCCCCATAGATGGCATAGTTGGACGTAATATGGTTGATCTGGGAAATTTGGTCGGCGCCCAGGAAAAGACATTGTTAACCAACGTAGTTAATGACAGCTCTGTGTACGCCTATTTCAATCTCAGTGAAAATGACCTTTTAAGGCTGGCCCGAATTTACGCTAACATAAACGACAGAAGCGATATCCATAGACCCGAAGCCCCTTGCTTTCTGGCCCTTGCTGACGAAACGGATTTCCAGCGCGAGGGCAAAGTTGATTTTGTGGACAATCAGGTTGACCCAGGGACAGGAACTTTGACGGTTCGTGCGGTATTCCCAAACAGGGACGGGATACTGTTACCCGGTCTGTTTGTACGAATACATGTTCCTCTCAAGAAGAGGGAGGCGCTGCTAGTTCCTAATCTTGCAGTGGGCATGGATCAGGGAGGCCATTATCTTTTTGTCGTGAACAAGGATAGCGTTGTAGAACAAAGGCCGGTTGAACTTGGTCAACAAATTAATCATTTGAGAGTTATCGAGAAGGGACTTACCAAAAGAGACCGGGTGATTATCAACGGAATTCAGTTCGCTAGACCTGGAGCCAAAGTCACCCCAATTAAGTCATCTGGACAATCTTCAGAACCGGTACTACGTTCATCCGGCGCAGAAGCCGCCAAATAGCGGAGGTCGCGCCATGCTTAGCAGATTCTTCATAAATCGCCCTATTTTCGCATCCGTTATCTCCATTTTGATCGTGCTGGCTGGGGGAGTGTGTGTTTTCAACCTTCCTATAGCCCAGTATCCTGACATTACTCCTCCCGTCGTTCAGGTAAAGGCGTTCTTCCCAGGCGCCGATCCACAGGTTATAGCTGACACCGTGGCATCACCTATAGAACAACAAATTAACGGCGTCGAGAACATGCTCTACATGCTTAGCACCAGCGCCGCTGATGGTTCATACACCCTCAACGTGACCTTTGAGCTTGGTACAAACATAGACATGGCTACAGTACTCACTCAGAACCGTGTCACTACTGCTATTCCATCGTTGCCCGAAGAGGTTCAGCGTCAGGGAGTGACTACGAAGAAGGTCTCGTCTGCGCTTGTAGCCATCATGTGTTTGTATTCTCCAGACGGTCGTTATGACGATTTATACCTGACCAACTATGTCAGTATAAGGATTAAGGATGAACTCAGCCGTATCCGTGGAGTAGGAAACGTCGATGTGTTTCCGCAAAAGGATTACGGTATGCGTCTGTGGCTGGACCCTAACAAGATGGAATCGCGAAGCTTGACTACTAACGACGTTGTCGACGCCCTGCGTCAGCAAAACGTTCAGGTCGCAGCGGGAAACGTGGGGCAACGTCCTAGTCCTAAAGGTGTTGATTTCCAGTTAAACGTTAACACGTTAGGCAGGCTCACAGATGTGTCGCAATTCGAGAACATAATTGTCAAAACGGCGGAAGGAGGCCGGGTAACAAGAGTAAAGGACATCGCCAGAGTTGAACTAGGCGCTAAATCTTACGATACATTTTCCATCTTTAACGGAAAAGCCGCTGCAACCATGGTTGTGTATCAATCACCGGGATCCAATGCATTACAGGTTGCCGACGAAGTGCAAAAGACAATGGAAAAATTGAAGCAAGAATTCCCTCAAGGATTGGAATACAAAGCCATTTACGAGATTTCCAGTTTCATTCGATCGTCCATCCATGAAGTGATCAAAACACT
The DNA here is from genome assembly GCA_021777225.1 of Deltaproteobacteria bacterium. GTDB lineage: Bacteria > Desulfobacterota > Desulfomonilia > Desulfomonilales > Desulfomonilaceae > CAJBEZ01. The sequence continues at coordinate 21,353 of JAJYDQ010000036.1, forward strand.
TTTCGAGGCTTTTGTTCTGGTTTTCATGGTTGTTTTTATTTTTCTGCAGGATTGGCGCGCTACCATTATCCCGGCAATTACAATCCCCGTTTCGCTCGTGGGAACATTTGCCGTCATGGCATTGCTCGGTTTTTCAATCAATATGGTAACTCTCTTTGGAATGGTGCTTGCGATAGGCATCGTTGTCGACGACGCAATTGTAGTAGTGGAGAACGTTGAACGCAATATGACCGGTTTTGGCCTCAGCCCTAAAGAAGGGGCAATTAGGGCCATGGAAGAAGTCACCAGTCCGATTATCGGGACAACCTTAGTTTTAATGGCAGTCTTTGTCCCTGCCGCTCTCATGGGTGGAATAACTGGCGCCCTTTACAGACAATTTTCTTTAACTATAGCTATAACTACTCTATTTTCCTCAATTAATGCTCTTACACTAAGTCCGGCGTTATGCGCTATATTGCTCAGACCATCTCAAGGACCAAAAAATATTCTGTTTCGAGGCTTCAATAGTGTCTTTGACCGTATAGCCAGCTCATATACGAATATTGTCTCTGTGTGTCTGCGTCGGGTTTGGCTGATGACTCTTATATTTGTAGTCCTTGTAGTTTGTACCGCAATGGGTTTCCTACGCGTGCCAACCGGCTTTGTGCCTCTGGAGGATGATGGGCTCATCCTTGTAAATGTTCAAATGCCTGACGGAGCCAACCTTGACAGAACTGAATCCACGGTAAAAAAGGTCGACGCTATACTGGAAAAAACTAATGGGATTGCCAGTTATGGCGTACTGGGCGGGTATTCCATGATAGACGGAGCCGCATCCAATCTCGCCGCCATATTCGCGCCTTTGACTCCATGGGATGAACGTGTCAGGAATGGCCGGAGCCGTGAATTCATCATTGCCGAACTCACCAGAGAATTCTCCAAGATTCAGGAAGGCATGGTTTTCCCTTTCACGCTACCGCCTATTTTTGGCCTTGGGACAGGTGGGGGATTTGAACTTCAACTTCAGGACAAATCGGGGCTGGGTTTGATTGCCCTTCAGAACGCCGGGATGGATTTGGCGGCGGCCGCAAACGGCCAACCCAGCTTAATGAACGTTTTCTCAACTTTTCGAGCCACCGTGCCGAATGTTTTTGTCGATGTTGACAGGGATAAGGTCTTTAATTTGGGAGTTCCACTTCAGAGCGTCTTTGACACGATGGCGGCGTACCTCGGATCAACATATGTAAATGACTTTAACAGGTTTGGTAGGACCTGGCAGGTTAAAGTTCAGGGTGACAGCGTCTTCAGAAGTAAACCGGAAGATATTCTAAAATTGCAGGTCAGAAACAGAAATGGCAAAATGCTGCCTTTAGGGGCATTGGCCAAAATTGTCGACTCCGTAGGTCCATTAAAGGTCGACCGATACAATCTTTATCCTACGGCCAAAATCATGGGAAACCCGGCTCCCGGATATAGCAGCGGCCAAGCGTTGGAAACAATGGAAAGGCTAGCTCGGTTCAGGCTACCTGTGGGTATGGGGTATGAATGGACCGCAATGGCTTTTCAGGAAAAGAAGGCTGGAAGTCAGGCTGGAATCATTTTCGCGTTGGCCATCCTGGTGGTGTTCTTGATTTTAGCGGCACAGTACGAGAGTTGGGCTGACCCTCTATCCGTAGTCCTGGTAGTGCCGTTAGCAGTTCTGGGCGCAGTCCTGGCCCTTATTATTCGTCACATGGACAACAACATATATACGCAGGTAGGTCTTGTGCTGCTCGTTGGATTATCAGCCAAAAACGCCATCCTTATCGTAGAATTCGTCAGAGACATGCGCAAGAAAGGTGACGGACTAATCGAGGCAATAATTCAGGGCGCAAAGCTTCGATTTCGCCCTATTCTTATGACCTCATTCTCGTTCATACTCGGCGTGCTCCCATTAGTTGTGGCCACCGGCGCAGGCGCTGTTAGCCGGCAAGCGCTAGGAACCGCTGTATTTGCAGGCATGCTTGGCGTCACTATTCTCGGAGTATTTTTTACGCCAGTCCTATACCTGTTCCTGCAACGGATTAAAGAGGTTTTAAGCAAAGCTACAGATGATTGAAGCGCCCCCGACTAAACTTCCAATTTTTCCTTAATTTTCTTGAGGTATCTCCTGCTTACCGGCACGCTTTTCTTTAACCTGGTCTTGATTGCCGCCGCCTGATTCTCATGAAGAATAATCTCATCCACGTGGTCTATATTGACCAAAAACTGTTTGTGACATCGAATTAGCCCTGTCCTGGTCTCTAGCACCCTCAGAGTGATTTCCGTATAGAATTCTCCCTGAGCGCAAACCAGATAGACGCCGGAGACGTCGCTCCTGACATATTCTACATCTGAAATGTTAATCAACTTGATACGGTTGGGGCCCACGCACGGGATTCTCTTTATGGCAGGAGCGATGAACGCGTTAGAGTATCTTTCACCCAGCCTCTTTTGGATCTTTAGGGTCGTTTTCAAAAGCCTTTGTTTTTCAACCGGTTTTAGTAGATAATCAAAAGCGCTCTCTTCGAAGGCTTTTAGAGCATATTCATCATAGGCGGTTACGAACACTACGATCGGCATGATCTCTTGATCAATCATGCTCAACAATTCCATACCTGTGATACCCGGCATTTGGATATCCAGAAAAACAACCTCTGGTTTTTCGCGCTTGATCGCTTTCAGCGCGTCTATGGCATTGTCACATTTCCCCACCACCCAAAATGATCCTGTCTCACCCAGAATGGCTTCAAGTTCCTCTCTAGAGTGAATTTCGTCATCCACGATTAACGCACGGATCATACTCATAATCCTCCAGTGGGATGGAAATGGTGACCTTGGTTAACTCATTCGGGACGCATGAAACGTTTGCGCCATAATTGTCGCCCGCCATTAGCCTGAGCCGTCTATCGACAATCTTAATGCCTAAACCATTTTCATTTCCGTTTTCGCAAAAAGTTCCTGCATTGTCTTCTATTTCAATAATAGCAACGTTGTTTTCTTTGTACGCTCGTATCTTGGCTACTCCTGGCCCCAGCATATTCGCAATTCCGTGTTTGATGGCGTTTTCAATAATAGGCTGAAGGGTGAATGCCGGTAGCTTCAAATTGAGAAGGTCGGGGTCTATGTCCATTTCCACCGTCAATCTGTCTTCAAACCTTGCTTTCTCAATGGCCAGATAGGAATTCACATGCGCAAGTTCCTCTGCCATTGTTGACAATTGACCGCTTTTCTTCAGGCCTTTTCGGAGAAAGGAGCTGAGACTCATTAGAAGTTCCCTTGCCCGGCCGGCATCTTTACGAAGTATTGCAATTATGGTGTTCAGAGAGTTGAAGAGAAAGTGCGGATTTACCTGAGCCTGTAGCAGCTTCAGTTCAGACATGATCAAGAGACTTTTCTGCTGTTGGTATTTTGAAACAAGCAGTTGATTGGACAAAAGCCGTGCAATGCCTTCACCAAGTGATTTGTTCATGTTCAGAAATCGTTTGTTACTGGTTTCATATAGCTTGATAGTCCCAATCACCACATCGTCTACAGCCAGTGGCGCTACAAGAACAGAATTGAGCGGACATGTCGCAGAAATGAAACATGTGTAATGATCTTGGGCCCCATCAGCGAAGGCAACCCTGTTCTCTTTGATCGCCAGCTTGGTTAAGGGCGAAGAAATGGGAGTATCTGGAAGATGGTGTTCGGACCCCACACCGACAAAAGATAAGACCTTTTCGGTATCAGTAATCGCGACGGCACTGACTCCAGTTTCTTCGCGAATAATCTTGGCCATTTCATCAGCCGTCTGCCTATTGAATCCCTTGGACAGGAGGCTGAGACTTCGTTCAGCAATATTGAACGCTCTTGAGGAGAATACGGCGGCGGCCCTATCATACATGTCCCGTTGATCTCTGATGATGCTCATAAAAATGGCGCAACCGCAGGAACTTGTCACGATCATCGGCAGGGCAATGACCTTGACCAAAGCAAGAGCGTCGAAGAATGGCCGGGAAACAGCAAGTATTATGATCATCTGCAACGTTTCAGCGGCAGCGGCCGTCAAAAAAGCCACTCCGGGTTTAAAGATATCCTGAAGTCTGTTGCGTCTCGTTAGATAAAGACACAGCAACCCACCGACCAAACCTTCGGTAGTTGTTGAAAGACCGCAGGAGAAAGCTGTAAAGCCCCCCTGAAAATACCGGTGTAACCCACCGGTAAATCCCACTGCGGTACCCAAAACCGGCCCGCCTATCATCCCCGCCAAGACCGGGCCAATTGCTCGCGTGTTTGCCAATGCGCCATGTACGGGGTGCCCGAGGTAAGTTCCCATAATCGACAATGCTGAGAAAAAAAAGTACAGGTGCACTTTATCGCGGCGGTCAAGATTCTGATTAGTCAGAGGTCGAAACCACGGTGATTTGCAGTACAGATAACCGACAACCAGAAAAACCGCCATGGTTTGAAAAAGTTGTAGAAAAAGGTTCATGGCGTCCTCATATCAATAAATTCTCTCTGACTTTGTTAACCAAATTCCGCCGCTCCAAACTGTTCCAAGTGTGATTAGCTCCTGTTGAATTTTGACAGATCGTGATCTTTTGTGTTCACGTTTCTATTACAGTTTTTAGACTACATAGTAAATTAGGCGGTAAATTTTCTGAAGATCCCAAAAGAAAACCGGTCCAAGCCCTGCTCGCTTATGAGAGCGCGGCCTCGGACCGGAGATGGAAAATTGATTTTGGTTTCAAACTTAAAAGACTTTATGGCGCTACCGCGTCGTAATCCTTCTCTAGCTCCTCTACAGCCAATGAAGGAGTTTTATAAAGTTGATACCATTTCCTGAAAGCTTCAATAAAGACTTCCGCCATGAGGACCATCAAAACTATCGAGAGCACAACAAGAAGATACAGACCTTTTGGCAGGAAGTTGTCCACAATATTCAGATATCCGGCCGACATAACGACCGGAACCATGAATAAACCGGGGACTGCCGTCACCCATGCGTACTTGGCCTTCCCCATTCTCATGATCATAGCAGTGCCCACGATCAGGGCGCAAGTGGCCAAGAGTTGGTTGCTCATACCAAACAGAGGCCAGATCGTGGATATGTTTCCCGTGTAAACAAAATAACCCCATGCGAACGTAAAAAGGAAACTCGTAGATATGATCCCCGGAACCCATTTTTTTTCGTTGAACTTGGGAATAACTTTTCCAACCATTTCCTGGAGAAGGTAACGCCCCACCCGAGTCCCAGTGTCGACGGCTGTAAGGATGAATACAGCTTCGAACATGATCGCAAAATGATACCAATATGCCATCAATCCTTTAAAAAAGGGTATGGAACCGAAGATATAGGCCATTCCGACGGCCAGGGAAACCGCTCCTCCCGGTCTTCCCTGTAGTTGCTCGCCAACGGCCTGCGACAGGGCCGGCAGGTTGACCGTGCTTAATCCCAGTTTGTTAAATACAGCGGCGGGGGCGTTGATCGCAAAATAGTCGGCGGGGATCAGCACGCATGCGGCCGTCAGCGCTAGAATGGCCACAACTCCCTCAACCAGCATGGCGCCATACCCAACAAATAAAACGTCTCTTTCGTTACCGATCATTTTTGGGGTAGTCCCGGTTCCGATAATGGCATGGAACCCTGAAAGGGCCCCACAGGCGATCGTGATAAACAGAAAGGGATAAACTGTGCCCGGGATGATCGGTCCACCACCATGAACAAACTGAGTTATGGAAGCCATCTTCAATTCGGGTTGAACAATCGCAATACCTATTGCCAGTAAGCTGATAGTGCCGATTTTTAGGTATGTTGAAAGGTAATCCCTGGGACATAGAAGCAACCACACAGGGAGGGCGGAAGCTACAAATCCATAGACCGGTATGAACAAAGCCAACTGGGGTTTCGTAAGCGTCAACATCGACGAAAGAGTTGGATTGGCGGCAATATAGGGGCCTGCCAGAACGCTAAGGAATAAAAGGACAACACCGATGACGCTCCCTCCCTTTACATCTCCCGGCCTCAGCAGTTCCATATAAACTCCCATGATCAGCGCTATGGGAATCGTGCTGAAAACGGTCCATGTTCCCCATGGGCTTTGAAACATTGCGTTTACAACCGCTATTGAGAGACCAGCCAAGGTTAGTATCAGGATGAACAATATTGCGAAAGACGCTACGGTACCGGCCCTCTTGCCGATTTCCGATGTGGCGATGGAAGACAGACTCTGACCTTTGTGCCTTACAGACGCGAACAGCACCACCATGTCGTGAACTCCGCCGGCGACCACTGCGCCAATAATAATCCATAACGCGCCAGGCAAGTACCCGAACTGAGCTGCCAGGACTGGACCAATTAAAGGCCCAGCCGCAGCAATGGCCGCAAAATGGTGGCCAAAAAGCACATATTTGTTGGTCACATGATAGTCATGGCCGTCTTCCATCACAACGGCTGGTGTAGGCCTTGACGGATCAAGCCCCAACACCTTTCGAGCGATAAATAGGCCGTAAAACCGGTATGCGAGCGCAAATACCAGCAAAGCAACAAACACGAGAGTAAAAGCGTTCATGTGTTTCTCCTTAGTGGAATACGCCTAATGAGCCGATGGCTTTATTGTACTAATGTTTGTCTAAACTGATGACTGTACGAACAATTAGTCAGCAGACGATACTCTTTCAAGTCATGGCCCACTAACCATGAAAACTGCGACATGGGATGGCTGTCGGCCATGAATATGAAATCCCTAATCTTCTCTTTGTGATCATTAATAGGCGCTGTAAAGTATGCGCACAACAATTGGCCTCTCAAGCGGTTATATAATCTCGTTAGAGGTTCCCGAGACAGGATAACCGGTGCAAACAATTCCTTGTAATGAAAAGAAAAATCTTTCAGATCCTGATATTTTGTCTTTATAATAATGGAATAAAAATTCGGAGAGGCTGAATATGACAAAGACCCACCAGAACCATTCAAAAACAAATAAACGCGAACAACCAAGCCAATTTGATTTCAGCTCTAGAAAACTGCACAAAGACTGGCGAGTTTGGCTGGCGGTAGGTGTAATGCTCGCTGCAATAATTATTTACGTCCTGACTCTCGATGATTCGATCGTGCCAATGACTATTCGCAAATGATTTAGCTTTGACAACCGAGGAACAATTCACATTTAGATCTCAACGCTGGGGTTTTGAAAATGATCTTTGCCGCATTGGAGACAGGTTAGTGTCTAGTTAAAACAACTTGATGAAATCTTCGCCTTCGCCACTATTGTTTTACGGAGCACGGCTCATGCAGGACCAGGACAAAACCAAAGAACAGCTAATCAGTGAGTTGAATGAGTTGCGACTCAGGACAACCTCATTGATCCACTCGCATAGTAAAATTGGCGCTACAGAAGAAGCATCTCACGACAAAAATTGTTGGGAAATGTATCGTGAACTCGTCGACTGCACGAACAGTATCATCCTTCGGTGGAACAGTGACGGCAAAATTACCTTCATAAACAACTTCGGCCAGGCTTTTTTTGGATTTGACCAGAATGAAATACTGAATCGAAACGTTATAGGGACTATTGTTCCGGAAACGGACCGTTCTGGAAAAGATCTGATAGCAATGATTCGCGACATCGGCGCTCGCCCTGAACGCTACGTGAACAATCAGAACGAAAACATGCGCAGCAACGGCGAACGGGTTTGGATTTCGTGGACCAACAGACCAATATTGAGCGAGAGCGGAGAGGTTCAGGAAATACTTTCAATTGGCAACGATCATACTGACCTTAAGCGGGTAGAGGAACAATTACGGCAAGCAAAATCAGAGCTTGAAAACATGGTGGAAGAACGCACCTCAAAATTACGAGACGCCGTAGAACAGTTGGAATACAGGCTCCTGGAGCGCAAAAGAGTGGAAGAAGCCCTGCGGGATAGCGAACAAATGGTGGCAGGGATTTTATCCGCCTCACCTGTAGGGATAGGGTTCACATCTCTTTCCAGAGGTATGTTGTGGGTAAATCAGGCATGGCTTGATCTTTTCGGTTTTCAAGATGAGAAACAGGTACTTGGGCAAAATACCGCAAAGCTTTATCCATTCCAACAAGAATTTGAACGTGTCGGAAACACTCTCTATTCAGCCCTCGAAACGGGAAAAGTCGCGGAAACTGACGCTTTGATGGTACGAACCAATGGGGAGGTCTTTTACGCCAGCATTCGCATGAGCCCCTTTGACACATCAGATCTATCAAAAGGTGTTATTGCGGCAATCTCGGACATAAGTAAGCATAGACGCCTGGAAGAGGATCTCAAAGAAAGGGAAGAGAGGTATCGATCATTAGTTGAGAACAGCTTCGACGGTATAATGCTGCAGAAGGGACTGATCATCGAATTTGCCAACAATCGGCTGTACGAGATGCTTGGCTATGAAACCGGTGAACTGGAAGGCAAGGAGCACTGGACAATTTACCATCCGGATTACCAGAAAATCACGCGTCAACGGGCGCTAGCCAGGATTAGGGGTGAAAAGGCAGTTTCGCAATATGAGGTAAAGCTCCTGAGAAAGAACGGTACCTTTTTCAGAGGTGAAATTCTAGCTCGTGCAGTAAAAGTTCAGGGTGAACCGGGGGTACAGGTTTGGATCAGGGACATTTCCAAACAGAGAAGATCCGAACAGGCTCAAAAACTCTTGGCCACCGCTGTTGGACAGGCGACAGAAAGTGTTATCATCACGGACACAGAGGGTAATATCGAGTATGCAAACCCGGCTTTCGAAACAATTACCGGTTACTCCAGAGATGAAGTTATCGGCAAGACCCCTCACGTTTTGCTGAGCGGATACCACGACAAACACTTCTATAAAGATCTTTGGGCTACTATCAGATGCGGAGAAGCATGGAAAGGCCAGTTCGTAAACAGGAGAAAAGACGGAACTCTTTATCAGGAAGATTCGGTAATATCACCAGTTCGGAACTCTTCAGGACAAATTGTCAATTTTGTGGCTGTGGGACGCGACAGAACACTGGAGATCGAACTTCAAAAGCAGCTCTTCTGGGCCCAAAAAATGGAAGCTGTTGGCACATTGGCCGGAGGTATTGCGCACGATTTCAATAACTTGCTCCAGGTCGTTTTGGGCTATTCGGAAGTGATGCTTCAACGCAAGAAGAAGGACCAGCAGGACTATCCAGAAATTCAAAACATCTATGACGCCGGCAAACGAGGAGCAGAACTTGTTGATAGATTACTTACCTTTAGCAGAAAAGTTGAACCAAAGCTTCGCCCTACAAACATAAACCAGGAAGTAATTCAGGTTCAGGCCCTACTTGCTCGGACCATACCCAAAACTATCAAGATAGATCTACGCTTAAGTGGCGATTTAAAATCAGCGCAAGCAGACCCGTCGCAATTAGCCCAAATCTTGATGAATCTTGCGGTAAACGCGAGGGACGCAATGCCGGACGGAGGAACATTTATTATAGAAACCTCCAACGCTGAGCTGGATAGGGAATTCTGTCTCAGACATCTTGGAGCTAAACCTGGGCGATATGCCCTGCTGGCTGTTTCCGATTCCGGCCACGGTATGGATAAAGATACATTGCTTCATATCTTCGAGCCATTCTTTACTACCAAGGAAGTGGGAAAAGGCACCGGTCTCGGACTTGCCACGGTTTACGGAATCGTCAAACAGCATAATGGCTACATAATCTGTTATAGCGAGCCAGGGCATGGGACCACTTTCAAAATTTACATTCCTGTTATTGCCTCGGCTCAAGATTCTGCTACAGCATCAGACGAAGCGCCTATTAAAGGCGGGAATGAGACCATTCTGTTAGTCGACGATGACCATTCTTTGAGAAGCTGGGGTGCTCGAATTCTGAGCGATTTTGGTTACGAAGTCAGGACCGCAGCAAACGGAAAGGAAGCTCTGGAGCAATATAAAAAGGAGAGAGACTCGACATCGCTAGTCATCCTAGACCTGATCATGCCCGAAATGGACGGTTGGCGCTGCCTGGCTGAAATTTTACAGATCGATCCAGAAGCTAAAGTGCTCATGGCCAGCGGCTACCCCGTAAATTGGGAGGACGAAACCGCTCTGACCAAAGGGGCGAGGGGATTTGTCCACAAGCCTTATGACACGAAGCAATTTCTGGCGACTGTAAGAGAAATACTGGATTCCGACTAATTACCCGGCCCTCGATATCAAAAATATCGCCGCATTCTTCTCATTTTTTTGAGGAGTCTTTTTCTCGCCAATATAGACTTTTTCTTTTTCTTGACGCTAGGCTTGTCATAAGCACGCCTCTTCTTGGCTTCTCCAAGTACCCCGGATTTCTGAAGTTGCTTTTTGAATCTTCTTATCGCATTCTCAAACGATTCGTCTTCTCTTACCACAACACCCGGCATATGTCAGCGTTCCTTTCCAAGAACAGTTCAGCTCGAGAAACTGTAAGGCCAGGGGTTGCGCTTGCTCGCCCTGGCCCGATTTAAACTTTCAGCTTACAAACAGTGGGTTACCAGCGCGATCCGCCCGAGTTCCTCTGTCTGTCTCCGCCGGAATTGGTCTTGGGACGAGCCTCGTTCACTTTCAGATTCCGGCCACCAAGGTCCTTGGAATCCAGTTCCTGGATGGCCCGAAGACCTTCTTCTCGATTCTGCATTTCAATGAACCCGAATCCCCGGGAACGGTTCGTAAATTGGTCGACGATGATCTTGGCTGAATCTACCACTCCATATGGTTCAAAAAGCCCGTTCAAGTCGCTCTCGCTTGAATCAAAAGACAGATTACCTACATAAATTTTAATACTCATTTTCTAGCTCCTTTAGAAAGGCGCACCACACATTTTGTGAGAGCGCAGTTGACAGATACGAACAAGGGCTTTTTGTGAACGGGGATAAACCGGATGGTATTACGGAGTGCAGTCCTCGGCACGGGCGCCTATGTCCCAGGATCTTAATCCTTGCATAACGCCCGCAGTCCTTGACTAGAGGTCGACTGGAGAAACACAAGTTAAGTTTCGGTAATTATAATGCGCCATCAATCCTTGATTGTCAAGTGATCTGTGGCCATCTACAGGAAGTTATCTTATCAATGTTGTTGTCGACGATGGTTTTGATGATGGTTTTGCCCCTTGACAATAATGGAATCGTAAGCAATGTTAAGTTCACGATGGATGAAGGGACCTGTACCCTTTCCAAGAAATTTGAGAATGAGTCAAACAGTTCGAATTAAACTTTAATAACAATTTCCCAAATTTTCAGACTTCTCCCAAGTGAAGAATATAAGGAATTATGACTAATCTACAACTATTGACAAGACTCAAAGAGCTAACCGTTAAGGCAGGAGACCAGCTTCGACAGGACTCTACAGATAAGATAGAAGCCACGCTCACAGAGATTAATTACATCTTGGCTCTGGAGATAACCAGAGAATCAAGGGAAACCCCTCATCAATAGACAATAAAAAAATAATCAAATGGATGCTAACGGACCATGAACCTGCGCCAGAGAGCGCTTCCCTTCGAGGACTTATTTTCCACTTTGAGCCTCCTTTCCATGTGGTCGTGCGCTTGTTCCATAAAGGCTTCGATTCGGGTTTTTTCATTGGTCTTTTTCAATCCATCATAAACAAGCGTCAGCATGGGTATTTCGGGCCTGGCCTTGAGCGCTCTCATTAAGGCCGCCGTAACAACTGTCCCGTACGAACAATTGAGGGTCATTAGATTCAACACTCCATCTGCGCCCGTATTCAAATCTCTCAATGTAGTAGCTATAGGCGCAGTTATTCCCGCAGGCAGCTTGGTATGAGCGTAGTTGGAGGCGGTCTTCCACATGCCGATCCCCATCAGGTCCAGAGGGCTTTTTGTCACGTCTCTCGCGACTTTTGAAGCTCTAACATTCAGCTCCAATATAGTCATCAAAGTATAGAATAGACCGTGGCGAGCAGCGTCTCTGGACTGGCCACTCAGCAGGCTCCACACAAAATCCCTGAGTGTGCTGAACTTGAAACAATCCGATAAGGTCGGCGGAGACAAGATGCGTCCTCCGTTGGCTTCAATTTCACGAAAAACGTCATTGTTTGCAAAAGGGACTACTCTAGTATAGTAGTCACCGGTTACGGCAATTACAGGTCGTGGTTTGTCATCTTCTACAGGAAAAGTATAAAGACAGTGGAGGACTTCTTCCATTCCTTGTCTGACGCGTCCTGTCATTAGGGCATTATACAGTTTTTCCCGGCATGCCATATAAACTGTGTCGAGAGGTGATTCATCTTTTGCAAGCGGACGAATCTGTAAAAAGAGACTAAACAGTAGGTCATAGGCGTTTAGACCTTCCCACAACCGTAACAGGATACGCTGATGACTCAGTTTGGAAATCCGGAATTCATCAAGACCGCGTTCTATGTTTTGTATGACACCTAAAGATAGCCCTAGCTGGCGTCGAACTTTTTCTATGTATACAGGAAATTGCCCCAGACGACACACATCCGGATTAACCATGTAGAATCTGGACCTGTCGACAGAGTCTTCCGGTAGGGTTTTCGCCAGTTTGAGATAGTCGCCCAACACTAACACAAACGGGTGACATTCTCCTCCTACCATGTGAGGTCGGCCTAGTCTCTCAGACTCTTCGTCAGGAGATGGCAGCACCTTCGCATCGAGCCCAACAGACATTGCGGCAGCGGCAAACGCATAGGCATGGTCACCCCAATAGGGAAGATATATGGATTCAGCCTTGGAAATACGCCCGATTTTGCCATTCGGTCTGTTCTGAATCGTTGATTGTTTTCGCTTCGATCCGTCAGCGATTACTCTATCCGAGCTTCGATGCACATGAATCACCCTTTTGCCTCTTTCCATACGCACTCGGTCCCAAAATGCTTCGATCCTTGTAATCACACCCGCTCTTGACGAATGTTCGTCCATCTCCAAAGCCAGCATAGGTTTATATGATAAGGCGTCCCTAACGTGACGCAAACTGAAAGAGTCAGGACCACATCCAAAAAAACCTATGAAAACTGGAAACAATCTTGGGTCTTGGGCGATTTCGCTAGCCACTTGAATCATTCTTGCCTGATACTTCCATGTGACAGGAGACAGGCTCTCGGAAGAAACAGGATAGAGATCCCCAGGCAGGGCCCTAATCCCCAGTCTCTGGAAAAGACTTCCGAGATTCATGTTAAGGAAAGTCTCCGCCGTATGATAGGGTTTACCCAGCACAATCAAGGCCTGATCTGAGTCACAAATGGATTTGAGAAATTTTTCCCCTTCTTGCCTGAGGTTGGCGTTGAATGCGTTTAGTTCCGATAAACCCCGATCGTACGCCGCTATTGCTCTTGAGTGAGAGAATCCCAAACTGGAGGCCAATCGAATATGTTCCCTGCGAAAAGATCCTGGATCAATTCTGCTGTTTACAATTGGCTCAATCCACTGAACCTCGAAGACTTCCCTGAAAAATTGTGAGGAAGCCTGAATGTATGGACAGTAATCCAAGGGTTTTCCGCCAACATGAACTGGCGCTTCGCTCTGGATGGAGGGATGAAAAAGCGCTCTCACCCCTGAATCAATGACGGTCTTGATCTGCCCTGCCATGACCTTCATCGGAAGGCATGTTTCGACACGAAGTTTTCTCGAACCATCCTCAAACTGTCTCCTGTCTGGTCTAGGGACCACAACCAGGGAGATTCCAAGTTCATGCAGAAAGGCCTGCCAAAAGGGGAAATATTCATAAAACTGAGGAGATCGCATCATCGCCCAGCGATTGTCGAAATCTGGATGAAGTTCAATGGCCTTTTCCAACAAATCCCTCCTGAACGAAAAGAGATTTGAATCAGAACAATTCAAATGTGATCTCTCATCTGATTCCCACTTCTCGCACAGACCACCATGGAATATGGTTCTCTCACCCGTCCTGTAACGGTTGACCCTGCACTGGTTAGTACAACCGTTGCAATTAAATTGGTCATTCTTTATCTCATTGGGGTCCCAGATAATTTCTTTACGGCCCTTGATCTTTATTTCTCCCAGGCTGATTTTGTCCAATGCTCTCAATGCGGCGCCTACCGCTCCAGAAACCTTGAAGAAAGGAGGAATATGAAATTCTCGTCCTGTAAACTGCTCAAATGCCGCCTTAACAGCAGGGGTAGCGGCAACTCCTCCCATAAATAAAACTCTGCCCCCTAGACCCTTATTGTTCGCAACTCTCTCAAGATAGTTCTGAACTATACTTATACAAACACCCGCAGCCAGATCATTAGAAGACGCACCGTTATTCTGGTGGTGAATCAGGTCCGATTCCATGAACACTGTGCATCTGTTGCCCAAGTCGGCCGGCGTCTTGGCTGCGAACGCCGCGTCGGAGAAAACCTTTCCCATAGACAGTTCCAGCCTCTGGCCCTGGGCCATTAGAAAACTTCCCGTGCCTGCGGCGCATACGCGGTTCATCTCAAAATCGGTCATTCGTCCATCTTCAAATGCTATCCATTTTGAATCCTGGCCCCCAATTTCGACGACAGTGTCAACCGTCGAATCATGATGCAAAGCTGCGCGGGACTGAGCAGTAATCTCGTTTACAATGAGATCTGACTCCAGAAGTCTGCCTACAAGGTCCCGACCGCTGCCGGTAACCGCGATAGCGTCAGGAATAACACCATCGCCCAGGAGAGCGCCCAGCACCTCTGTTACCGCTTCCAGCGGCATGGATCTGGAGAGACGATAGTCCTCAGCCCTTATAACGCCGTCTGAGTCGATGATCACACCTTTTACAGATACCGATCCAACGTCCAGCCCCATTACGAGGGGTCGACGCCACGATCCCCGGTCAGACGGGCATACAACGCTAGGAGATATTTGGACCTGCGTCTGTGTGAGAGCCTGAAAGAAAGATCTTGCCGGCGGACTTTTCAATGCCCGTTCAGCCATATGCTTCATATGACCGAGGGTAAGTCGCAGCCTTAACGGCCGACGGGAGGCCAATTCCGCGCAACCGAGCGCCCCAAGCACCTTGAAGTGTGGTGGGACCACAATTTCTCCCGGCCCAAGCTGTAAAGCTTCCCTAAAGGCATGGACTACCGCCTGATTGCTCATCACCCCACCCTGAAGAGACACCAGAGGCCACGGCGTATCACCCTTTATAAGGGTAGATACAAAATTCCTTACAAGCGCGACAGCAAGGCCCAAGAGGATGTCGGGAATCGGGGTCCCTTCCTGAGCCTGGTGTATCATGTCCGTCTTGGCGAACACTGCACACCGGCCAGCAATGGACGCAGGGGTAGAACTCCGAAGAGCGATGGCGCCGAACGACTCGACACCAATGCCAAGCCGTTCCGCCTGTTCGTCAAGAAAAGCCCCTGTGCCGGCTGCGCATATTTCGTTCATTCTGAAAACAGGGACTCTCGGAATCCCGTTGTCCGGAGAAGGCTCGATTCGTATGTACTTCGAATCTTGCCCACCGATCTCAATGATTGTCCTGATTTCAGGGTTAACTTTATGAGCGCCGACAGCATGCGCCGTGATTTCATTTATTGCAGGAATTTCCAGTGCCTTCGAGAGAAGTTCTCTTGCGCTGCCAGTTACAAGGGCCCCTGCCAGAGTGAGGTCTCCCCCGCAGGAATCAGACATTTGGCCAAGCGCTTCAACAAATGTCTGAAGTGGCCGGCCGCGAGTGCGAAGATAAATCGAGATGGGTTCATCTGAATCGTAATTTATCAAGAAAAGATTTAGGCTGACCGAACCACAATCAACTCCCAGAAATCTCCCTGCCATAAGTGTTCTCCCAGATTAATTTAAATAAGCAATTTATACTTACGCATAGTCTGAATTAAGAGTCGAAATCCGATAAAGCTATACTAAAATTGAATTATGTCAGTTTTTATTTTTGACAAACATGACGCTTTAATAGTTCCTTAGCAAAATTTAATCCAACATGCGGTTTATTGAAAATACAACATCTAAATTTTATTCTAGGACAAACCGTATTATTACGCTAACACTATCCGCACACATACTCGCTATGAGGCCACTCAACTATGGTGCACAGACCGTCAGACAGGAAAAATGCGCTCGACCTTACCTCAGTCATAATTTTGGTTGCGCTTTGCGCCAGTTGGGGCCTCCAACAGGTAGCAATCAAGGTCGCCGCCCAGGGTGTCTCGCCGATCCTGCAATCCGGTATCCGATCAATAGGCGCCACAATTCTGATTGGGGCATGGATGTTTCTGCGTCGAGAATCGATTTTCGTTAGAGATGGCACACTTTGGTGGGGAATTTCAGCGGGTCTTCTCTTTGCCGGGGAGTTTCTCTTCATCTATTTGGGCCTTGGTTATACGAATGCTTCACGTGCGGTCATCTTCCTATACATGTCACCGTTCGTTGTCGCATTGGGCGCCCAGTTATTTATCCCAAGTGAACGCCTGCGGACAATTCAAGCTATAGGCCTTTTTTGCGCATTCTCCGGCATAGTTGTAGCATTCAGCGAATCGCTGCGGCTTCCTTCTCCCAGAATGTTGATCGGTGACGCCATGCTCGCCGTGGCTGCGGTCCTTTGGGGCGCAACTACGGTTCTTATCAAAGCGAGTCCTCTTGTACGGATCTTGCCGGGCAGGGTTTTGCTTTATCAGTTGGCTGTCTCCGCAGTGGCGCTGCCGCTGGGATCTATAGCAATGGGGGAACGAGGTGTTGAGCTTATGACACCGTTGATAGTTGGCAGCCTAATATATCAAGTTATTTGGATCGCGTCTGTCACTTACCTGGCCTGGTTTTGGCTCCTGCATCACTACCCTGCTTCCCGTCTTGCGGCATTTACCTTTCTGACCCCTCTTTTCGGCGTCCTCGCTGGTGGCGTATTACTACACGAACATATCACCACATGGCTGTTGCTGTCCCTTGTCCTGATAGGCTCCGGAATTTATCTTGTAAATCATCCAGGACCTCGATGAATCAAAGGACCTTATTATACATCTAAATAGTAGGTGAATTCGGAACAAGTGTCGAATCACTCCAGAGGTATTGCGTCAAATCTCGCTATTGTGTCGAGACAGGCACGAGGAGGTCGAAATGACGGATTGTAAATATGTAACTACAGACATGCTCAGCCACCCTGTGGCAATGCGTGTAGATAAAGGGCCGTTGGACTTTTCAAGCGCCAAAATATTGGCTGATGGCAAAGCCAGAGAGTTGTCTTCAGAACCTATGTTAGTGGCGTGGTTCGACAGGAAATCCGGGACATTTGCGCCGGATGTAATTTGCTGCGATCGCAACAAGCCAAGTTGGCTAGTGTACGCTGAATCTCGCGGCGCAGATATTTCGGTGAATATAAACAACTTGGATTACGTTTTTCTTTATAAAGACGCCTCACTGTAAGGACGTGACATCGGCTGTAATTGGACTTGTGATCATCATGCGCATTTTGTCCGATCAGCTGACGTAGAAGCGTCCATAGCAAAGGGGATGATCAAAATGACTTCTAACCTGAATGTCGCCGAAAAAGTCGACGCTCTTTACGATATTGGAAGGGACTTTGTGGAACGAGCACGGGTAAACGGATCGGTCGTGGAAAATCAGTTCGATAGCTGTTCGTTCGATAAATGGAGAAAGAGCGTCAACGATCTACTATACCGAATCGGGGGCTGCGAAGATCCTCATTACCAGAGGTTTTCGAAAAACGTAAGAAAACCTGACGTAAAAGATCTGCAAGAAGGTCTTAGGATACTTGCATCCATCAGAGATGAGATAACTTGCGCGTCGATTCGTTCCGGATCTGCAATGTCGAAGGGAAAACACGACTGCGGAAGATTGAGTGTAAGCTATTACTGAAGTTTGCAGTCAGGGTACTTTAACAGGCGTTTTTGAATTGACCAATGAGGTTTTACATTTAATTCCGACGACTCTCCGGGTCCTCAATTTTAAGCGCGGAAAGTCGTCGGTCCATTTTCAAAATAATGCATGTTTCAGGTTTACCAAACTGTTCACTTTCGACTGGAAACGATCTGATCCATTCTGGCGCCTTGACGAATCATTTGAACATCGTGGAATCCTGCGGACTCAAGGTCCTCCTTGACCTCATCAAATGTATAGCAGTTTCCGCCCTGGGTGACTGCGAGCATATTTACGGCGAAGATAGCTCCATCAAGGGGAGAAGTTCTGCTCTTGTCCAGAAAGTGGTCCCTCAAAAGAACTCTTCCCCCTGAAGATAAACACGCATAAATCTTCTTGAATAATTCGCGGTTCTGGTCCCTGTTGTTACTGTGTATTGTAGCTGAAGCCCAAACCAGGTCATGGCCGACTGGCAGTGGGTCCGTATTGTAATCCCCTTCGACAAACTGGGCCCGATTGATGAAGCCTTTTTCCTTTAGTCGTTTCTTTGCTATTTCGATAACATTTGGACGATCAAAAAGGGTGGCGGTCATTTTGGGGTTTTTATTCAGGAACGCTGCCGTGTATGTGCCAGGGCCACCTCCAAGATCCAGCAATCGCTCGAACCGTGCCAGGTCCACAATGTCAGCCACAATAGTGTCAGCTATTTTCCTGGCGATTACATCCATGGCCCCGATAAATGCGTCAATCTCTTTTTCGGACCAAGCATGAGTCCCTGCCCCATAAAGAACTTTTTCACCTCGTACTATCTCCGGGAGATCGGACCAGCTTCTCCAAAGATGGGCCATATGCAGCAGCATTGGAAGAACGCTATCATCCCCGTTATCTGCCAGCCAGTCTTGCACAGGCTCGGCCGTACTGTAACAGCCCTGTTCAGTTTTGTTTAACAGCCCCATGCCGGCAAGAGCGTCGAGGAGTATGCCCAATCCACGCTCGCTCCAACCTTGAGATTGGCAAAGCTCATCCACTGTCTTCGGTCCTGTGCTCAACTTGGAGAACAGGTTCAGTTCGGCGGCGGTTAGCAAGATTTTGTTCGCCCAGAAGGCGCTGCCAAGTTTAAGAATTTGTTCCCTGGTCCAATTTTCTGTCATTGCATTACCTCGGTTGTTGCGAATACTTCTAGCAGCCAATGCTGTCTCCAGTTTATAAGGACATGGGCTTCCCCCAAAAGTTCATAATTATAGACTGAGTGCTACTGGATTGTCAGTAGTTAGTCTGGTAAGCACTGAATCCGGCTACATTTTTGGTGTGGGATTTTCTAGCCTCGTCTTTATTTGATATAGTGTATGGAAAGAGGTAATTAAAGATCATGGCTCATCTATATTTATTCAGTGAAGCGTCTCCATCGAACTGGCTGGCTACGGGAAACGACGAAGCTTGGCGCACCATCGTCAATTTCGTATTTGAATCGGACCTGAACCCACAAGAACAAATTGACAGAAGTGAGACGCATATGGAGGCACTGAGTCAAGACTCGCAATACGCTGGTTTCATTAAGGACCTCGAGTCTCACCTCCCAAATGGAACGTTACGCAAGTGGAACGCTCGCGGTGGATACAAATCCAGGCTGTGTTACGCGTTTGGTATGGTAATGTCTGAATACAGGCCTATAATTTCTGCGTGCTCGTTTCAGGAAAAGACTCTTCGCGCTTCGAAAGCCACGCTCCTGACGACGTATAATGGAAACATTGGCGTCGGGGTGGGCGAGGGAACAGGACCTGAAAAGATCAAGGACTCAAAATGGCGTTTACAGAAGAGACGATCGTCCACTAGTTTTCATGGTCATCAGGAGCTTCAATCCTCGGAAAACCAAATGCTGGTCCTTTTATTTATGTCCTGGTTTATCGCTCGCCAGTACAGGTCCTATCGTGACAAAATTCTTAAAGGGGGGCATCCTGACGTGGACGTTACGGGGCTAACAATAGTCTCGGATAAACTGAGCGCGGACGATGACTCCCGTCTCAGACATCAACAAAACCTCAGAAAACTTATTGATCCTGAAGGTAAGGTGGTAAAAATAGCGCTAATCAGGTCCAACCTGGGGGTCCCACATTCAGGCGATCTGTTGGCGGACAACCTTACAGGATGGTTGAATGCGGCAATCAGTGATCCTAAAGGAGAATTTGCACAAAAGGCAAAGGGCATAGACTACACTGGGGTCTGGGGCGATTGGAGCTTATTTTTGGGCTCAGTTGACAAACCGGAGTTCGTGCCCGCGTTGTCTTATTTGTAACCAATGTTCACAGATGAAATTGTGGTTCATGCGGCCCTTCCCTATTGGGATTCGCCGTCACTTCGTTGATATTGTAGTGGGTTCAACACCCTGGAGTTATTTTTCATTTTACCTTGCTAACGACCTTGATTTATTGCCCGAAGAGCAATCCGGTCAACAACGCGTGGCGCAATCAGCTTCAACCACTGCCCTATTCGGCCCCGAAAACTCATAATTAGTTCTCTTTTTCGCTGCTCCATGGCTTGAATGATCATTTCCGCGCAAGTCTCAGTCGACATGACTTCCTTTTCCCGTACCGGGCTTGTTCCCAACGGCAGGCCATCTGGACCCAATGCGCGTTCACGGACTTCCGATGACACAAAGTCAGGATAAATGGTCGTTACGTCTACACCATATTCTGCTATTTCAATACGCAACGAGTCAAAGAACCCAGCCATGGCATGTTTGCTGGCCGCATAGGCGCTACGGGTAGGGATCCCTGTTTTTCCCGTCAGGCTGGAAACAGCGACTATCTGACCCTTCGTTTGCTTCAGGTACGGCAAAGCATAGTGTGTGCAGTAAACGCTGCCGAAGAAATTTATCCGCATGATCTGTTCAACTAATCCAAGGTCCTGCAGGTCTTCGAATTTCGCCCACATTGTTATTCCAGCGTTGTTGACCAGCACATCTATTCGCTCATATTTTTTTACGGTCTCCTGGATCAACGATTCGCACTGCGATTGCTGACTGACATCGGTTTGAACCGGTATCGCTCTTCCTCCTCGGGTTTGGGACTCAGCCCTCACTTTTGCGAGGCGTTCCACATCTCGAGCTGCGAGTGAAAGCCAGGCCCCCTGCCCTGCAAGTTGACAGGCAAGCTCGCGCCCAATTCCGCTCGAAGCGCCGGTAATGACTACTACTTTGTCCTTGAACGTTGAACCGGCCATGTGTGACCTCCATTTTGCGCATGTTTCCTGATTCTGCCTGGCATCAT